>NZ_DASWSJ010000147.1:0-3747 GCF_036402745.1 Actinophytocola sp. | reverse complement strand
CATTTGCTCGTCGTAGCGGGTCTTGATGTCCTCGAACTTGAGCTTCCCGTAACGGCCGACCGAATCACCCGGCACCTTGTCGTTGACCGGCAGGAAGTTCTCAAAGACCTTCAACGCCGGCCGCGCCAACTCGAAGATCTCGTCGGACTTCTCCACCCCACCGGACTGCCCCTCAACCGGCGCCTGCATACCATCCAAAGTGGACGTATTCCGGTCGATCTCGTCCTGGGTCAGGCCCGCGCTGTAACCGGCCTCCTCCGACTCCGCCTGAGCGTCTGCATACACATCATCAAGCGAGCCCTGGTTGAAATCACCACTGCGCAGCTTGTACTTGTCGTAATACTGCCGCACATCCTCAGGCAGACCGTCCTCGTTGACGTACCCACCGCCATACCCCGGACCACCCAAGCCGGGCCGGCCGACGTAGCCGCTCTCCCTCATGTACGCGGCGAGCAGATGCTCCTTGGTATCCGCATCCACATACGGATCATCCAGCAGCGTCTGGACTTCCTGCCACGACCTGCTCATCGGCTACCCCTAACCTGCTTCGCAATCCCCGATCCGCCGAGCAGGCGAACCACCACACAACCGACCATGCCGTCCCGGTCGACCGCGGTGGCCACCGCCACCCGGCCGCGGACATCCTCACCCTCGGCGAGGGCGAGCAGGGCCGCGAGCTGGAACGGGCCGGTCGCCGCCCCGGTGTCGCCGATCAGCTCACCCGGCACGACCACCCGCCCGACTTCCCGTCCCAACGCCTCGCCCACCGCGTCGCGCTCCATCGCCGTCGTGGCCGGGTCCTGGCCGGACAGCGCCACCCCCCACACCTCGTGCGGCGCGACACCGGCCAGGACCCGGCGCAGACACTCGACCAGCGCGATACGTGGCTCCCCCGCCACCGCCAGCCGAGTGTCCACCGCTACGACCTCCGCGACCGCCGATCGGTTCCCACCGGTCGACGGCTGCAGGAACAGCATGGCGCATCCCTCACCGAGCGGCGACGTGCCGCCGGACCCGCGTTCCAGCAGCGTGCGGGCCCCGCCGTACTCCTCCGCGGCGCCCGCGAACACCCCGCTCGCCCGCCCGGTGCGCAGCAGGCGCCCGGCGTAGCGCAGCACGGCGATGCCGGACAGGCGGCCGGCGGCGATCGTCGTGTTGGGTCCGGTGAGCCCGTGCCAGCTCGCGCACTGCGCGGCGGCGCTGTTCATCAGCGCGAACGGCATCATCGCCGGGTTGACGAAGTAGGGCTTGCGGCGGGTGAGCGAGTCGCCGGTGAACGCGAACTGGGTCTGGGTGCTGCCGCTGGTGGTGCCGAGGACGACGCCGGTGCGCGCGTCGGGCGCGACCGACCCGGGCTCGTCGCGCTGCAGGCGGCGCAGCGTGCTGACGGCCAGCGCCGTGGTCCGGTCCATCGAGCTGGTTCCCTTGCGCCCCAACTGTTCGGTGAGGTCGAAGGCCGGCACGACGTGGGCGGTGTCCGGCTTGGGGAACCAGTCGTCGGAGTGCTCGACGGTGGGCGCGGTGCGCCCGGCACGGACCGCGTCGGCGAACGCGGCGCGGCCGTAGCCGAACGGCGATGTCGCAGACCATGCGGTGATCACCGTCGGCATGCCGCTAGTTCCTGCCGAACAGGACGACGGAGTTGTTGCCCCCGAAGGCGAGCGCGTTGTTCTGCACGATCCGCAGGTCGGCGGGGACCGAGACGTTGGGCACGCAGTCGATGTCGCAGTCGGGGTCGGTTTCGACGTGGTTGATCGTCGGCGGGATGAACCCCTCGTCGATCGCGAGCGAGCAGGCGATCGCCGACAGCGCGCTGGCCGCGCCCATCGTGTGGCCCAGCATGGACTTCACCGACACGGTGCGCGGCGGCGTCGGCCCGAACACGTCCTCGATCGCGCCGCACTCGGTGACGTCGTTGGCCTTGGTCCCGGTGCCGTGCGCGGAGATCAGGTCGACCTCGCCCGGCTCGACCCCCGCGTCCTCGAGCGCGAGCCGCATGCAGCGGCCGACCGAGTCGCGGTCCGGCGCGACCGGGTGGCCGGCGTCGCAGTTGAGCCCGTAGCCGAGGACCTCGGCGTAGATCCGGGCGCCGCGGGCGAGCGCCGCGTCCAGCGGTTCGAGGACCAGCACGCCCGCGCCCTCGCCGGTGAGGATGCCCTGCCGGTTGACGTCGAACGGCCGGCAGGCGCTCGGGTCGACCGCGCCGAGCCGGTAGAAGCCGGTGAACGTCATGCGGCACATGGCATCCGCGCCACCGCACAGCGCCACGTCCACGTCGCCGGTGGCCACGGCGTCGAACCCGTCGCCGATCGCGTAGTTGCCCGCCGCGCAGGCGGTGGCGATCGTCGAGATCTCCACAGTGGACAGTCCGAGCTCGCGCGCGACGCCGACGGACAGCAGCGCGGCCGGCACCCGGCCCGTCTCGGCGGGACTGACCTCGGTGCCGCGCACGACGGCCTCGGCGATCCGCTCGCCGCGGTCCGCGCCGCCGTCGGTGGTGCCGATGGACACCAGCGCGCGGGCGTCGGTGGGGTCGATGCCAGCGTCCCGCACGGCCATCCGCGCGGCGGCCGCGGCGAACTGGCCGGCCCGCGGCAAGCTGTCGGCGGGCACCCGGTCGAGCCACGCGGCCGGCTCGAACCCCACGACCTCGCAGCCGACGTCGTGCGCGAAGCCCTCGGTGTCGAACACGCTGATCGGCCGGGCTCCGCTGCGCCCCTCGCGCAGGCCCGTGGCGAAGTCGGCGGCGCCGACGCCGATGCTCGACACCACGCCGAGCCCGGTGACCGCGACCCGTCGCACCCGGCCCTCGCTCATGTGTCCAGGGCCGCGCTCAGCACGTCGTAGACGCCGTCGAGGTTGACGAGCTTCTCGAACTCGGCGGGGTCCACCTCGACGTCGAACTCGATCTCGAGGTTGGCCAGCAGCTCGATGAGCTTCATCGAGTCGGCGCCGAGGTCGTCGACGAAGTGGTCGGCCGGGCCGACCTCGTGCGCCTCGACCTCGAGCACCCGGCAGACGACGGCCTTGATCTCGTCGGCCCGCTCGGCGACGGCGGCGTTCATCACTGGTTCCGCATCCAGGACGACTGGCTGGAGAAGTCGTCCTCGTCGTCGAGAACCTCGCGGACCGGCCTGCGGACCTGCCGCGCGGCGGGTGTCTCGGGGGCCGGCGGCGTGGGCGGCGCCGGCGGCGCGGTCTCCTCGTCGTCGATGGCGCCGAGGCCGCCGGGCGGCGGGTCGGCCTGCGGCGGCGGCGAGGGCCGGAACGCGAACTCGTCGCGGCGCTCCTCGTCCTCGCCGCCGAAGCCGAGGATGTAGTCCTTGTCCCGCTCGGTCTTCTCGGTGGCCCAGCCGCCGGCGGCCGCGCGGCGGCGGCCGAGCTCGCCCATGTGCTTGGCGACCTGCGCGGCGACGGGTCCCTGCTTCATGAGGCTGTCCAGCGCCTTGTCCTTGGCGGCGCGGGCGTTGCGGGTGCGCAGCGCGCGCCGCTCGGACATCTCCCGGCGGACCTGGTCCATCCGCGCCCGCGCCTTCGCGGCCTTGTCCTGAGCACTCATCGGATCCCCTCCATCGTGCTAGCGCCCCTCGCCGAACGCCCCACGCAGCTGGGCGTCGGCGGCATCGTCGAACAGGTCGCCGGTGGTGCGCCACTGGGCGCCGGTGCTGCGCTCCTGGTCGCCGCCACCGCCGCCGCCACCCGCGCCACCCATCATGGGCATGCCGCCCATGGCGCCGGTCTGCTGGT
>NZ_DASWSJ010000146.1:0-4930 GCF_036402745.1 Actinophytocola sp. | reverse complement strand
TGGCGGCCGTCGAGGAGCGTGTCGATGGAGGCCTGCGCGGAGTACCACGGCAGGTCCCAGCCCATGAAGTCGCGGTAGCGGACGCTTTCGTCGTAGGGGCCCTGGCAGAGGACCGCGTAGGTGATGCCGCGCGAGTGGAGGTAGGACAGCTCCGTGACCTGGGTGTTGTTCCAGGTGCAGCCTTCGCACTGCTCGGGCGCGGGCCGGCCGGGGTACCACATGAAGTAGTAGGCGATGAGCTGTTGGCGCCCGCCGAACGCGTCGAGCAGGGTGAGCGGCCCGTCGGGCCCGATCAGCTCGGTGCTGGCGTCCATCTCGACCACGGGCAGGCGCCGGCGGGCGGCGGCGATCGCGTCGGCTTCCCGGGTGTGCGCCTTCTCCCGAACCCGCAGCCTGTCCAGCTCGGCGTGGAAGGTGGCCCGGTCGACGCCCGCGGGCAGGATCGGTGCGTCGGTCGCGCCGGCTGCCGGCCCGCCGGGGTTTGTCGACTCATCCTTCATCAGCGTCTCCTCTTATTGTTCCGGCAAAATGCCCGTCGGCGGCCGCGAGCGACGATGTCCCGAACGTTGCGCACGGTCGGTGACGGTCCGGGTTCATGTTAAGGCGACTCGTGCGGCAGCGCATGCCGGTGTAACAGCGCGGGGACCACACCTCACCTCAACAAGACCGGGATAAGTTGCCCACGTAAGGGCACTCTGCCACGGCCGATGACGGCGATCTTCTTCCAACGTGCTCTCCGTGGAGCGCCGTACCAGTGTGCGCACTGGGAAGTTGGGTGTGCGGCACAGCGATGGCCGCCTTGACGTGACCGGGTGCTTCTATTGGCAGATTGGCTTGGTTGGAAGTTCAATTATCGTGTCGATGTGCCGATTGAGCCGGAATCTGCCGAACGGGTGCACATTGACCAGGCTATATCTGGAGTTCACGAGCCAAGTTGACGCACACGCCAAAGGACAGCGCTATCAGGCCGACGGTGGCGAACTCGGGGCTGCTTTCCTCAACCCTCGGCAAGAATCCGGTCCTGTCGCCGCCCAAGCTGGCCGCCGCGGCCGACGGGTCCTGAGTCGGTGCTCGGTCAGTCCCTCGGTCTAGCGCCGCCAGTGCGCCGACCCCGACGCCACGACCGGCGGATGATGCGGCTGACCGGCCTGCTGCCCGCTGTCCGGTAGCGGCCCATGGGATTCGCTGGCGACGTGCTCGTGGAACCACGGGCGCGGGCGGTCCTCCTCGGTGGTCAGCTCAGTCTGCGTGAGCACCGCCTCGGGGGCGCCCGCGTCGACGTGGCGACCGATCTCCGCCGCGGTTCCCGAGCAGTCCGTCGATGGTGTACGCGACGAGCCGCGCCGCCTGCTCGGCCGACGCGTGCTCCCGCGTCCACGCGCCCGCGTTCATCAACGCGAACACGTCCGCCCCGGTCACCTCCGGCCGCACCACCCCGGCCTCGGCCGCACGCGCTACCAGCCGCTCGCCGATGTCCGCCATCCGCGCACACGACGCGTGCAGCTCCGACGCCTCGTCGTCGACGCCGTCCGCCAGCAGGGCGGCGAGGCCCCGGTAGGTGGCGGCGTGCTCGACCACGAGGTCGACCCATCGGCGCAGCGCCTCCTCCGGCAGTTCCGCGAGCAACGCCTCGCCCGCGTCGAACAGCGCCTCGTTCCGCTCCCGCAGCACCGCGCCGACCAGCGCCCGCCGGTTCGGGAAGTGGCCGTACAGCGTGCCGATCGCCACCCGTGCCCGCCGTGCGATGCCCTCCAGCGACGCGCCGGTGCCCTGCTCGCGGAACACCGCGTCCGCCTCCGCGAGCAGCCGGTCGTAGTTGCGGCGCGCGTCCGCACGCGGCCGCCTCCCGGCAGGGCTCACTCTTGCCTCCGGATTAATTCGAGGTACCCTCAAGTTAATTACTCGAGCCACCCTCAGCTTAATCGGAGATCCTGATGATCCTGGTCACCGGCGCGACCGGCAGCATCGGCCGCCACCTCGTCCACCAGCTGCCCGGCGCGGACGTCACCGCGTTCGTGCGCGACCCGGCCAAGGGCGAGGCGCTCGGCTGCCCTTACGTGGTTGGCGACCTCGACGATCCGGACTCGGTCGCGGCCGCGATGAAAGGCGTCGACCGGGTGTTGCTCAACGCGGGCGGCGCCCAGCCCGCCGAGGGCGAGCAGCCCATGGTCCGCCAGCAGCGCACGGTGATCGACGCCGCGGCCGCCGCCGGGGTGGCGCACGTCGTGAAGGTGTCGGTGTGGCACGCCCGCGAGGGCGGCAGGCTGGCCGAAGGCGCGCACTGGGTGATCGAGGAACACCTGAAGTCCTCCGGTCTCGACTGGAGCATCCTGCAGCCGAGCGGCTTCATGCAGAACTTCCGCACCGGCGCGGCAGTGTTCACCGAGGACGGCCACCTCCTCGGCGCGTACGGCGACAGCCGGGTGTCCTATGTGGATTGTTCGGACATCGCGGCGAGCGCGGCCGCGCTGCTGACCGGCGACCCGCGGCACGGCGAGACGTTCGTCCTCACCGGTCCGGAAGCCCTCACGCACACCGAGATCGCCGCGAAGCTGTCCGCGGTCGCGGGCCGGGAGATCCGGTACGTCGACCTGCCCGCGGCCGCGTTCGCCACCCGGCTCACCGCGCTCGGCCTGCCGGTGGGCTTCGCCGAGGACGTGGCCACGCTGTTCGCGCAGGTCGCGGACGGCAGGCTCGCACCGACCACGTCCGCGGTCGCCGACCTCACCGGCCATCCGCCGCGCGGGTTCGACGACTTCCTGCGCGACAACGCCGAGACGATCCGGCGGTCCTGGTCAGAGTGACGGCACGCCGAGGTGGTCCCGCGGCGGCGTGCCGGTGTACTCGGTGCGGGTCAGCGGGGGCGGGCCTACCGGCTGGTCGCCTCGGATGGTGATCCGGTGCATCACCCGGTGCTGGTCGCCGTAGTCGTCGACCGCGTAGTGCGCGGTGCTGCGGTTGTCCCAGACCACCACATCGCCGACGCTCCACCGATGGCGCACGCTGTGCTCGGGACGGCCGATGGCGGCGAAGAACAGGTCCAGCAGGGCGCGGCTTTCGGCTTCGGGCACATCCAGGAGGTGGGTGGTGAAACCGGGGTTGACGAACAGGCTGCGCCGACCGGTCTCCGGATGCACCCGCACGACCGGGTGCACGACGGGTTCGAGTGACCGAACCCGTTCGCCGTCCCACACGTTCCCTTCGCCGGACAGCCTGACGTGCAGGTACTCCTCGAAGTCCTTGCGTCCGTCGTGGACGGCCTCGAGCTCGTCGGCCAGCCGCCGCAGTTGCGGCGACAGCGTCAGGTAGGCGGCCTCCAGGTCGGTCCAGCAGGTGTCACCGCCAGTCGGCGGCAGGGACACCGCCCGCAGCACCGACCCGAGCGGAGGGCGCCGGGAGAACGTGACATCGGTGTGCCATACGGGCGCTTTGCCACCGTCCCCACTGTCGACGACGTAGATCTCCGGGTGGTCGGCGTCCAAGCCGGGCACGACCGGGTGCGCCGGGGTGAGCTCGCCCAGTACGGCCGCGAAAGCCCGGTGCGACGGCGGTGTCAGTCGCTGTCCGCGGAACACCAGCACCTTGTGGTCCAACAACGCAGAGCGGATTCCGGCCACCACGTCCGGGGCGAGTGTCTCGGCCAGGTCGACACCCGAGACCTGGGCACCGATCGTGACGGTCAGCGGTTCGAACGAGGTTACCGTCGTGGTCACGTCGCACTCCTCAGGAAACGGTGGTTCGGAACTCCTTACGGCGTCCTGCCACAGCACGCTCAGCACCGGCGTCCAGACATAGGCGCCGTCGATGTCACCCCGGTGCCACGCCGCGTGACAGCGGTGTGCTGACCTCGCTACTATGTACTGAAGTACACATCGATGTCCAGGGTCAGTCCGCGATGTGGATCGCGAGCAGAAGCCTCTTGCGCGGAGGCGGATTTTGAGGCAAGGGGTACGCATGCCGCCCACCGGCACCCGCCGGCACGACCCGCACCGCAGGGACCGGATCATCGAGGCCGCCGTGGCGGTGATCTCCGAGGCAGGGCCGGCCGGTCTGACCCACCGGGCCGCGGCGGCCCGCGCCGACGTGCCACTCGGCTCGACCACCTACCACTTCACCGATCTGGACGAGCTGCTCGACGCCGCCGCCCGCACGGTCGCCGAGCGCAACGTCCAACGCCTGCGCGACTGGGCGTCGGCCCTGCCCGACGACGCCGACCTGAGCGAGGAGCTCGCGACGTTCATCGTGGTGCTCGCCACGAAGCACCGGCAGACCAGCGCGCTCGCCTACGAACTCTACGGCGGCGCACTCCGACGTCCCGCCCTACGTGCCGCCAGCACGACCTGGGACGCGATGCTCACCGAGGTGTTCGAGTCCAGAGTGGACACCATCACCGCGAAGGCGCTCACCGCTCTGTTCGACGGTTTGCTGTACCAGGCCTTGGTTTCGCCGAGGAAGCCCCGGCGCGCCGACGTCGAACCGGTCCTGCGTCGCCTACTCGGCTGACTTCTGTCGGTTACGTACGGTCTTGGGCGGGCCGTACAGCGCTGCCCGCAAACGCCCGGCTGGTAAGCCGTGACGAGGACGCGGCCAACGCCCCACCGACCTTCGTCCACACCGCGTCACCGGAGTCCTCGGCTACGGCACGACCGCGATCCGGCCCTGCCGCGGCGGCTGTCGTCAGCCTTCGTGCTGCACAGCCAACTCCCGAGCTTCCGGCTCGGACACCGGCTTGTCCTTGTGCGCGTGGTGGTCGTGGCTCCCGGTGTACTCAGGCAGGCGGAACAGCATGGCCACGACCATGGCCGGCGTCATCAGCACGTGCCCGACGACCATGACCGCGGTGGCCGAGGCCCACCCGGCGAGGTACGGCGGGTACATGATCAGGAACGGCACGTACATCGCCAGGCTCATCTCGGCGATCGCCCGCCAG
>NZ_DASWSJ010000145.1:0-51438 GCF_036402745.1 Actinophytocola sp. | reverse complement strand
GAGGCGCCATCCGGCCTGTTCCACGCCACGGTCGAGTGGCACATCCTGCGCACCGGTCTGGAGTGGACGTTCCTGCGCGCCGGCGGGTTCGCGACCAACACCCTGGGCTGGGCCGAGGAGATCCGCGCGGCGGACCGCGTCACCTGGGTGTACGGCGGGGCGGGCCGGTCGATGATCCACGAGGCCGACATCGCCGCGGTCGCCGCGCGGGCGCTCACCGAGGACGGGCACGCCGGGGCGCGT
The DNA here is from genome assembly GCF_036402745.1 of Actinophytocola sp. Classification (GTDB taxonomy): domain Bacteria; phylum Actinomycetota; class Actinomycetes; order Mycobacteriales; family Pseudonocardiaceae; genus Actinophytocola. The sequence continues at coordinate 51,195 of NZ_DASWSJ010000145.1, read as the reverse complement.
TACGAGCTGACCGGTCCCGGGGTCGTGACGCAGGAGGAGCAGGTGCGGCTGATCGGGGAGGCGATCGGCCGGGACCTTCGCTGGGTGGAGCTGTCCGAACAGGACGCCCGGGAGCGGATGCGGGAGATGGGCTGGGCGCCGGAGTTCATCGACGGCGGGCTCGCGCACTGGGCCCGCATCGTCACCGACCCCGAGCCGGTGACCGGCACGGTCGAGGAGGTCACCGGGGCGCCCGCGCGCCCGTTCGCCCAGTGGGCACGCGAGCACGCGGACGTCTTCCGGTGAGTCAGCAGCGGACCTTGACCTTCTTCAGGTTCGCGGGCAGCACGGGCGGGCCGTCCAGCGGGGCCGGGTCCTCCGGTGTGGGCTGGACGCCGCCGGCCGCCACCTTGTCCACTGTGGCCAGGCCGCTGTCGCCGATGGTGCCGAAGATGGTGTAGTTCGGCCGCAGGTAAGCGTTGCCGTAGACGAGGAAGAACTGGCTGCCGTTGGTGTCCGGGCCGGCGTTGGCCATCGCGAGCGTGCCGCGCGGGTAGATCTTCCGCGCGCCCGTCGGGTCGGTCGGCGCCGGCTCGAGGCCGACCGGCAGTTCGTCCTTGTACTTGTAGCCCGGGCCGCCCTCGCCCGTCCCGGTCGGGTCGCCGCACTGCAGGACCTCGAGCGTCGGGTACGTCGTGAGCCGGTGGCAGGTGGTGCGGTCGTAGAACTCGTGCCGCGCCAGGTGGACGAAGCTCTGCACCGTGCAGGGCGCGATCGCGCGGTCGAGCCGCAGCGGCAGCGGGCCCTGGTTGGTGGAGACGTCGACGCGGACCGTGCCGCGGTCGGGCGTCCGATGTGGATCGGGCGGCAGCGGCACCGGTCGCGCGGCGGGCTCGTCGGGGGTCTTCGTGTAGCCGCAGGGGCCGTTCGTCGAGTCGTGCCGGTCCGCGGTGGCGGTGGTGGCACCGACGGCGAGCGCGGCCGACGCGAGTGCCGCGACGACGGTGGCGACGACGGCGGCGGTGGCGACCTTCCGGATCACAGGGATCTCCTCTCCCGGTTGGGGGCGAGGCAGTGTAGGACGCGTGAGCGATCGGGCACCAGGTGTGCCGGCCGGTCCCTATGCTGGCTCCCCATGACGAACGACGACATCGCCCGCGCCGTCCTCGACGGCAACTCCTACGTCGTGCTCGCCACCGCGGACGCGACCGGGCTGCCATGGGCGTCGCCGGTGTGGTTCGCGCACGAGGACTACCGCGAGCTGTTCTGGGTCTCGGCGCCCGGGACGCGGCACTCGGCCAACCTCGCCGTGCGACCGGAGCTGGCGATGGTCGTGTTCGACTCGACGTGCGCGTCCGCCGACGCGCAGGCCGTCTACCTGACCGGCACCGCCGCGCAGGTCAGCGACCCGGCCGTGGTCGAGCGCGGGATGGCGGTCTTCTCCCGGGTGGCGGTCTCCCAAGGGATGGCGCCGTGGGGGACCGACCGGGTCACCGGCGACGCGCGGCTGCGGCTGTACCGGGCCCAGGTCGCCGAGCACTCGATCCTCGACCCCGCCGCGACGATCGAGGTGCGGGTGCCGGTCAGTCCGTAGCGCCGGCTACCCGGGCTGACCGCCGGCGTCCCGGAGACCGTCGGCGTCGGCGCGCCGCCGAGCGGAACGCCTGGGACCCGCCGGCGATCCGGCGGATCGTCCGGGCGGGTCCCGACCGTCGTTCGTACCAGTCCGCGATCTCGTCATGGGCCGCGGTCGGCATGGGTCAGCGCGGTGGCTGCGTGCCGTTGGTGGCGTTGCGCACCTTGACCAGCGCGTTGTCGATCTGGCCGTGGTACTTGCCCTTGGTCCGCTTGTCGACGAACTCGCCGGCCTTGGCGGCCATCTTGTTGACCTTGTCCGGGTTCTTGCGGATGTAGCTGCGTGCCGCCACGGCGGTCCCGGCGAGAGCGGTCAGCTTCCTCAGCAGAGGCATGGGGCCCGTCCTTTCGTCTCACTACCCCAACGGACTACCCACCCCTCGGAGTTCCTAAGCCAACGTGTCGGAAAGAGTTGACATGTCGGAGATCTCCGACATATGTTGGTCCGGTGATCGACGACGTGCTGTTCACCGCCATGGCCAACCCGGTCCGCCGGCGGTTGCTGGAGCTGCTGCGCGACGGCTCGATGACCGCCGGTTCGCTCGCGGCCCGGTTCGAGCTGAGCCGGCCGGCCGTCTCCGAGCACCTGCAGGTCCTGCGCCGCGCGCGGCTCGTGCGTGAGGAGGTGCGTGGCCGCGAGCGCCACTACCACCTCACCGCCGCGCCGCTCGCCGCCGTGAGCGACTGGCTGCACCCGTTCGAGCGCTACTGGCGCGATCGCCTGCGCACCCTGGCCGACGTACTCGAGGAGGACACCGATGACTGAGACCATCCACGTGGACCAGTTCCTGCCCCGCCCGCCCGCCGCGGTGTGGCGCGCGCTCACGGAGCCGGACCGGCTCGCCCGCTGGTGGGCGGCCGGCGACATCGCGCCGGTCGTGGGGCACACGTTCACCCTCGACATGGGTGCCTGGGGCGCGGCCCGGTGCACCGTGACCGAGGTCGAGCCGGAACGCCGCCTCAGCTACACGTTCGCCGAGTCCACAATGGACTGGACGCTCACGTGGCGGCTCGTGGCCGAGGGCACGGGCACCCGCCTGTTCGTCGAGCACGCGGGCTTCGACCTGGCCGACCCCAAGCACGAGCAGGCGTTCCGGGGCATGTCCCGCGGCTGGGTGGGCACGGTGCTGCCGCGGCTGCTGCGCGAGCTGGAGCAGGTCAGCGCGCCGTGACCAGCCACGCGGCGCCGCCGAAGGACACGCCGTCCGGGGTCTCCCGGGCGGCGTAGGCCTCGCGCAGCGCCGCGCGCCCGGCCGCGGCCGGGTCGGCGGCGGTGAGCAGGTGGCGCCGCACCCGCCAGCAGACTCTCCTCAGTGTCCAAAGTGTACGGATCGGGCGCCGGTGCGGTGACCGCGCTCGACGGGGTCTCGATCGCCTTGCCACGCGGCACGTTCACCGCCGTCATGGGTCCGTCCGGCTCGGGCAAGAGCACCTTCCTGCACTGCGCGGGCGCGGGAGTTCGGGTTGACCGAGTCGCCGCTGCCGTCCGTGCCGCCGCTGGTGTACCTGGGGATCCTGGGCGTGACCGCACTGCTGGGCCTGCTGGCAATCGGCATCCCGGCCCGGGTGGCGTTGCGGGCCCGGCCGGTGGACGTGATCGGCCTGCGGGAGTGAGGGGCCTCACCCGCCCGGGCCGCCGGGTAACTGAATCGTGACAGTGGCGGAGCGTCCACGCAAAGGGGCGGCCGCAGGCTGGGCGCCATGGTTGACAGATCCGAGTCTTGGACCAGGGAGCTCGTCGAGCTCGCCGCGTTGTTCCTCGCCGTCGCGGTGGCGGACATGTTCGCCAACTCGCTGGCGCACCAGCCGGCCGGCGCGATCGTGCTCGTCGGGATGGGGGTGTTGCTCATCGTCTGCGCGGTGGTGCACCGGTGGTGGCGGCACCGGCCACCGCGGGTCGCCGCGGCCGGCGGGGAGGCGACCGGGGAGGCGAACGGGGAGGCGCGGGCAGAGGTGACCCGGGTGTGGCGGGTTCGGGCGACCGTGCGGGACACGCCCGGGTCGCTCGCCGCGCTCACCGCCAGCCTCGCCGGCCACGGCATGAACATCCTGTCCGTGCAGGTGCACGCCGTGCCGCACCGGGCGGTCGACGAGTTCCTCGTGGAGGGCCACGGCACGGCCGCCGAGATCGTCGCCGCCGCCGAGGCCGGGGGTGGGCGCGACGTCACCGTGGAGCCCGCCGACCCGCACGACCTCGTCGACATCCCCACCCGCGTGCTCACCATGGTCACCCAGGACGTCGTCGCCGGCGTCGACCTGCCCCGCTCGATGCGCACCCTCCTCGGCGACTGCGAGCTGCGCTGGGAGGCCACCGGCGAGCCCAGCGAGGGCCCCGACGGCACGACCCTCCGGCTGGCGGATCCTGAGGGCGGCCTGCTCACCGTCAGCCGGCCCGAGCCCGCGTTCACCCCGGCCGAGTTCGCCCGCGCGCGGGCGCTGCTCGACCTCGACCGGGTGCTCGCCGAGCGGATCCGGGAGCACCGCACGAGCGTGCTGCTCGCCTCCGGGGCCGAGCTGGCCGTGCGCCAGGCCGGTGGCGCCGACCTCGCCGGCATCGTCGCCATGCACGAGCGGTGCAGCGACCGGTCCCGCCGGCAGCGCTACCTCGTCGGCACGGCGCGGCCCTCGGTGGCCGACCTCGCGCGGATGGTCAACCGGCGCAACGGCCAGACCCTCGTCGTCGAGCACCCGGACGGGGACATCGTGGCCATGGCCAACCTCGTCTGGGACGGCGACACCGCCGAGGCCGCCCTCCTGGTCGAGGACGCGTGGCAGCGCCAGGGCATCGGCACCGCGATGCTCCGCCGGCTGACCACCGCGGCGGCCACCAGCGCGGCGGGCAGCGCCTACGCCGTCACCGAGCTGACCAACACCCCGATGATGCGCACGCTGCGCCGCGCCGGCGCCGAGCTGGACCGGGTCGAGCTGGGCCTCGCGCACATGACGATCCGACCCCGCTGAACGCGAGCGTGGGCAGCGTGGCCCGCGCGTCCGCGCCGCGGCGGGATCCATGCGTCACTCCGGGAGTTGCCGGCCCTTTGTCTCGGGGCAGAACGGGACCACGAGCATCCCCACGACGTAGATCAGCCCGACCACCGCAGCCGCCGTGCCGTAGCCGCCCAGCCCGGCGATGATCGAGCCGGCCAGCAGCGGGCCGAGGAACGCGACGAACCGCGCCGCGTTGAACACGAACGCGGCACCCGTCGCCCGCAGGTGGGTGGGGTAGAACTCCGGCAGCCACACCGGCATCCACGTGTACTGGCCCAGCGTGAAGAAGCCGTTCACCGCGCACAGCACCAGCACCAGCGTGAGATCCGACGTCCACAGGAACAGCACCGGCGTCATGATCAGCGACGCGGCGAAGTAGGTGAACACCGTCCCCTTGCGACCGAACCGGTCCGCCGCGAACCCCAGCGAGATGTAGCCGGCGATCGCGCCCACGTTGTAGATCATGCCGGCCGTCGACGCGTAGCTCTGCGGGTCGTGGCCCTCCGCGGCGGCCTTGCTGCCGACGTAGGCCGGCACCCACGTCGAGATGCCCCACCAGGCCAGCGTGGTCACCGTCGACATGATCGAGCCGAGGATCGTCAGCCTGCGCAGCGTGGGATCCGTCAGGATCTGGCGCAGCGTGAACCGGGTGTACCGGCGTTCCGCGGTGGACAGCGACGACCGGGCCTGCAGGTCGGAGCGCCGCCGCGCCACCTTCGTCCACTTCTCCGACTCCGGCACGCTGCGCCGCAACCACAACGCGAACAGCGCCGGCAGCACACCCAGCAGGAACATGTACCGCCACGACGAGGCACCGAGCGGTGCGATGAAGTGCCACGCCGCGGACGCCACGAAGAAGCCCAGCCCCAGCCCGCACTGCATCAGCCCGGCGGCCTTGGCCCGCGCGTGCGCCGGCCACATCTCCGCCACCAGCGACGTGCCGGTGCCCCACTCCGACCCGAGCGTCACGCCGGTCAGGAGCCGCAGGATGAGGAACGACTCCCAGTTCCACGCGAACGCCGACAGCCCGGTGAAGATCGAGTACAGCGTGATCGAGATCAGCAGCACCTTCCGGCGCCCGAGGTAGTCCGCGACGACGCCGCCGACGATCCCGCCGAAGCCCCAGCCCAGCAGGGTCATCGCGATCGTCAGTCCGATGTAGAACGGCAGGTTGCCGGCGGCCTGCGGGTGGAGCTGCTTGATCGCCACCCCGGCGGTGAGGATCAGCGCGTAGGTCTCGAAGCCGTCGAACAGCCAGCCGAGGTTCGCGGCGATCAGCGCACGCCACTTCGTCCGGTCCAGCGATCGGTACCAGGCCTGCTGCGTCTCCCGCACTTCGGTCATCGTCGACTCCTATGCCGTGCCACGCATGCGCCGGCTGACCGCCGTCTCCGCACGCGTGACGACCCAGTTCACCACGAACCCCAGCACCCCTGCGATCGTGAGCAGCCCGTACACCTGCGCGGACAGGAAGTTCGACTGCGCGGCGCCGAGCACGGCGCCCAGCCCGTTGACCCGCGTGACGATCTCCACCAGCAGCGTGATGATCAGCGCCAGCGGGGCCGCCACCCGCACGCCCAGCAGCACCGCGGGCAGCAGCGCCGGGGCGAGGACCTTCGTCAATCGGTCCCATGTGGACAGTCCCAGCGTGCGGGGCGTGTCCAGCAGCACCGGGCTCAGCGAGCGCCGGGCCGACCGGCAGGTCAGCAGGATCGGCCACATCGCCGGCAGCACCACGACCACCAGCTTCATCTGCGCCGTGTAGCCCAGCACCAGCGCGGCCACCGGCACCAGCGACGCCGCCGGCAGCGCGCGCAGGAACTCCAGGCTCGGCGACAGCGCGCGGTCCACCGGCCGGCTCGCGCCCACGAGCGTCCCGATCACCGAGCCGAGCACGGTCGCGATGGCGAGCCCCACCAGGAACGTCAGCGACGTCTGGCCGATGGCCGGCGCCAGCTTGTCCGCGGCCACCAGCGGCCGCACCCCGTCGACCCACGTGGACGGCGGCGGGAAGTACGGCGAGGCCGGGTCGCCGGCGAGCTGCCAGCTCACCAGCAGCACGACCAGCGGCAGGAGCCCGCGCACCGGCGTGCCGCCGCGCGACGGCTTCGGACTGGTCATGCTGTCTCCCCGGACGAGGCGAGCTGGCCCCGGAAGGCCACCCGCGCCAGACCCATCACGAGTCCGTTGAGGACGATCCCGGTGACGCCGATGACGAACACGGCGGCGAACATCTGCGCGGGCTGCAGCGCCTGGCCCTTCGCCACGAGCAGGAAGCCCAGCCCGGCCGGGTTGCCGACCATCTCCGCGACCAGCGTCAGCACCAGCGAGGTGGACAGGCCCAGCCGCAGCCCGACGACGATCGATGCCGTGGCCGCGGGCAGCCGGATCTTCCACAGCACCGCCGCCCGGGACAGCCGCAGCACCCGGCCGGCCTCCACCATCCGCTGTTCGGTGCGCATCCCGCTGATCGTGTTCAGCAGGATCGGCCACAGCGCGGCGTAGAAGCCGACCATGATCTCGGTCTGCACGGAGAACCCGTACAGCAGCACGGCCACCGGCACGAACGCGACGATCGGCAGCGCCCGCAACGCCTCCAGGCTCGCCATCGAGTACGTCCACACCGGACGGACGAGGCCGAGCACCGCGCCGGCCGCCACGCCGGCGACCCCGGCGATCGCCCAGCCGGACAGCGCCGCGAGCAGCGTGTGCCCGAGCGCGGTCACCAACTCGCCGCTGCCGAACAGCTCGCCGAGCCCGGTGGCCACGTTCGTCGGCGGCGGCAGGTAGGAGAAGCTCAGGACGCCGGTCCGCACCAGGAGCTCCCACAGCCCGAGCCCCAGCACGAACACCGCCGTGCCGGGCAGGTTCAGCCGCCTAGCCATGGGCGGGTTCGCCCACCGTGTGCCCGAGCGCCTCGTACACCTCGTGGCGCAGCGCCAGGTAGTCGGCGCGTTCCTTCGTGGTGATCTGGTGCCGGGGCCTGGGCAGCGGGATGTCCAGCGACAGCCCGATGTTCGCCGGGCTCCCGCGCAGCACCACCAGCCGGTCGGACAGGTACACCGCCTCCTCCACGTCGTGCGTGACGAACACGACCGTGGTCCCGGTGAGCGCCTGCACCTGCTGCAGCTGGTCCTGCAGCGACGCCTTCGTCATCGCGTCCAGCGCGCCGAACGGCTCGTCCATCAGCAGCACCCGCGGCCGCATCGCCAGCGCGCGGGCGATCTGCACGCGCTGCTGCATGCCGCCGGACAGCCGCCACGGGTACTCGCCGGCCCGGTCGAGCAGGCCCACCATCGTGAGCGCCTCGTCGACCCGCTCGTCCCGCTCGGACCTCGGCAGCGACGCCTCGATGCCCAGCGCCACGTTGCGCCGCACGGTCCGCCACGGCAGCAGCGAGTGCGCGTAGTCCTGGAACACGGTCACCACGCCCTCCGGCGGCCCGGTGATCACCGTGTCGTCGCAGCGCACCTGCCCGCCGGTGGCCGGCAGCAGCCCGCCGAGCACCCGCAGGAGCGTGGTCTTGCCGGAGCCGGACGTGCCGAGGACCGACACGAACTCGGCCTTGTCGATCGACAGCGCCACCCCGTGCAGGACGTCCACCGGGCCGGCCGCGCCGGGCAGCGTGACCGACAGGTCCGAGCAGGAGATCGTCGGAGTCATCGTGATCCCATCGGTTCGGTGGCCGCCAGGTTCTCGCGCACCCACGCGGTGTCCACAACGGACCCGTACTTCAGCTGGATGTCGAACAGGTTCGCCGCGTGCGCGAACGCGGACCGGTCGAAGCACGCGTCCTCCGCGACCAGCACCCGGTAGCCGTGCGAGGCCGCGTCCACGACCGTCGCCCGCACGCAGCCCGACGTCGTCGTGCCGGCCACGATGAGCGTGTCGACCTGGTGGCGGGTCAGGTAGGTCAGCAGCGGCGTGCCGAAGAACGCGCTCGCCTTCGCCTTGCTCACCACGTACTCGTCGGGGCGGGGCCGCAGCTGCGGCGGGAACGGCGCCTCGTGCACGCGCCGCGCGAGCTCGGGGTCCTGGCTCAGCTTCACCGCGCCGCCGACGAACACCGAGTCCGCCGCCGAGCCGCACGTGAGCACCCGGGGGATGCCCAGCTCCCGCGCGGTCTCCAGCAGCGAGACGATGGCCGGCAGCCGCGTCCAGCCCATCTGTCCGCAGCCGGTCGGGTACTCCGTGTCGAGAAAGGACAGCGTCACGTCGATCACGAGCAGGCAGGGCCGCTCGCCGAGGTCGACCGGCCCGCCGAACCCGTTGGCCCGCAACCGGTCCAGCTCGCCGGGCGGCACGAACTCGTCCCAGACGGCCATGATCAGTTCCGCGCCGCGGTGAGCGCGCCCAGGTCGACGTCGCCGGAGAACCCGTCGGCGTCCTTCATGGCCCGCAGCCAGACCTTCAGGTCGTCGGGGCGGATCTCGGTCGTGTAGGTCGGCAGCACCGCGGCCTTGATCGCCGCGTCCGGCAGGCCGGTGTACTTCTTGAGCACCTCGCGCGCCCTCGGGTCGTTGGCCTTGATGAACCGCTGGGCCTCGTCGAGCGCGGCCCGGAAGTCCTTCAGCACGCCGGCGTTGCGCGCGGCGAAGTCCTGCTTGGCGATCCACAGGATGGCCGACAGCTCCGGCGCGAGCTTGAGGTACGGGTCGCCGAGGTTCACCGCGTTCTCGTCCCGCAGCACGTTGGTGGCGAACGGCATCACGGTCTCCACCGCGTCGACCCGCCCGGCGGCGAGCTGGTCGGCCTGGGCAGGCCCGTCCACCTGGACGATCTTGACACTCGCCGGGTCGACGCCCTCCTGCTTGAGCCACGCCTTGGTGGCCGTGTGCGTGGTGCCGGTCTCGGTGAGCACGCCCAGGGTCTTGCCCGCGAGCTGCTTGATGTCGGTGACGCCGGACCTCTTCGAGCCGATGACGAAGCCGGTGGGGTTGTTCTCGACGTCGAGGGTGGCGCCGGACACCTGGGTGACCGGGATGCCCTGCTGGGCCGCGGCGATCACCGTGGTCGGCACCGACAGCGCGACGTCGAACGAGCGGCCGAGCGTGCCCGGCAGCGTGCCGATGTTCTCCACCTTCGTGAACTCGACCGTCAGGTTGTGCTTCGCGAAGATCCCCTCGGCGATCGCCACCTGGACGGGCAGGGCGGCGGCGTTGGAATTGTGGGCGATGCGCAGCGTGCGCGGGTCGCCGTCGTTGGCGTTGCCCTGGCCGGCGGCGCAGCCGGCCGCGCTCAGCGCGAGCAGGCCGGCGATCGCGATGGTGGCGAGACGGGGGATGGCCATGGGGAAGACTCCCTGGTCCTCTATACGACACTCGTTGTCTTGTGGAGCGGATGCTAGGAGTGGTAAACGGGGGAGTCAAGGTCTGTTTCGATCCTGTTTCGTCCTGCTTGACACTCCGGCGACCCGCTCTTAGTGTCTCGTTGACAGGACCACTCGTCTCCTATGGCGGTCTACATGAAACTTGCGTCCGAGTTCTCCGTCCCCGCGGCACCCGACAAGGTCTTCCCGCTCTTCTTCGACCCGGAGACCATGCGCGGCTGCATCCCGGGCTGCGAGGAGCTGGAGCGGGTCGACGAGAAGAACTACCGGGGCCGGCTGGTCAACGAGGTCGCGCACGTGCGCTTCTCCGCCGGGTTCTCCGCGGCCATCGCGTCGGTGACCGACGACGCGGGCGACAAGCAGGTCACCGCGGTGCTCAAGGGGGAGGACCGCAAGCTCGGCAGCTCGATCAAGATCGACGCCCGGCTGACCGTCCGGCCCACCGGCGCCGGCCGGGACGCCTCGGTCGTCGGCTACGAGATGGACATGGCGCTGTGGGGCAAGCTCGGCCGGCTCGGCGAGCCGATCATCCGCCGGCGCAGCCGCGAGGTGGAGCTGGAGTTCGCGAGGTCGCTGGCCATCGCGTGCGGTGCCCCGGTCGAGGACCTGCCGCCGACCAAGGCCGCGAGGAAGACCGCCCGCGTGGTCCCCACCGTCGCCGGCACGGCAACCGAGACGGTCGGCGCGCCGGCGGACACCCAGCTCGCGGCCGCGGCGACGCGGAAGCTCGCCGTGCTCGCGACCGTCACGTCCCTCGTGGCGCTCGTGGTCGCCGTGTTCCGGCGGGGGCGTTGATGCCCGCGCTGCACCGGCCGGGCTCGCTGGACGAGGCCGCCACCCTGCTGTCCACTTTGGACAACCCGATGGTGTACGGCGGCGGCACGGCCATCCAGATCCTGGTCAAGCAGGGCATCCTCTTCGCGGACAACTTCGTCGACCTCGCCACCGTGCCCGGCCTGCGGGACATCGCCGTGGACGCCTCGGGCGTCACGGTCGGGCCGATGGTGAGCCTGCGCCGGATGGAGACCGACGAGCGGGTCCGCGCGACCGCGCCGCTGGCCGCCGCGGCCTACCACCAGGTCGCCAACCCGCGGGTGCGCAACACCGCGAGCGCCGGCGGCAACCTCGCGCACGGCGACTACCGGCTCGACCCGCCCACCGCGCTGCTCGTGCTCGGCGCCATCGTGCGGGCCACCTCGGTGCGCGGCACCCGGGACATCCCGGTGCGCGAGTTCTTCACCGACTTCCAGCAGACCGCGCTCGAGCCCGACGAGCTGGTGTCCGGCATCCGGATCCCCAGCCAGCCGGCCGGGTCCGCGGGCCGGTTCGTGAAGAGCTCCTCGCTGGGGGAGAACGACTGGCCGTGCGCGTCGGCCGCCGTGCTCGTCGCCGGCCGCACGGTCCACATCGGACTCGGCGCGGTGGCGCCGACGCCGCGGTACGTCTCGTTCGACGCCACCGGGATGGACGACCAGCAGGCCGTGGACGCCGCGCTCGAGGTCGTCGAGCCGGAGCTCGACCCGATCCCGGACGTGCGGGGCGGGGCCGGGTACAAGCGCAGGCTCGCGCGGGTCACGGTCGAGGACGCGGTCCGGGCCGCGTGGAAGGACCCCGCGTGGAGGGACACAGCGTGGAGGGACACCGCGTGGAAGGACACAGGGAATGCTTGAGCAGGGGTGGGTCGGTGGCCGGCGGGCGCGGTTCGACATGGTCGGCCGGGTCCGCGGGCTCGTCTCGCACGTCGGTGACCAGCCGGTGGGCGCGGGCGCGCACGTGGCGCTGCACCGTGGCACCCGGCCGCACGCGCTGATCTCCGCGGTGCACGTCGAGGACGCGCTGGCCATGCCCGGCGTGTACGCCGTCGTCACCGGCGCCGACCTGCACAAGCAGCTCGGCGACCGGCTGCTCACCGGCCCGGCGTTCGCCGACCAGCCGGGGCTCGCCTACGACAAGGTGCGCTACGTCGGCGAGCCGGTGGCCGCCGTGCTCGCCGCCGACCTCGCCGCCGCGCGCGCCGCGGCCGACGCGGTCTGGGTGGAGTACGAGGAGCTGACCCCGGTCTACGACCTCGCCGACGCGCTCGAGGGCACCGCGTACGTCCACGACGAGCTGCGGCCGTCGTCGGTGTTCGGCGACCTGGGCCACCTGCGGGGCGTGCGGGACACCAACGTCAACTACGAGTACAACCTGCGCCACGGCGACGCGGCCGCCGCGCGGGCGGCCGGTGCGCACACGGTCACCGGCGAGTTCTGGGCGCCGCCGACCCACCACGTGCCGATCGAGCTGCCGTGCACGATCGCGTGGGTCGACGCCGGCCGGCTGGAGATGCTCTCCACCACGCAGACCCCGTCCTACGTCCGGCAGACGATCGCCGACCTGCTCGACCTGCCGCTGTCCCGGGTCCGGGTGACCACCCGCCCGCTCGGCGGCAGCTTCGGCGCCAAGATGTACGACCGGCTCGAGCCGCTGGCCGCCGCGCTCGCGTGGACCACCGGGCGCAAGGTCCGGCTCGTGGCCTCGCGCGAGGAGTCGTTCCTGCTCACCACCCGGCACGGGGTCGGCGTGACGTCGAGCATGACCGCCGACGCCGAGGGCGACCTGGTGAGCGCGATCGCCGACGTCCGCTACGACACCGGCGCCTACGCCGACGTCGGGCCGCGCATCGCCGCGAAGTCCGGCATGGTCGCGCCCGGCCCGTACCGGATCGCGAACGCGACCGTGCGGTCCCGCTGCGTCTACACGAACAAGCCCTCCGCGGGGCCGTTCCGCGGGTTCGGCGTGCCCCAGGTGACCTGGTCGCACGAGTCGCTGATCGACGAGCTCGCCCACTCCCTCGGCGAGGACCCGTACGCGTTCCGCCGCAAGCACCTGCTGCGCGAGGGCGACGAGGCGCCGATGGGCACGCGGATGCACAGCGCGGACTTCGTCGGCTGCCTCGACGCGGTCGCGAATGCGATCGGCTGGTCCGAGCCGCTGGACCGGGGCACCGGCCGGATCCGCCGCGGCCGCGGGGTCGCGGTCGGCGTGAAGGCCGTGCTGACGCCGACGATCGCGAACGCGGTGCTGCAGCTCAACCAGGACGCGTCGGCCACGCTGCTGATCAGCACGGTCGACATGGGCCAGGGCAGCGACACGATCATGGCCCAGATCGCCGCCGACGTGCTGCGGATGTCATCCGAGCGCATCCACGTGGTGCGTGCGGACACCGACGCCACCCCGTACGACACGATCACCGCCGGCAGCCGGTCGACCTACCACACCGGCAACGCCGTCCGCCGGGTCGCGGAAGCCATGCGGGGCAAGCTCCTCGGCCTGGCCGCCGAGCGGTTCGGCGTGCCGGCCGGGGAGGTCTCGCTGACGCCGGACGGCCTGCGTCACGCGGACGCCGAAGTGTCCATTTCGGACCTTGTGCACAGCCACTTCGGCGCGCGCGGCGCCACGCTCACCACCGAGGCCAACTACACCTCCGACTGGGTGCCCTACGACAAGGAGACCGGCCGCTCGGCGAAGGTCACCGAGCACTGGTTCGCCGGCGCGATCGGCGTGCGGCTCGCGGTCGACACCGCCACCGGCCGGGTGCACCTCGAGCATCTCGCGGTCGCCGGTGACGTCGGCAGGGCGATCAACCCGCGGCTGGTGGAGCAGCAGCTGTCCGGCGCGGCGATCATGGGCATCGGGCACGCGTTGTTCGACCAGCTGGTGCTCGACCAGGGCCAGCTGATCAACGGCACGCTGCTGGACTACCAGCTGCCGTCCATCAAGGACCTGCCCGACGAGCTGACCCCGATCATCGTCGAGAGCCCGCACGACACCGGCCCGTTCGGCGCGAAGGGCGTGGGGGAGACCGGAATCCTCGGCGTCGCCCCGGCCATCGCGAACGCGATCCGGGACGCGGTCGGCGTGCGGCTCACGACGTTGCCGATGACGCCGGAGTCCGTCGTGGCCGCGCTGGAGGAGAGGGCATGAACCGGATCACCCTGACCGTCAACGGCGTCCGGCACCAGGTGGCCGTCGCCGACGACACGCTGCTGCTCGACGTGCTGCGCGAGAAGGTCGGCACCACGAGCGTGCGCGAGGGCTGCGGGGTCGGCGCGTGCGGTGCGTGCACGGTGCTCGCCGGCGGGATGAGCGTGTCCAGCTGCCTCGCGCTGGCACTGCGCTACGACGGCGCGGAGATCACCACCGCCGAGGGCCTCGACGAGAACGACGACGTGGTGTCGTCCTTCGTGGACTGCGACGCGGCCCAGTGCGGCTACTGCATCCCCGGGTTCGTGCTGATGTCCCGCGAGCTGCTCGCGGAGAACCCGCGTCCGAGCGAGCAGGAGATCACCGACCACCTGGAGGGCAACATCTGCCGGTGCGGCACGTACCCGGAGATTCGCAAGGCCGTCGCGACCGCCGCCGAGCGGAGGTCACCCCGATGAGTACGGTGCTGCTCCTCCATTCCCTCGCGATGTCGGGTGAGCTGTGGCGGCCGCTCGTCGAGAAGCTCGAGCCGCACGCCCGCGTCGTCGCGATGGACGCGCGTGGGCACGGTGAGTCCGCATGGGACGGATCGGCGTTCGCCATCGAGGACCTGGCCGGGGACGCGGCCGGGCTGATCGCCCGGCTGGGCGACGGCCCGGTCGCGGTGGCCGGCATGTCGATGGGCGGCTGCGTCGCGGTCTCGCTGGCCGGCACCCACCCGGACCTGGTGAGCCGCCTCGTCCTGGCCGACACCACGGCGACCTACGGGCCCGGCAAGGCGGCCGCGTGGGCGCAGCGGGCCGGCGACGCGATCGGCAAGCCGCGGGACAAGCAGCTGGAGTTCCAGCTGGACCGGTGGTTCTCGCCGGACTTCCTGGAACGGGAGCCCGTCGAGGCCAAGCGGCTCGCGGACCTGTTCCTCGCCACCGACTCCGGCGCGCACGCGCAGGCCTGCCTCGCGCTCGGCGCGTTCGACGGCACCGCGATGCTCCCGTCGATCACCGCCGACACGCTGGTCGTGGTCGGCGAGCACGACTACGCCACGCCGCCGGCGATGGCGAGCGCGCTGGCCGACGGCATCCCGCGGGCGCGGCTGCGGGTGTTCGAGGGCGCGCGGCACTTCAGCCTGTTCGAGGCGCCCGGGGCACTCGACCTCGTGGCCGCCCACCTGCTCGGGGAGGTCCGATGACCGACCTGCGCGGCTGGCTCGAGCGCGTCGAGTCCTTCGGCGAGCTGCGGCACGTCCGCGGCGCGCACTGGGACACCGAGCTCGGCGCGATCGCGGAGCTGAGCTACCAGCGCCCGCACCCGAAGGCGATGCTCTTCGAGGACATCGCGGACTACCCGGCCGGCCGGGTGCTCACCGGCAGCACCGGCTCGGCCCGCCGGCTCGGCCTCACCCTCGGCCTCGGCGACGACCTCGACGACGCGGGTCTCGTGGCGGCGCTGCGCGGCAAGCCATCGACCTGGGCGCGGGCCGCCGCCGACCATCCCACCGAGACGGTCACCGACGCCCCGCTGCTGGCCAACGTCGTCGAAGGCCCGGACGTCGACCTGCTGTCGCTGCCGGTGCCGCGCTGGCACGCCGGCGACGGCGGCCGCTACGTCGGCACCGGCTGCCTGGTGGTCACCCAGGACCCGGAGACCAAGGACATCAACGGCGGCTGCTACCGGATGGAGGTCGTCGACGAGGGCCGCTCGGCCACGATCAACGCCGTCCCCGGCAAGCACGGCGCCCAGCACGTCCAGCGCTGGTTCGACCGGCACGGCAAGGCCCCGGTCGCCGTCTCCTTCGGCCACCACCCGGTGCTGCTGGTCACCGGCGGCACCGAGGTCCCGGCCGGCACCTCCGAGCTCGAGTACGCCGGCGCGATCCTCGGCGAGCGGCTGCCGGTGCTGCACGGCGAGCACACCGGCCTGCCGATCCCCGCGGGCAGCGAGGTCGCGATCGAGGGCTGGCTGCGGCCGGACCACCTGCGCGACGAGGGCCCGTTCGGCGAGTGGACCGGCTACTACTCCGGCAAGCGCCGCCCGGCGCCCGCGCTGGAGATCACCCGCATGTACTACCGGGACGACCCGATCCTGCTCGGCGCGCCGCCCGGCAAGCCGCCGCACGACTACTCCTACATGCGCACGGTGATGAAGTCCGCGATGATCGAGGACGCGCTCGTCGGCGCCGGCGTGCCCGGGGTGCGCGGCGCGTGGGCGCACGAGGCGGGCGGCGGCCGGCTGTTCATCGCGGTGTCCATCGAGCACCGCTACGCCGGCCACGCGAGGCAGGTCGGGCACCTGGCCGCGCAGCTGCCGGCGGCGGCGTACATGAACCGGTTCGTGGTGGTCGTCGACGACGACATCGACGTGGCCGACCTCAACGAGGTCGTGTGGGCGATGTGCACCCGCTGCGACCCCAAGCGGGACATCGACATCATCGACGGCACGTGGGGCAGCAAGCTGGACCCGATGCTGGTCGAGGGTGCGCCGCCGTACAACAGCAGGGCCGTCATCGACGCCTGCCGGCCGTTCGAGCGGCGCGCCACGTTTCCCGCGGTGTCCACAGGCGACCCCGACTACCTAGAGTCGGTGCTGACCAAGTGGGCGGAGGTACTCGCACCGTGACCCGGGCGAGCTGAGCAGACAGGGGAATGCGACTGTGGCGAGCGACGTGCCGGCGGTGTCGTCGGCGGTGCGGATCCTGGAGCGGCTGGCGGCGGAGTGGCCGCATGCGGTGGCGCCCAAGGATCTCGTGACCGAGCTGGGCCTCAACCGCAGCACCTGCTACAACATCCTCGCCACGCTGCAGCGCGCCGGCTGGGTCACCACCACCGGCGAGCGGGCCGGCTGGATGCTCGGGCCGAAGCTGCTCACGCTCACCGGCGTCACCGACACCATGGGCAACGCCGTGGCCCAGCAGGAGATCGACGAGCTGGCCCGGCGGCTCGGGTTCGTGGTGTTCGTGGTCGAGCCGGACGGCTCCGGCGGGTACGTGGTGACGGTCAAGGCCGAGCGGCAGCTGGGCGTGCGGGTGACCGTCGGCGTGGGGGAGACGTTCCCGTTCTCCGCGCCCGCGCTGATGCAGGCCTACCACGCGTGGCAGCCGGCGGACCAGGTCGACGAGCTGGTGGACCGGTTGGGGCTCAAGCACTTCACCCCGCACACGATCACCGACCGGGAGGCGCTGCGCGAGGCGCTCGCGAGGACCCGGGAGCGCGGGTTCTCCACCAGCATCCAGCAGTACGACATGGCGCAGAGCGGGGTCGCGGCGCCGGTGTTCGACAAGCGCGGGCAGGTGGTGCGGGTGGTGTGCTCGCTCGCGTTCTTCACCGAGCTGCACCAGGACAACGCCGCCCGGATCGGCGCGCAGGTCAGCGCGTGCGCCGAGCGGATCACCGCGCGCACCGGAGGACGGCGGCCGGTGTCATGAGCGAGCTTGCGAGCGAATCGGTTTCACTGAGCGAGCTTGCGAGCGAATCGGTGTCAGAGGGCGAGCTTGCGAGCGAATCGGTGCCACAGGGCGAGCTTGCGAGCGAACCAATGTCACTGAGCGAGCTTGCGAGCGAACAATCAACACAGGGCGACCGCGAGCGGCTTCACCGAGCCCCCGAGGGGTCGTCGTGAGCCCGGCCGCGCGCCGCCGTCCCTGGCTCGTCGGTGTCACCGGCGCGAGCGGCACGCCCTACGCGGCGGCGATCCTGCGTGGCCTGCTCGACGCGGGCGAGGACATCGACGTGATGGTGAGCCAGGCCGCCCGCCTGACGCTGCTGGACGAGACCGGGCGGTCGGTGCGGGACAAGCACTGGCAGGCGGATCTGGCCGGCTGGCTGGGCCGGGACGTGGCGGGGGTGCGGTACTGGCCCGCCGGCGACCTCGCCGCCGGTCCGTCGTCCGGGTCGTACCGGACGAAGGGGATGATCATCGTGCCGGCCACGACCGCGACCGTGGCCGCGGTGGCCACCGGTGCCACGTCGAACCTCATCCAGCGGGCCGCGGACGTGACGCTGAAGGAGCGCCGCCGGCTCGTGGTCGTGTTACGTGAGACACCCCTGCGTTTGTCCACTTTGGACAACCTGCGGGCGCTGGCGGCGGAGGGCGCGGTGATCATGCCGGCCAGCCCGGCGTTCTACGCGGGCGCGCGGGACGTGGCCGCGTTGGTGGACTTCATGGCCGGGCGGGTGCTCGACCAGTGTGACGTCGACCATGACCTCTACCTGCGCTGGGAAGGTACGTTGGGGGCGGCCCGTTCGGGGGCGGAGTGGGGAGCGCGTGTCGAGCAGCACTGAGCAGACGACTGTGCCGGCGGAGGCCGCGCGCTCGTTGCGGCTGTTGCAGGTGGCGGCGTTCACCAGTTCGTTCGACCGGCTGATGATCGCGTCGATGCTGGTGGTGATCGCCACCGAGCTGCACGGCTCGGTGGAGTCGGTCAGCCAGGCGGCGGCGACGTACTTCCTCTGCTACGGCATCGCGCAGATCTGCTGGGCGATGGTCTCCGACCGGCTCGGCCGGGTCCGCACGATGCGGCTGGCGCTCGCGTTCGCCGCGGTCGGCGGCCTCGCCTCGGCGGCGGTGCCGGACGTCGGCTGGCTGGTGGCCGCGCGGGGGTTGACCGGCGCGTGCTTCGCCGCCGCGATCCCCAGCGCGCTGGTCTACATCGGCGACACGGTGCCGGTGCGGGTGCGCCAGGCGCCGTTGACCGACCTCATGACGAGCACCGCGGTGGGCATGTCGCTGGCCACCGTCGGCGCGGGTGCGCTGGCCGACTTCACGAGCTGGCGGGTGGCGTTCGCGTTGACCGCCGTGGTCGCCGCGGTGCTGTCGGTCGTGATGCGGCGGCTGCCCGAGCCGGTGGTGGCGGCGCCGGCGCCGGTGTGGACGTCGCTGCGCGCGGTGCTGGTGAACCGGCCGGCGCTGCTCGTGCTGCTGCTGGCGCTCACCGAGGGGCTGGTGCTGCTCGGGCCGCTGACGTTCTTCCCGGTGGTGCTGCACGCGAGCGGGCTGAGCGTCACCGTGGCCGGCCTGCTGACCACGGCGTACGGCGCGTCGGTGCTGGTGTTCGCGCGGGTGGTGAAGGCCCGGTCGCGGAAGATGGCGCCGGCGATGCTGATCCTGGTGGGCGGCTCGCTGGCGGTGCTGGCCTACCTGCTGCTGACCGTGTCGCACGCGGTCGTGCCGGTGGTGGCCGGCACGGTCCTGCTCGGCGCGGGGTGGGCGTTCATGCACTCGACGCTGCAGACGTGGGCCACGGACATGGCGCCGAATTCGCGGGCCACGGCGGTGTCGCTGTTCGCGACGATGCTGTTCACGGGCAGCGCGCTGGGCGCGGCGTTCTTCGGCCCGCTGGTCGACGCGGGCAGCTTCCAGCAGATCTTCGTGATCACCCTGGTGGTCGCGGTCCCGCTGACGATCACCGCCACGATCGGCCGCCACCGGTACGCCACCCGCGGCCACTGACGCGGCTCAGGACTGGCCCAGGTTGGTCACCAGGTTGACGGCCACGGCGAGGATCCCGGTCCCGAACACGTAGGACAGCATCGCGTGGCCGACGGCGACCTTCCGGATCCTGGTCTGCGTGAGCTCGGTGTCGGACACCGCGAAGGACATGCCGACCGTGAAGGCCAGGTAGGCGAAGTCGCTGTAGGCCGGGGGCTCCTTCTGCTTGAAGTCGATCCCGCCGGCGTCCGGTTCGTCGACGTAGTACAGGCGGGCGTACTTCAGCGCGAAGACCGTGTTCACCAGCGCCCACGACAGCGCCACGCTCACGACACCGAGGATCACCGAGACCACCGCGATGCCGTCCTGGCGGCTGCTGGACTGGACCAGGGCGGCGACCACGGCGGAGAGGCTGGCCACCGCCGCCAGCAACACCCAGGTGTCGGTGGTCCGGGACGTGGCCTCCTCCTCGGCGAGCTGTTCGGTGCCGGTCTCGTCCTGCCCCCAGCAGACCCGCCACACCCAGGTCACCGCCACGGCCGCCGCGATGATCCAGCTGACGAGCGGCAGCAGCTGCGGCGCCCCGAGCAGCGCCACGCCGGCACCCGCGACGAGCCCGGCACCGACGCTGACCAGGGCGCGCCGGGCGGAGAGGATCGGACCCGAGTGGAGCGGGGGAGTGGACTGCGGCTGCGTCACGGCGGACTCCTTGGGGTGGATCCCTGGCACCTGGTCGAGGCGTGCTGGGGGGTGTACCCACCGGAGGCCGTCCGGATCGTGGCAGCGCCCACCGACGGTTTTCGTGCCCCGGCGCAGTCCGCCGGGGCGGAGTTGTCTCCCGGATGACAAGAAACAGCCCGCGGGATATCCGTGACCGACGGTTGCGCCCGACCGGCCTAGCATCGGATGATCTGTGCGGCTCCCGGGAGGCTCGATGATGCGCCGTCTGTCCAGTGTCGTGGTCGCGGTGGTGTCCGTGTTCGTGGTCGTGTTGTTCGCCCTCGCCACGCCGGCCGCGCAGGCGGCCCCCGCGGCCGGGCCGGAGACGTCCAGCTTCGTCGTCGCGGCGGGCTACTCGCTCGGCCATCCCGACGCGAGCCCACCCGGCGCCAACGACTGGTCCTGCCGGCCGGGTGCCGCGCACCCGCGGCCGGTCGTGCTCGTCCACGGCACCTGGGAGAACCGGTACGACAACTGGGCCAAGCTGGCGCCCGTGCTGAAGCGGGACGGCTACTGCGTCTTCGCGCTGAACTTCGGCGACACCGACGAGGACCTGGCCAGCGTGCCGCCGGTCCTGAAGGGCACCAGCGACATCCGCCGGTCGGCCAAGGAGCTGGCCACCTACGTCGACCAGGTGCTCGCCGCCACCGGCACGTCCCAGCTGGACATCGTCGGGCACTCGCAGGGCGGCATGATGCCCCGCCAATACCTGCGGTTCGAGGGCGGCACCGGCAAGGTCGCGACCCTGGTCACCCTCGGCTCGACACACCACGGCACCACGCTGGACGGCATCGGCACGCTCGCCCGCACGCTGGGCGTCATCGGGCTCAGCGGCCCGTTCATCGGCGTCGCCGGCGAGCAGCAGGTCCGCGGCTCGCAGTTCCTCGCCGACCTCAACGCCGGCGGCGACACCGAGCCCGGCGTGCACTACACGGTGATCGCGACCCGGTACGACGAGATCACCACGCCGTACGACTCGACGTTCCTCACCCCCGGCCCCGGCGCGACCGTCGACAACATCACCCTCCAGGACGGCTGCCCGCTCGACCTGTCCGACCACCTCTCGATGTCCTACTCGCCGCGCGCGATCGGCTACGTGCGCCGCGCCCTCGACCCGGCCGCCGGCGCGCCGCCCTGCCTGCCCAACCTTCCGGTCGTCTAACGGCAAACCTGATGTGAGGGAGCCGCACGGGAAGGGCCGGACCCTCGGCGTGCTCGACGCGTCGACCAGCGCCGAGGGGCTGCTCGACGGCGACGTGACCGCCCTCGGCACGTGGGTCCGCCCCGCCGCCGCGGCCGAACCGCCACCCGCCGCCGGTTGCGGTGCCGGTCGGCAAGCGTTTGCTGGTTCTCGGGGCGGTGGTCGGGTCGGTGGTGGTACTTGCCCGGCGGCTGCGGCGATGATCGGATGGTCGTCGACATGACCGCGACCCATCCGAAGCCGACCGTGCCCGCCGTCGCGCGCGCGGCGCGAATGCTCGAGGTGGTGTCCGCCAGTGCGAGCGGCATGACGCTGAGCGAGATCGCCCGGGCCATCGACGCACCCAAGAGCAGCTGCCTGTCCGTGTGCACCACGCTGGTCGAGTCCGGCCTGCTCGTGCGCTCCAGCGCCGGGACCTACCAGCTCGGCTGGAAGGTCGTCCAGCTCGGCCGGGCCTACCTCGCCCGCTCGGACATCGCCACCGAGTTCCGGCGGGTGGACACCGAGCTGGGCCTCCTCGCCGAGGACACGATCGTCCTGTCCCTGTTGGACGGTCGCAACGTGCTCTACGTCCACACCCGCGCCGGCAGCCGCCCGGTGGCCATCCACTACGAGATCGGCATGCGCCTCCCCGCCCACTGCACGGCCAGTGGCAAGGCCCTGCTCGCCGCCCTACCGCCGGCGACCGCCGCCGCGTTGTACGCCGACGACACCTTCGATTCCCTGACCCGGCACAGCATCACGTCGATGCCCGTCCTCGCCCCCGAGCTGGAGCGGATCCGCCAGCGGCGCTACGCGATCGACGACGAGGAGACCGCACTCGGGATGGTGTGTTTCGGGGCGGCCATTCTGGGGGCTGGGGGGCCGGTCGGGGCGTTGAGCGTCTCCATGGTCAAGGCCGCGGCGGACGGGGGGCGGGCGTTGCGGGCCGTGGAGGCGTTGTTGCGGTTGGCACAGGCGTTGACGGCTCGGCTGGGTGGGCCTGTCCTGGAGCTTGGTCCTGTGGAGCCGCCCTCGCTTTACCTGGGCTCCCGCCACTGAGTTCCTTGCTCGCTCTGGCGTAGCAAGCTTGTGCTGCTCGCTTCGCGTCGCTCGGGTGTTGGCTACTCGGCCTCTGCCAAATCGCTCGGGCGGATGCGGAACACCTGTAGGTGCAGGTTGTAGTACTTGTCCGTCTCACCGACCCAGGCCATGCCCAGCCGTTTGGCGGTGCCGATCGCCCGCGTGTTGTTGGGGCGGGCCACCGCGAACAGCTCGTCGATCTCCTGGGTGAAGGCCCACTTGATCAGCGCGGTCCCGGCCTCCGCCGCGTAGCCGTGGCCCCACTCCTCCGGGCGCAGCTGCCAGCTCAGCTCCAGGTCCTCCTCGTACGGCGGCAGCAGCCTGATGCCCAGCCCACCGACCACCGCACCGTCATCCTGGCGCTGGACGGCCCAGCGGCCCCGGGGCGGCATCATGTTCGGCTGCGCCTCGATCCACGCCTGGAGCACCGCGCTCATCGCCGACTCGTCGTCGACCTGGCCCATCGCCGGGGTGAGCCACCGGGTGACCTTCTCGACGCCGTAGATGGCCAGCGCGGCCGGGGCGTCGGCCGGCTCCCACTCGCGCACGACGAGCCGCTCGGTGGTCAGCTGATTCATGACCCCGAGATTACTCAGTTCAGACCCCCGGCGGAGGCGACGCAGCCCGCGGGGTCGTCCGTGCTTGACACCGGGCACCGGACCCTGTAGACAACTCCTCGGTTATAGAACTAGGCGGTTATGGAAGGTGTGCGATGAACTGGACGCTCGAGGTGGTCGTGGTGCCGGTGTCCGATGTGGACGATGCCAAGGAGTTCTACGCGTCGCGCATGGGCTTCGGCGTCGACCATGACAGTGACTTCGGGCCGGAGCTGCGGATCGTGCAGCTGACGCCCAAGGGGTCCGGCTGCTCGATCGTCATCGGCAAGGGGGTGGGGGAGATGGCGCCGGGCTCGCTGCAGGGCCTGCAGCTGGTGGTCCGCGACCTGCGTGCCGCCCGCGCCGAGCTGGTCGAGCGCGGCGTGGACATCGGCGAGGTCCAGGTCGCCGGGCCGGGTGGCTTCCGCCCGGCCAGGGACGACGACGACCTCAACAACCAGGGCTTCGCCTTTTTCGCCGACCCGGACGGCAACCGCTGGTCGGTCCAGCAGATCACGGCCCGCTAGTCCACCTCCCTGGGATTTAAAGTGTGCGTTGCGTTCCGGCGGATGGTGCGGGTTTCGGGGTGGGTGGTGGCTGGGTGCCGTCACGGTCCAGTCCGCCTCCCCGGGATTTAAAAGTGTGCGTCGCGTCCCAGCTAATAGTGCGGGTATCGAGGTGGATGGTGGTTGGGTGCCGTCACGGTCCCCTGAGGGTTCCGGTGGTCAGTGGATGACTTCAACACGATGATCTACGAGACAGGCCTTGGTGACCGCGACAGGCTTCGTCGCCGGGCTCGCTGAGCTGAGCACCCGGCGGCTGGCTCCGCGCGGCCGGCGCGAAGGACCGGGCGCGGCTGCTGACGTTCCTCGACACCCACGCGGCGGCGATGCCCCGGACCACGCTCCGGCACGCGATGGAGCACCTCGGCCCGACCCTGCGCACGCACTGCCGCGGTCTCACGTCCTAGGCGCGGGCGCGGAGGCGGCGCAGCATCCGGGCGTCCTCGAAGCCGACCGCGCGGGCGGCCGCGTCCATCGTCGCGCCGTGGCCGAGGAGGTGTTCGGCCCGCTCCAGGCGCAGCAGGTGCTGGTAGCGCAGTGGCGTGAGGCCGGTCGCCCGGCCGAACTGGCGGGTCATCGTGCGCGGGCTGCACCCCGCCGCGGACGCCAGCTCGGTCAGGAGCAGCCGGGACGCGAACCGGGCGTCGATCAGGTCCTGGACGCGGTGCACGGTCTCGTCGACGTGCGAGCGGTGCCGCAGCAGGGCGCTGGCCTGCGGCTCGTCGCCGTTGCGGCGGGCGTAGACGACCATCTCCCGCGCGACCCGGGCCGCGTCGCCCGGGCCGTGCCGGGTCGCGATCAGGTGCAGGGCGAGGTCGATGCCGCTCGCGATGCCGGCCGAGGTCGCCACCCGGCCGTCGACCACGTAGAGCACGTCGCGCACGACGCTCGCCTTCGGGTGCCGGGCGGCCAGCTCGTCCTGCAGGTCGTGGTGGGTCGTGCAGCGCCGGCCGTCGAGCAGGGCCGCCCGGCCGAGGGCGTCGGCACCCGCGCACACGCTCGCCACCGTGCCGCCCGCCGCGTGGTGGGCACGCAGCCGGTTGAGCGTGGCGCGGCTCAGCCGGCCGGTGCCGCTCAGCTCGGGCGCCCGCCAGCCGGGAACGACGATCAGGTCATCCGCGGACAATTCGGGCCAGGAAAGCGACGCGGCGATCGGCAAACCCTGGGCGGTCACGATATTCGTTCGCTCGGCCACGTAGTGCAACGAATACTCGTGCCCGAGATCCGCCGCGGCGAAGAACGCCTGGGCCGGCCCGGCGAGGTCGAGCAGGTGCACACCCGGCACGAGGAGAAAGACGACGTTGCTCACGATCTGGTCAGGATACCGCCGATCACACCGGCCACCGTCGACACCGTGGCGAACCGGCCGGCGAGGGCGTACTCGGTGCGCTCGACGACGGCCGCGGCGGGCAGCGTGCGCGGGTCGGCGAGCAGCTCCTCGACGGTCCGGTCGGCCGGCGCGGACCAGTGCGGGATCGGGAACGTCGCGGTCGCGTCGGTCACGAAGGTCACCGCGTACCCGAGGTCCGAGCCGACCCGCGCGGTCGTCTCGCAGCACTGCTCGGTGCGGATCCCGCACACGGCCAGCTCACGCACACCGCGGCTGACCAGCAGCTGCTGCAGGTTGGTCGTCGTGAAGGCGTTGTGCGCGGTCTTGGTCAGCATCGGCTCGCCGGCTCCCGGGCGAAGGCCGTCGATCGGGCGCACGTGCCCGGCGGCGGGGTCGAACACCGTGCCGGTGCCGGGCTCGGCGTGCAGCACCCAGACCACCAGGTCACCGGCCGCCCGCGCCGCGGCCACCAGTTCGTCGACCCGGTCCACGATCGCCGGGTTGGACACCGTGCGCCACAGCGGCCGGACGCGGAAGGACTCCTGGACATCGACGACGAGAAGGGCTCTGTTCACCCGGAAAGTGTGCCGCCGCAAAGGCGCCGCGGGAAGGTATCATCGAGCCATCGGCCGGACCGATCTGGTCAGAATCCGGAAAATGCGAATGTAGCCAGCAGGTTACGGAACCGTCGATTCTGAAACTAATCTGAAGGCTCGAGCGACATTCGTAGCGGGATCCTTTGGGGAACACATGGCGACAAGCGGGTGGGAGTGGCCGGTGGAGCCGGTATACGAACGGATGCCGGATTTCGGCATTTTGCTCCTCGAACGGGTCGACCCGGACGCGGCGGCCTGCTGCTGGTCGATCATCGCCGACTGGGAGTGGGAGAACCGGGTCCGGCAGGACGCCTGAACTCCGTGAGCGCAGCCCGTGGCCTGGCATTTTGGCCACGCAGGAGCGCCGCGCGGTAGGAGCTTTCGGCCCTACGGTCCAAAACCGGCCCGTCGCGCTGGCGCGCGGCGGGCGGGTTCGCCATGGTGGTGTCGAAGCGCCCTGTCGAGGAAGGCGGCGACGTGATCTTCATCTGTGTCAAGTGGACGATCCGGCCGGAGAAGGCCGACAGCTGGCTCGAGCTGGTGGACGAGTTCACCCAGGCCACCCGCGGCGAGCCGGGCAACATCTTCTTCGAGTGGTCCCGCAGCGTCGACGACCCGAACCAGTTCGTGCTGGTGGAGGCGTTCCGCGACGGCACGGGCGAGGCACACGTGACCTCCGACCACTTCAAGAAGGCCATGGGCTGGATGCCGGACGTGGTCGCGACGAAGCCGTCGATCGTCAGCGTGTCGACCGAGGGTGAGGGCTGGGGCGAGATGGCCGAGGTCACGCCCCGCTAGGCCCCCGTGAGCGCCATCGGGTCGGGGCGGGGGCAGGTGCTCTCGATTTTCTCCGCGCGGCCGGACTCCGCGGCGCGCAGCAGTGACTCCATGACGTCCAGCACGTGCAGGGCCAGCTCGCCGCTCGCCCGGTGGGCGTGGCCGCCGGCGATGGCGGCCGCGAGGTCGGCCACGCCGCAGCCGCGGCCGGCGTCCCGGTAGCCGGCCGACGCCGGCACCTCTGTCCACTCCGGACTGTCCCGGTGGAACAGGCGCACCGGGCCGCCGAAGCCGTTGGGGTCCGGCACGGACAGCGAGCCCTCGGTGCCGTACACCTCGATGCGCGGGAGCTCGGCGGCCCACACGTCGAAGCTCATCAGCAGCGTCGACACCGCGCCGTTCGCGTGCTCCAGGGCGCCGGTGACGTGCGTGGGCACCTCGACCGGGAAGTCCGTGCCCGCCAGCGGGCCGCTGCCGACCGTCCGGGTGGCCCGTGGGGTGGCGGTCATGCCGGAGACTCGGCGGACCGGGCCCAGCAGCGTGACCAGCGCGGTGAGGTAGTACGGGCCCATGTCCAGCAGCGGCCCGCCGCCCGTGCGGTAGAAGAACTCCGGGCTCGGGTGCCAGCGCTCGGGGCCGGGCGAGACCATGAACGCGGTGGCCGCGACCGGGACGCCGATGCCGCCCGCGTCCAGCCGCTGCCGCGCGGTCTGCGTGCCGGTGCCGAGCACGGTGTCCGGCGCGCAGCCCACCCGCACCCCGGCCGCGTCGGCGGCGTCGAGCACCCGCCGGCCGTCGGCGGTGGTCAGGGCCAGCGGCTTCTCGTTGTAGACGTGCTTCCCGGCGGCGATCGCGGCCAGCGCCACCTCGGCGTGCGCCTGCGGGACGGTGAGGTTGAGCACGAGGTCCACGTCGGCCGCGGCGAGCAGCTCGGCGGGCGCGGCGGCCCGCACGCCCTCGTGCGCGTCGGCGACGGCGACGGCCCGCGCGTGGTCCAGGTCCGCGACGGCCGTGACCCGCACGCCGTCGAGGTGGGGGAGCGTGGCGAGGTACTGCCCGCTGATGTTCCCGATCCCGACGATGCCGACCCTCAACGCGTCGCCCACGCGAGCCCCCTGGTGATCATCGTGTGTACGGCCGGCACCTCGAGGTCCGCGAGCCGGTGCCCGATCGTGGTGACGAACACCCGCCCGGCGCCGTGCCGCCGCACCCAGGTGACCGGCATCGTCGGGTTGCCGAGCCACGGCCGGTCCGGGTCGTCGACGTAGTCGGTGACCGCGAGCACCTCGTTGCCCGGGTCCGCGTGCACGTAGTACTGCTCGCTGTGCACCTCGAACGTCCCGAGCCCCGCCACCACCTCGTGCTCGGCGACCACGCGCACCGGGTAGCGCACGAACTCCTTGTGGTGGTGGATGAACTGCCCGCCGGTGAGCAGGTGGTAGGCGGGCCTGTCGCGGAAGGCGTCGACGATGCCGCCGTGCCAGCCGGCGAGCCCGGTGCCGGCCCGGACCGCCTCGGCCAGGCCCGTGACCTGCTCCTCCGTGGCGGACCCCATCGACCAGCACTGCACGACGAGGTCGGTGGCCGCGAGCCGCTCGGCGTCGAGGTACACGTCCAGGGTGTCCGAAGTGGACACTTCATGGCCGGCCGAGGTGAGCACGGCCGCGTACCGGTCGGTGGCCGCCACCGGCTGGTGGCCCTCCCAGCCGCCGCGGACCATCAGCACCTGTGCCATCCGGGTCACCGCCAGCCGTGTCGCGGGTGGTAGTCGAGCAGGTCGTAGCCGCGCGTGACGTCGAACACCGTGTCGAAGCCGGCGGGCTCTCGCTCGATCTTCGTGTTCGGATGGAAGCGGCGCAAGAGGTCTGCCGTCGGCTCCAGCGCGGTGGTGTCCGGCGCGGCCACCGTGACGACCGGCGCGCCGGTGACGTCGGCGGTCAGCGCGGCGGCCACCGCGCGGGCCGCGTCCAGGGTGTGCAGCCAGGCCCACAGGCCCGCGCGGTCGGCCCCCGGGTCGGCGTGGATGGGCTCGAGGTGGCGGCGCAGCCGTTCGCCCGAGCCGATGAACGGGAACCGCAGGCTCACCACGGTCATGTCCCACTGCCGGCTCGCCGTCGCCGCGATCAGCTCACCGACCTGTTTGGACAGCCCGTAGACGTCGTCGCCCACGTACGGGTGCTCGTCGGTGACCGGCACCGACACCGGCGACACCGACCGCGACGACCATGCGAACCCGAACGCCGAGGCCGACGACACGTTGACGACCCGGCGGATCCCGGCCCGGCCGGCCTGGTCCAGCACGTGGAACGTGGTCTCCACGTTGTTGCCGAACGTTTCGTGCGGCGGGTGGCTGATCGGCTCGGGGATGGCCGCCGCGTGCACCACCGCGTCCACCCCGTCGAGCGCCGCGGCCACCACGGACCGGTCCCGCAGGTCGCCCGAGTCGCCCGCCCGGTCGTGCGTGCGCACGTCGAGGCCGACCGACCGCAGGTGCGCGACCACCTCGGTGCCCAGCGTGCCGCTGGCCCCGGTGACCAGGACCTTCACGAATGCCCCTCTCAGCCCTTGACCGCGCCGATCAACCCGTTGACGAAGTACCGCTGCACGAAGATGAACAGCACGACCACCGGCAGCACGATGATCAGCGAGGCGGCCATGATCACGTTGTACTCCGGCGCGGTCATCGCGGTGAGGCTCTGCAGGCCCAGCGGCAGCGTGAACGCGTTCTGGTCCGACAGCGACACCCGGCTCAGCACGTACTCGTTCCACGTCGGCACCGCGGTGAGCAGCGCGATCGTGACGAGCGCGGGCCGCGACACCGGCAGGTAGATCGACCAGAACGTGCGCAGCTCACCCGCGCCGTCGCAGCGCGCGGACTCCCGCAGCTCGGCCGGTACCGCGCGGAAGCTGTTGGTGAGCAACAGGATCGACAGCGGCGCGGTGCCGTTGACGAACGGCAGCACGATGCCGAGGTGGGTGCCGAGGATGCCCAGCTCCTGCTGCAGGATCACCACCGGCAGCAGCACGGTGATGCCCGGCACGAACAGCAGCGAGATGAACCCGGCGTAGATCGCCCGGCGGCCCGGGAAGTTCAGCACCCCGAACGCGTACGCGGCCAGCGAGTACACGACCAGCACGCCGAGCACGGTGGACCCGGTGACGATCAGGCTGTTCAGGAAGTACCGCGGGAAGTCCAGCTCACCCCACGTCTTCGCGAACGTGTCCAGCGTGGGCCGGGCGGGGATGAGCCCGCCGCCGGCCAGCACCTCGCGGTTGTCCTTGAACGCGCCGGACAGCATCCACGCGAACGGGTACAGGCTGACGAGCGCGTAGAGCGCCAGCAGCACGTAGGCGCCGGCCCGGCCCGGCAGGCCGCCGGCGTGCCGGGTGCCGGCCCGCCGCGGGGCCAGCACGTCCGCCGTCACCTCCGCCGTCACGTCCGGCTCCGCAGCAGCCGCAGGTTCAGCGCGGCGAGCAGCACGGCCGCGACGAACAGCAGCCAGCCCAGCGCGCTCGCGAGCCCGAGGGTGGGCCGCAGGTCGGCGAAGAACGCCAGCTTGTAGGCCTGTAACCCCAGGACGTTCGTGGTGCCGCCCGGCCCGCCGTTGGTCATCAGCAGGAACACCTGGAAGCCGTGCAGGCTGTCCCGCAGGTTCAGCAGGATCACCGCGGCCGTCGTCGGGCGCAGCAGCGGCCAGATGACCGACGACAGCACGCGTGCGCCGCCCGCGCCGTCCACCCTGGCCGCGTCGAGGATCTCCGGGTCGATCGCCTGCAACGCGCTGAGGTAGAGCAGGATCGACACCGGGATCGACGACCAGGCCATCACGGCGATCAGCGTGGGCAGCGCGGTCGACGGGTTGCCGAGGAAGCCCTGCGGCTGCTCCAGCGAGCCCAGCCCGAGCGCGCCGAGCATCGCGTTGAGCGAGCCGGTGGGCTGTAGCACGTAGGTCCACGCGTAGAACACCGCGATACCCGTGGTCACGTACGGCAGGAAGAAGACCGTCCGCAGCGTGGTCCGCAGCAGCCGGATCCGGTTGAGCGCCAGGGCGATCGGCAGGCCGACGAGCACGGCGAGCACCGGCACGCCGATCATCACCAGGCCGGTGTTCCACGCCGCGTCCCGCACCAGTGGGGCCAGCGCCGGGTCGCGGTAGAGCACGTCGAGGTAGTTGTCGAGGCCGACCCAGATCCACTTCGGTGCGAACCCGTTCCACCGGGCCAGGCTCAGCAGCAGGCCGTAGCCGACGGTGTAGACGCCCAGCACCGCGAACAGCACGGTCGCCGGCAGGATGAAGGCGTAGCCGGTGAGCGACTCGCGGAGGCGGAACCGGCGCGGCGCCGGGCGGGACACGCGGCGCGTGGCCCGCCCGACCGCCGGCTCGAGAACGGCGGGGCTCAGCACGTCGGCCCGCTCAGCTCTGCCAGGACGTGGCCACGATCGACCCCAGCTCGCGGTTGGCCTTGGCCGGGTCGCTCTGGTTCAGCGGGGACATCCGGATCAGCGCGTCGCCGGCCTGGGTGTCCACATAGGCCGGACTGAAGAAGGACACGTCCGCCGGGTCGTAGGCGCCGTCCGCCGCGCTGCCGAAGATGTCCTGCATGCCCGCGAGGTCCGGGCCGAGCAGGTCGGCCGTGTCCGCGCCGAGGTCGGTGCCGGGCAGGTCGAGCGAGGCCTGGGCGAACGCGCCGGCCTGCTGCTGCTTGGTCAGGAAGTCCAGCCATCGCACGGCGGCGTCGGTCTTCTCGGTCTGTGCCGAGACCGCGAGCCCGGTGAGCGCGAGCGGGGCGAGGCCGAGCTCGCTGCTCGCGCCGCCCTCGGCCGGCGGGACGCCGAAGTAGACGACGTCGCTCGGGTTCATGCCGTTCTGCTCGATCGCCGCGAGCGTGAACGTGCCGCCGAGCACGAACGCGGACTTGCCCTGCGCGAACGACCGGTCCGCGTCGTCGATGGCCAGCGTCTGCGTGCCGGGCGTCCAGTAGGGCGTGAGCTGGTCGTACAGGCTGAGCACGCGCTTGCCGTTCGGGCTGCCCCACGCCTTGCCCGGGTCCTCGCTCCACAGCGCCTGGTAGGCGTCCTTGCCGAGGTAGGCGTACGCGAGCGGCTCGAGCATCCAGTTGAACCCGGTGGTCGGCGACTTCAGGCCGACGGTGAGCCCGCCGGTCGCGGCGTCCTCGGCGTGCGTGGCCTCGAGCCAGGAGATGAACTCACCCCAGGTCTTCGGTGGCTTCGCGGGGTCGAGTCCCGCGGCCTGGAGCTTGCTCCTGCTCGCGTAGATCACGCCGAACGTCCCGATCGTGAACGGCAGGCTGAACAGCTGGCCTTTCTCGATGCCCGCGTCCGGTGCCTCCGGCTTGAGCGAGCGCTGGTAGCGGTCCTCGCTGACCTTGCCCGCGTCGGCGACCCCGTCGACGAACCGGGCCCGCCACGCGGCGTCCACATTGGACGACAGGTCGGCGAGGATGCCGGAGCCGCCGAGCACGAAGTCCTCGCCGGCCGCGTGCACCTCGAACACGTCGGCGAGGGCGTGGCTCTGCGCGGCGCTCTGGATCTTGCTCTTGAACGCGTCGTCCGGGGTGTAGGGGGTGATGTTGACCGTGATCCCGGTCTGTTCCTTGAACTTCGCGGCCGCCGCCTTCAGCGGCTCGACGTGTGCCTGCTTGAAGGTCCACATCTCCAGGGTGGTGGCGCCACCGCCGGCGTCGCCGGCGCAGGCGGTGGTGCCGGCGGCGAGAGCGGCGGAGGTGGCCAGGGCGAGCAGGAGCCTCAGACGACGTGTACGCACGTGTCCTCCAACCTCGATGTCGAAGACTGACCCACGTGGAAGTGACAGGGACGATACGTCCGATGAATTTAACATGTCAATGGCCTTTGACATGTTAAAGTCGAGGCATGGCCGACGGTCCGCAGCCGCTCTACCAGCAGGTCAAGCAAGCGCTGCTGGCTGACATCGCCACGGGCAGGTACTCAGCGGGCCGACGTTTCGTCACTCAGCGGGAGATCTGCGAGCGGTTCGGGGTCAGCCACGCCACCGCGGTGCGCGCGCTCAACGACCTCGCCGCGGAGGGGCACCTGGTGCGCCGGCGGGGGCAGGGCACCTTCGTCGCCGACCGCGCGGAGTCCGAAAGCGACGGTCCGGTCCGGTCCGGCACCATCGCCTGCATCCTCCAGAACCACGGCCCGCACGTGTCGCAGGTGCTCGCCGGCATCGAGGCCGCGTCCGCCGAGTTCGGCCACCGGGTGTTCCTGCGGCACTGCGAGGGCGACCCGGAACGCGAGGAGCAGGCGCTGCGCCAGGCACTCGAGCACGGCGTCGACGGGATCATCGTCTACCCGGCCGACGGCGGCACCAGCGTCAGCGCGTACGCCGAGGCGCGCCGGCGCGACGTGCCGCTGGTGATGGTCGACCGGTACCGCCCGGACCTGCCCACCGACTCGGTGATCGCGGACAACTTCGCCGCCGGGCGGCTGCTCACCGACGAGCTCGTCGCCGCGGGGCACCGGGTCATCGCCACGCTGTGGGACGAGGTCGACGTCACCAGCGTCCGCGACCGGCTCGCCGGGCACGTGGAGTCGTTGCGGGAGCACGGGATCGCGGTGCGCCCGGACCTCACCGTGCTGCAGCCGTACCGAAACCAGCCCGCCGAGCGGCGCCGGGAGGTGCTGGCGCGCCTGCTGGAGGATCCGCATCCGGCCACGGTCCTGCTGTGCGCCAACGGTTACGTGCTGGCCGACGCGGCGCAGGACCTGATCGCGCTCGGCTACGAGATTCCCGGCGACGTCGACCTGGCCGGCATGGACGACGCCGGCCCGTTCGACGTCCTGCCGATCACCGCCGCGGCCGTCGTGCTCCCGTCCCGGGAGATGGGCGACCGCGCGATGCGCCTGCTCCAGGAGCGCATCACCGGTTCGGCCGGCCCGGAGCAGATCGTGCTCCCCATCGCCGTCCGGACCCGCCAGTCCGCGCCCGCGCACCTGCGCGTGGTCGGTGCCCGCGAGGGCAGCTAGACCCGAGAGATTTCACCCTGCACATGGTCTACGAAGGAGTAGATGATGGAAATTTCGAGGCGTTCGTTCGTCGGCATGGCAGCCGCCGGCGCCGCGCTCGGGGCGTTCCCCGCCACGGCGGCGGCCGGCACGTCACCCAGCCCGATGGCCAGCCCACCCGGTGACGTCGTCGGCAAGATCACCGTCGGCTACCAGGGCTGGTTCGCCTGCATCGGCGACGGCTCGCCGATCAACGGCTGGTGGCACTGGGCCAACAACTGGGGCCAGCCGCCGTCGCCCAGCAACAACTCGATCAAGGCCTGGCCGGATGTCCGCGAGTACACCCGCACGTACCGCACGGCCTACAACAACCTCAACAACGGCCAGCCCGCCGCCCTGTACTCGAACTACGACCAGCAGGTCACCGACACGCATTTCCGGTGGATGCAGCAGTACGGGTGCGACACCGCGGCCCTGCAGCGGTTCAACCCGACCGGCGGCGAGGGCCCGATCCGGGACGCGGTCGCGGCGATGGTGCGCACGTCGGCGGAGCGGTACGGCCGCAAGTTCTACATCATGTACGACGTCACCAACTGGACCAACATGCAGTCCGAGATCAAGGCGGACTGGACGAACAAGATGAAGGCGTACACGTCGTCGGGCGCGTATGCCAGGCAGAACGGCAAGCCGGTGGTGTGCGTCTGGGGCTTCGGCTTCAACGACGGCGGCCGGCCGTTCACCCCGGCGCAGTGCCAGGACGTGATCAACTGGTTCAAGGGCCAGGGTGTGTACCTGATCGGCGGCGTGCCCACGTGGTGGCGCACCGGCGGCGGTGACTCGCGGCCGGGCTTCCTCGACGTGTACCGGTCGTTCAACATGATCTCGCCGTGGATGGTCGGCCGGATCGGCAACGCCGCGGACTCGGACAACTTCTACAACGTGGCGAACAGCCCGGACCAGGCCGACTGCAACGCGCACGGGATCGACTACCAGCCCTGCGTGCTGCCCGGCGACATCGCCGGCCGCCAGCGCGCCCACGGCGACTTCATGTGGCGGCAGTTCTACAACATGGTTCGCGTTGGCGCGCAAGGGATCTACATCTCGATGTACGACGAGTTCAACGAGGGCAACCAGATCGCGAAGACCGCGGAGAACGCGGGCATGGTGCCGAGCGGCTCGGGTCTGTGGGCCCTGGACGAGGACGGCACCCCCTGCTCGGCGGACTACTACCTCCGCCTCACGGGCGACGGCGGCCGGATGCTGAAGCGCCAGCTAGCGCTGACCGCGACCAGGCCGACGCGGCCGGTGCCGTGAGCTGTGCCGTGGGTGCCCCCAGGCGCGGGCGGGGCACCCACGGCACCGGTCAGCCGGCGGTGTATCCGACGTCGTCGACCAGCCAGTCGTCGCCTGTGGGGATGGTGCCTGCCGAGGACAGCTCGAACCTGCCCAGGCCCGCGGCCGGGTCGGTGGGCGCGACCGTCGCGACCAGCTGGCCGTTCGCGTACAGGCGGGCCGTGCCGCCGGCCGTCGCCTCCACGCGGAGGGTGTTCCACGCGTTCGCCACGAGCGCGGTCGCGTTCAGCTGGGTGCCCCACGACTGCAGGGCGGCGTCCCACCGGTACAGCCGGCCGGCCGCGTTCAGGTGGAAGTGGTACGCGGCGGTCCCGTCCGCGCCCCTCATCGTGAAGCTGACCGAGTTGTTCGCCTGCCCGTACGCGCGGACCCGGAACTCGACCGTGGCGGCGGTCGACGACGCGTGCGTCCACCCGACCACCGACCCGGCGGAGGCGCTGTCGTCGCGCAGCCGGAGGAACCGCGAGGAGATCCGGTCGGCCGCGCTCACCGTCGACTGGTCGACGACGGTGGCCATCGTCGAGGACGTGAGGCCGTTGCCGCGCGGGGCCTGGCCCGGGTAGTCGTGCTCGAAGCCGTCGAGCGTGGTGTACAGCTCGACCTCGTGCAGGAACGCCGCGGTGGGGTCGGTGATCGGGTTCGGGTCGCTGATCCGCACGTACTGCGCGCGGACCGGCGCGGTGAACGGCCGGACGATGCCGTCGCGCGCGCCGCGGGCCGGGGTCGACCACGTCGTGCCGTCGAGGGAGGTCTCGAGCCGGACGTCGGTGCTGCCCTGCAGGTTCACGTGCAGGCCGAGCCCGGTGACGTCGACGGGACGGGGCAGGCGCATGGTCACACCGCGGTTCGGCGTCACGAGGCTGGCGTCGGTGCGCGGGTCGCCGTCGAACGCGTACGCGGCCAGCGACGCGCGGCACCCGGCGGTGTCGCCGGGGCAGTAGCCGTACCGGCTCAGCGTCGGGTCGAGCACGGTCAGCTCGCCGCGGCGGAACATCGTCGTGAGGTCGGCCTTGCCCCACTGGTCGGTGTCGACCTCGACCCAGGACTTCCACAACGCGTTGGTCGCGGTGTAGTTGGGGCCGCCGACGTCGGCCGGGCAGCCCCAGCCGGACGCGCAGTTGTCCCCGGTCGCGAGCAGCCGGTTGCCGCCGATCGGCATGATGCCGACGGTGCCGCTGGAGCCGAGGTGGCGCATCGGCCGGTCCGCCGCGCCACCGCCCTCGTGCCAGCCGTCGGGCCGGCCGCCGGTGGTCGGGTTGTTCTTGTAGACGGTCACCGGCGCGGTCCAGCTGGTTCCCTTGCCGTCGAAGGAGATCCGCAGCAGGTTGTCGGGCCGGCCGGAGGCCAGTGCGAGCGAGCCGTTGCCGAGCATCTTCACGCTCGGCGAGTTGCCGCCGTCGCTGGACAGGCGCACCGCCGCGCCCCAGCCGGTGCCGCTCTGTGTGGGCGCCTTGCGGGTGTACAGCGCGACGTTGGCCGGGATGCCCGCGACCGGGTTCTCGTCCTTGCGCTGCACCGCGATGAGCCCGCCGTCGCTGGTCGGCGCGAGGTTGGCCTCGTTCCAGCCGGCGCCGGTGGCCAGCTGCGCCACCTCGGTCCACGTCACGCCCGCGTCGGTGCTGCGGACCACCACGGTGAACGGCACCGAGCCCGCGGTGTAGATGCCGTACATCGTCGCGAGCATCGTCTTGCCGTCGCCGAGCAGGAGGGGCCCCTGGTTGAACCGCGACCACGCGATGGCCTGGGAGAACGTCACCGTGGCGGTGCCGGCGTCGACCCAGCTGGTGGGGGTCATCATCCGGCGGTTGAACTGGCGCCGGCAGATGGACAGGTCCGTGCACGACGGCTGGGTGACGCTGAGGTCCTCGAAGTCGATGGTGATCACCCCGCCGGACGCGATCGCGAGGCGCACCAGGTTGGACACCTGCAGCGCGCCGTCCGCCGACGGGTAGTCGGGCCAGGTGACGCCGCCGTCGGTCGACTGGCGGATCCGGTTCCCGCGCTCGCCGGGCAGGTCGCGCTTGCTGTTGTAGGCCAGCATGATCCGCGAGCTGCGGGAGCCGTCGGGCGCGGTCGAGCCGGCGTCGAACACCGCCGGGTAGCCGGCGTAGTCCTCGGTGCTCGCGGCGGTGTAGAAGATCGAACCTGTCGGTATGTGTGAGTGGTCGACACCCGGCTCGGCGGCCGCGGGTGACGGGACCTGGAGGACGGAGAGGGCCAGTACGGCGAGGAAGACGGCACGAAGGCGACTCATGGCAGGGCTCCTTTGCGTCCGTCCCGTTATAAATGAAAGTGCGTTCCATGTACAGATCTGTTGACATGAAACGCGCTTCCATACATATTTCCGCTGATCCGAACAGGGAGGTGCCCATGGGCCAGCGGAAGATCAGGCTCGGTGCGGTGGTCGTCGGCGTGCTGTGCTGCCTGACCCTCGTGGCCGGCGCGCAGGTGCAGGCCGAGCCACCGCCGCTCGCCGACGGCGCGCCCGGCGGCCAGCACGCCGTGTCGGCAGGCGCCGAGTGGACCGTCTGGAGCCCGGGCCCCGGGATGGTCGCCAACTACCCGCAGACCTTCGCCACCGACGTCGTCGTCGACGGGGTCACCCGCAAGAAGGTCTTCACCTACTGGAACAACACCGTCGACGGCGCCGCCTACGCCACCGCGGGCGGGCTCGGCGTGTCCAGCGACAACGGCCTGACCTTCGACACCTCCCGCGTGCAGGGCTCGGTCACCGGCGGCACCAGGCTCGACGACGGATCCCTGCTGGCCGCCCACTTCCTGCTCGACCAGGCCGGCCCGACCACGTTCAGGATCAAGACCTCGCGCTCGACCGACCTCGGCGCCACGTGGACCGACGGCTGGGCACCGCTCGACCCCGGCAAGTACCGGTTCTCCTGGCTGCGCGTGCACCGCGGCTTCGTCCGCACCGGCGACGGCACGCTGCTCATGCCCCTGTACGGGCGCACCACCACCGAGACCGTCGACAGCAGCTTCCTCGCGGCCAGCACCGACAGCGGGGCGAGCTGGACCGTCCGCTCGCGGATCAGCGACGCGGACAAGCCCGGCACCAACGAGACGGCCATCGCGCACACGTCCGACGGCCGGCTGATCGCGTTCCTGCGCAACGTCAACGAGGTCGACCTCATGCAGGCCTACTCCGACGACGACGGTCGCACGTGGACGAAGCCGACGGTGATCGTGGTGCCGAGCGGGGCGCCGACCGGCCTCGCCGACCCCGGTGTCGTGCTCCAGCCCAACGGGATGCTCGTGCTCACCTACGGCCGGCCGGACAACACCGTGCTGGTCAGCCGGGACGGCACCGGCCGGACCTGGGACGACTACGAGAACGTGTTCGTCAACAAGCCGCGGCAGACCTGGCCGGGCAACACGCACGGCTCCAGCGGCAACACCTCGATCGCGAACGTCGGCGCCAACCGCAGCATGGTCTTCGGCGACACCTGCGGCCACCAGTGGATGTGCCGCGAGAAGGGCCAGCAGTACCGGATCTGGGCCCGCCGCGTCGACGCGGTGACCCCGGGCACCGGCAAGATCGACCTCGCCGCCAAGGTGCGGGCCGGCACGGTCAAGCTCGCCGGCACGGTCACCCCGGCCGACCCGGCGTTCCCGGAGACCCGGCTCGAGGGCGCGGTCGACGGCAGCGCCGAGCGGTACGCGGCGGCCCGCCTCACCGGCAAGCCCGAGCTGACGATCACCCTGGACCGGGCGTACCGGCTGAACCGGGTCGGCCTCATGCTGGGCTACGGCCTCCCGCAGGACGCCGACGTCGCGTTCTCGGTGGACGGCGAGCACTGGGACAGGCCGGTCGTGAAGGCCAGGAACAGCACGGACTTCGCGCTGCGCTACCAGGACTTCAGGCCCACCTGGGCGCGGTACGTCAAGATCACCGGGCCGAAGGACCGGCTCGCCGCGGTGACCGAGCTCGAGCTGTACTCGGCGGACACCCTGACCTTCGAGAACGACGCGACGAACGCCCCGCCGCGCGGGTTCGTCGACACCCGCTACGCGTTCGTCAACGACACGATCATGTCCGGCGCCACGAGCGGCCGCTGGCTGAGCCTGGTCGACGCGGACGGCGACGCGGCCGCGACCGCCACGCTGCCGACCAGGCAGGTGGGTGCGCAGCGGCTGGACTACGCCTACGCGGCCACCCAGTACGCGTCCGGGATGCGGATGCTGGTGCGCGGCAAGGACCCGGCGGGCAACGACGTCAACCCGTGGCAGTTCACCCTGGTCCCGTCCGGCCCGGGCTTCAAGCTCACCGCGTTCGACGGCACGGCCTGGCGCGACGTCGGCGTGACCAGGACCCGCCCGCCGAACCAGGTCTGGACCACCGTGCGTATCGACACCACCCGGACCACGGCCACGATCACCATCGGCGGCGAGACGCTCACCACGACCGTGCGCGCGGCGGAGGCGAAGGGGTTCACCGGCGTCACGTTCGACACGGCCGTCCCGAACACCCCGGTCCAGTCCGGCATGCAGCACGACTTCGACGACATCCAGGTGACCGCGCTGGACTGAGCCCGACAGACCCCGCGGCCGGCGGGTCGCCGGCCGCGGGGTCGTGCTCAGGCGGCGCCGACCGTGGCCGGCTCGGGCCGCTGCTTCGGGGTGGCGTAGGCGCGGCCGTAGGTGAGGCGGCGGTAGACCACCTCGGCCGGGCCGCGGATGTCCCGCCGGCGCATCACGTCGGCGATCACGACCGTGGCCACCCACACCGCGACCCCCGTGCCCAGCGCGGCGAGGTCGGACATCGTGTTGCCCAGGCCCAGCAGGTACGGCGCGCCGAGCCCCAGCCAGGCCACCGACTGCAGCAGGTAGCAGGTCATCGACCGCTGGCCGGTGGCCGCGAGCGCGGTGACCACCGGTCCGCGCCGGTTGCCGAGCCGGATGGCGATGAGCGCGATGACCGCCGCGTAGCCGAAGCCACCCGCGTAGCTGGCGATGAGGTTGAGCCAGTACGCGCCGATGTAGGCCAGCGGCGACGCCTCGCCCAGCACGCCGGTGTTGATCAGCGCGTAGGGCAGGCCGCCGAGCGCCGTGCCGACGATGCCGAGCACCGCGACCTTGCGCAGGAACGCGCGGTGCCGCTCCGGCTCGTCCAGCAGCCGCCGGCGGGCCGCCCAGATGCCGATCAGGAACGGGAAGACGGTCGTGCCGATCACCAGCGGGATCATCAGCGGCCAGCCGAGCCGGTAGATCAGGTCGTCGGCCGGGTTCGTCGGGACCGAGCCGTCGCCGGACACGACCTGGTACAGCATCGGCACGCCGATCGAGTAGACGAGCGTCCCGACCGCGAGCCAGGTGAACGCGCGGGTCAGCAGCTTGCGCCCGGTGAACCGCAGCGCACCCGCGAACAGCAGCGCGACCAGGCCGTACACCGACAGGATGTCGCCGAAGGCCAGCAGCACGGTGTGCAGGAGGCCGATGACCATGAGCCAGCGCCCGCGCCGGCGCAGCAGCGCCCGCACGACCGGCCACTCGCGTCCCTCGGCGGTGCTGCGCAGGTAGATCTGGGCCACGCCGTACCCGAAGAGCCCGGCGAACAACGCGAACCCGCGGTCGTCGGCGAACAGCGTGACCAGGCAGCTCAGCACCTGGGAGAGCGGGTCGGACACCGCGTACCCCGGGCCGCCCGCGCTGGCCCACGCGGACCGGAACACCGACGCGTGCACGAGCGCGATGAGCAGCAGCATGAGGCCGCGGGACAGGTCGGGGGCGAGGGAGCGCAGCGCGGTCGACCGCGGCCCCATCGCCCCCAGCGGTGGCGAGTTCTCGGTCTGTCTTTCGGACATGTGGGCTTCCGTTCGGTCAGCCGCTCATGGCGGAGCTACCCCAGTGGTGCACGTCAGAGGCAAATAGACCGCTGCGAACTCGAAGCCCGCTCAAGATCCAGTCGAGATTGGTTCAGCCAATCTTGTGCCGCGCGACCTCGTTGCGTAGTGGCGCGCCGGCCGCGAAGCGGGACACGTTGTCGGCGAACAGGTCCCACAGGCGGGGCAGGAAGTAGGTGCTGCCGGTCGACCCGGACACGTGCGGGCTGAGCACTGTGTTCGGCGCGGTCCAGAACGGGTCGTCCGGCGGCATCGGCTCGCGGTAGTGGACGTCGAGGGCGGCGCCGGCGATCGTCCCGTCCCGCAGCGCCGCGAGCAGGGCCTGCTCGTCGACGAGGTGCGCGCGGGCCGGGTTCAGCAGCACCGCGTGGCGGGGGAGCCAGCCAAGCTCCTCGGCACCGAAGCGGCCGGCCGTCTCGTCGGTCAGCGGGGCGGTGAGCACCAGGAAGTCCAGCCCCGCCAGGAACTCACGCAGCTCGGCCGGGGTGAAGAAGCGGTCCGGCCCGGCCGGCAGTGGGCCGGGCACCGAGTAGCGCGGGGTGCGCCGGGACAGCGCCCACACCTCGAGCCCGAGCGCGCGGCAGACCCGGGCGACCTCGCCGCCGATGCTGCCGTAGCCGAACACGCCGACCCGCCGGCCGCGCAGCTCCGCCTGGTACACCCGCTCCCGCGTGTACGTCGCGCCGGCCTGCGCCCGCAGCATCCCCGGGTAGTCGCGGGCGAAGCTGAGCATCATCAGCACGCACCACTCGGCGATCGGGATGTCGTTGACCCCGCTGGCGTTCGTCACCCGCACCCGCGGGTCGAGGCCGAGCCCGGCGAGCTGCCGGTAGCCGGCCGAGCCGAGCTGGATCCACCTCAGCGACCCGAGGTCGGCGACGTTGGCCGGGCAGTTGTCGGCGAACAGCACGGTCACGTCCCCGACGTCCGGGACGGTCTCGCCCGGCCCGATGGGCCCGCGCCGGGTGATCACGGCGTCCGGCAGGAGCTCCTCGACCCGGCGGAGCCCCGCGGGGTCCACCGGCTGCGCGACCAGCACCTCCACGTCCACGTGGCTAGCTCCTCATCAGCTTGCCGGGCACGCTCGAGAACTCCTCCGCGCCGGGGACGAACGGGTAGGTCTCCTTGACCCGGTCGGACAGCGTGATGCCGAGGCCCGGCGTGTCCGGCGCGGTGAGGAACCCGTCGTGGAACCGCAGCGAGTCGCCCCAGATCTCGGTGTGCAGCGGTCCCGGGTCGGGTGGCAGCTCGACGATGGCGGTGTTCGGGGCGGCGAACGCGGCATGCACGTTCTGCATGACCGCGCCGCCCGCACCCCACGCGTGCGGCGCGACCCGGTCGAACATCCGGGCGACCTCGCCGAACTGGGACATCCCGAGCCACGCGGCGTCCGGCTGGGCGATGTCGAGGCAGCCGCGCTCGGCGAAGCGCGCGAACTCGTCCGGTGTGGACAGCTGCTCGCCGCCGGCGACCGGCACGGGGGAGCGCAGCCGCGCGTACCCGGCGAGGTCGCCGTAGGGCAGCGGCTCCTCGAACAGGTAGACGTCGTGCGGCGCCAGCGCGTCGAGCACCGCGCCCGCCGTGCCGGCGTCCCACCGGTCCGGGCCCTCCCGGTGTCCCATGTGGCCGTCCAGCAGGATGCCCACGTCCGGGCCGAGGTGCCGGCGCAGCGCCTCGACCTTGGCCGCCTCGAGCGCCACGGGCTCGCCGCCGACCTCCTGCCGGCTGACCGGGTCCACGTAGCCCGAGGAGACCTTGACCGCGGTGAAGCCGAGCCCGAGGTAGTGGTCGAACTTCCGGAGCAGGTCGGCCGCGGGCCACGGGGACGGCCCGCCGGTCGCGTAGGCCGGCAGCCGGCCGTGCCGCGCGCCGCCGAGCAGCGCGTGCACCGGCACGCCGAGGAGCTTGCCCTTCAGGTCCCACAGCGCGGCCTCGACCCCGGCGAGCACGGCCGCGCCGAGGCCGACCCGGCCCCAGTAGGCGCAGCACAGCCGCATCCGCGCGCACAGCGCCGGCACATCGAGGTCGGCCGGGTCGGCGAAGGGCTCGGCGCCGGTGAGGATCGGCCGCACGTAGTCCACGACCAGCGGCACGCTCTCCGGGAAGAAGTAGCCGGCGTAGGTCTCGCCGACGCCGACCTCGCCGGTGCTCAGCCGGATCTCGACGAACGCCGCGCTGCGCAGCCGCTTGAACGGGAGCAGCCACGGGTCCGCCGTGCAGGGACCGGTGAGCAGCACGGTGGTCACGTCCGCCAGGCGCACGGCCTCAGAGCTCGCGCATCAGGGTGAACACGGCGTCGTCGTGGCCGGGCAGGTCCTCGTGGGCGAAGTCGGGGTAGAGCACGTAGGACTTCTCGCCGCCGAGCTTGTTGTAGGCGGCGAACTGGGTGGACGGCGGGCAGACCTCGTCGCCGAGGGCCACGGTCATGACCGTCCGCGCGGTGACCCGCGGCGCGAGGTGCTGGATGTCGACGTAGCCGAGCCGGGTGAAGATCTCGTCCTCGCGCAGGTGCAGCGGGTCGCGGCGGCGGAAGTACTCGGCGATCTCGGCGTACGCCGAGTCGTCGAGGTCGAGCTCCCACGCCCGCCGGTAGTCGGACAGGAACGGGTACGCGGGCGCGGCGATCTTGATCCGCGGCTCCAGCGCCGCACAGGCCAGCGTCAGCGCGCCGCCCTGGCTGTTGCCGGCCGCCCCGACCCGGTCGGCGTCGACGTCGTCCATCGCGCCCACGATGCGGGCCAGCCGCACGGTGTCGAGGAAGACGTGCCGGTAGAGCATGGTGTCCGGCTCGTCGTCGACGCCGCGCAGCAGGTAGCTCGCCATCGTCCAGCCGGCCGGCGACAGCCGTTCCTCGGAGAGCCCGGCCTGGGCCCGCACGTCCAGCGCGGCCACCGTGTACCCGAGCGCGACGTAGGGCAGCAGGTCCACCCAGCTGCCGGAGTCGCCGCGGTAGCCGTGGAACCGCAGCAGCGCGGGGTGCGGCTCGCTCGCCGCCAGGGGCGCCAGCAGCTTCGCGTGCACCCGGGCGCCGCCGGTGCCGGTGAAGTACAGGTGCGCGCAGCGCGCGTAGGGCGCCTGGAACTCCGCCGGCACGATCTCCACGTCGGCGGGCAGACCGTCCAGTTCGGACAGCGCGCGGGCCCAGTACGCGTCGAAGTCGGCCGGGCGCGGGTTCCTACCGGGGTAGGTCAGCAGCTGCTCGAACGGCATGTCGAAGGTCAGTGGCACGCGCGCTCCCCGAGGTCGTCGTGGCGGTGGTCAGAGGTAGTCCCCGAACCGGGTGTACGTGCCGCCGATGATCTTGCGGGCGGCGTCGTAGTACACGGTGAAGAACCTAGCCGGGCCGAGCTGGACGCTGCTCGGGTAGCTCTCGTCGAACGCGCCGCCGGAGTACAGGAGCCTGGCCGGGTGCCGCACGCCGTCCGCGGTGATCAGCTGGCCGACGGTCGGCCGCCCGGGGCCGAACACGCCGGACGTGTCACCCCACGTGTGCAGGATGGTCCGGCGGTCGCCCTGCGGCAGGGTCAGCAGGTCCGACGCCTGCTCGCGGTAGGCGCCGACCGTCGTCGCTGGTGCCCAGGTTCGGCCGCCGTCCGTCGAGGACGTCCAGTAGCCGACGCCGGTACCGCGGATGGCCAGCTGGATCGAGCCGTCGCCCAGCCGGGTGAGCGCGGGCTCGTTGAACTTGTCGCCGGCCGCGTGCCGGGCCACCAGCGTCTCGGCCGGCCAGCTGCGGCCGCCGTCGCGCGAGCGCAGCACCGAGATCGACGGACTCGCGTCGTCCGGGGTGTTGCCGTACACGGGCAGCAGCAGCGTGCCGTCCGGCAGCTCGAGGATCTTCGCCGAGGTGGCGGCCCACGGCGTGGAGTAGCCGACCGGCGGGATCGTCCAGGACCCGTTGCCGAACAGCTGCGAGCGCGCCCGCACCGGCGCGGACCAGCTGCGGCCGCCGTCGGTGGACCGGGCCGTCCACACGCCACCCGGGGTGGGCAGCGGCTTCGTGGACCAGTCGGTCTCGAACCAGCTCATGACCAGCGTGCCCGAGGCCAGCTCGACGATCGACGGGTCGCGGTCGTCGAGCGCGGTGTCGACGGCGACGGCCGGCGTGCTCCACGTGCGGCCGCCGTCGTGGCTGCGGGTCATCGCGATCCGGCCGTCGGGTCCCAGGTGGCTGGTCGAGTCGTAGTACACGACCAGCAGGTCGCCGTCGCGCAGCCGCTCGACGGTGGGGAACCAGGTGGAGCGCGCGCCGGACGCGCTCGCGACCACCACGTCGGGCCCTGCCGGGTCGGTGGCCGCGGCGGCCGGGCCGGCACCCGCGGCGATGCCCCCGAGCAGCGCGGCCGCGAGGGCGAGCACACCGAGCTGTGTCCGCATCGTTCTGACCTCCAGGCACGGTAAGGAATCTCGCTGCACACCCGAACAGGAACAGCGTTCCATGTCAACGCGGTGGGTTGACATCCGGCGCGCCGGGGCAGGAGTATCCCAATGTGAAACGGGATTTCGCAGGGGCGACCCGGTCGACGCTGCACACGCACGCGCTGACCCGCGGCCTGTCCATGCTGGAGCTGCTGGCCAGGGGG
Source organism: Actinophytocola sp. (assembly GCF_036402745.1). Lineage (GTDB taxonomy): Bacteria > Actinomycetota > Actinomycetes > Mycobacteriales > Pseudonocardiaceae > Actinophytocola. The sequence continues at coordinate 6,250 of NZ_DASWSJ010000145.1, read as the reverse complement.
ACCGTGCCGCGCACGCTGGGCGAGATCCACCAGGAGACCGGCCTGCCCAAGAGCACCCTGGTCCGGCTGCTCGCCACGCTCACCGAGCTGGAGTTCGTGGTGCGGGTGGACGAGCGGCCCGCGTACCGGCTGGGGTACAAGGTCATGGAGCTGGCCAGGGCGCACGTGCGTGGCCTGGATCTGTCCGAGGTGGCCGGTGGGCAGCTCGCCGGCCTCGCCGAGCGCACCCAGCAGACCAGCAACCTCGGCGTGCTCGACGGCGAGGTCGTGCTGCACGTGTGCGTCGCCCAGCCCGACCGGCCGCTGCGGTTCCGCACAGTGGCCGGCGCCCGCGCGCACACGCACTGCACAGGCCTGGGCAAGATGCTGCTCGCCGCGCTGCCCGAGGCGGAGGTCGACGACCACCTGCCCGCCGGCCCGCTGACCCGGTCCACCGCACGCACGCTGACCAGCCGGGACACCCTGCGCCGCGAGCTGGCCGCCACCGCCGAGCGGGGCTACGCGCTGGACGACAACGAGAACAGCGAGGGTCTGCGCTGCCTCGCGGTGCCCGTCGCGGCGGGCGGTACCGTGCTCGCCGCGGTGAGCGTGGCCGGGCCGGCCGCGGAGTTCGAGCCGGCGCACCACGCCGGCCTGCTGGCGCAGCTGCGGGCGACGGCGACCGAACTGGCCGGCGACCCCGCCGTGGTCGCGGCCTTGCGCGAGCTCGTCGGGGAACGATCGTGAAACGTCGTTCCGAGAGTCTTTACCTCAGGCTTCGCGATGGCTAAGTTGTGCTCACTTGAAACACGGTTTCGGAAAGCCCTGGCGTCACTCCGGGAGGTGCCAGCCGACGTGAGAGGCGAAGGTATGAAGTCACCCGCACGCCATCTGAGGTGGGCCGTCGCGGTCCTGCTGGCCTCCGGGCTCGCGGCCGGCTGTGCCGGCCCGCAGACCGACAACTCGGGCGGCTCCGGTGGAGGCGCCGTCAACATCGTGCTCTACCAGAAGCCCACGCTGTTCAGCCCGATCGAGCCGGCGCAGGGCGCGAACCAGCAGGTCATGTCGCTGATCTACCAGAGCCTCATGGTCGCCGACCCGAACCTGAAGCTGGTGCCGCAGCTCGCGGAGAGTGTCGACGTCTCGCCGGACGCCACCACGTTCACCTTCCACCTGACGAAGGGTCTGAAGTGGAGCGACGGTGAGCCGTTCACGTCCGCGGACGTGCTGTTCACCCACCAGCTGCTGGCCAACCCGAAGACCACCTCGGCCTCGGTCGGCTCCTATGCCGACGTCAAGGGCGCCAAGGAGGTGACCGACGGCAAGGCCGAGACGCTGTCGGGCCTGACCGCGCCGGACGACTCGACGTTCGTCGTCACCACGACCAAGGCCAACTACGGCATCATCGCCCAGATCGGCGTCTACCCGATCATCCCCAAGCACATCCTCGGCGACAAGCCGCTCGACCAGGTGGCCAAGGACCCGTTCTTCACCAAGCCGACCGTCGGCCTCGGCCCGTTCCAGTTCGTCACCTACAAGACCGACCAGTACGTCGAGCTGAAGGCCAACCCGAACTTCCCGACGAAGCCCGGCGTCGACAAGGTGTACCTCAAGCCGCTGACCGCCGACGTCGCCACCGCGCAGCTCGGCACCGGTGAGCTCGACATCGCGCCGATCGCGCCCACCGACAAGGACGCGCTCGACGCCGCCAAGCTCGACTTCAAGCCCTCGCCCGACGGCGGCTTCGTCCGGATCGGCGTGAACCACACGCAGGCCCGGTTCAAGGACAAGCGGATCCGCCAGGCGCTGCTGTACGGCATCGACCGCAAGTCCATCATCGACAGCGCGCTGCCCGGGGTCGGCAAGCCCCGCAACTCCGCGTTCGACCCGTCGGTGTCCGGCAAGGACATCGAGCAGTACGCCTACAACCCGGACAAGGCCAAGCAGCTGCTGTCCGCGGCCGGCTGGGATCCCAACCAGACCGTGCGGCTGTCCTGGATCCCGGGCAGCAACCCGGACCGGGACGCGGCGGCCATCGCCGTGGAGAGCCAGCTCAAGGAGATCGGCGTCAAGATCGAGCTCAAGCAGATCGATCCCAGCGCGGTCACCGACGTCCTCGACAAGATGGACTTCGACCTCTACCTGTTCGGCGGCGGCAACTACGCGGTGGACTCGTGGAACGTCAACGCCATCGAGGGCTGCGACACGTTCTACCCCAACGGCGGCAACATCGTGAAGTTCTGCGACCAGGGGCTGGACGCGAAGCTGAAGCAGGCCAACGGGACCGCCGACGCGTCGGCGCGCATGGCGCTGTACAAGGACGCGGCCAAGATCGACAACGACCTGGTGCCGTACCTGTGGCTCTACACCCCGGGCGGGTTGTGGGCGGTCAACAAGCGGCTGCAGAACTTCCAGCCGCTCAACCCGACCGGTAGCGGCTTCTGGCAGCCGGAGAAGTGGAGCATCGCCGCCGGTTAGTTCCCGCCGTGGCCGGCCCGGGCGCGACCCCGGGCCGGCCGCTCGGCCGCTCGGCAGAGAGGTTGGTATGGCCGCATATCTGGTGCGCCGCGCGCTGATCAGCGTCGTGGTCCTGCTGCTGGTCTCCGTGGGGATCTTCTGGCTCATCCGGCTCGCGCCCGGCGACCCGGTCGAGATGATGCTGCCGGCGGTGAACCGCGGGCCGGGCGCCGAGGCCTACATCGAGGCCAAGCGCGCCGAGCTCGGTTTGGACAAGCCGATCTTCGTGCAGTACTTCATCTGGCTGTCCGACGCGGTGCGCGGCAACCTCGGCTACTCGCTGGACTCCAGCCGGTCGGTGCGGGAGCTGATCGGCGAGCGGATGGGCCCGACGGTGTACCTGATGGGCCTGAGCCTGCTGCTGGCGCTGGTGATCGCGGTCCCGCTCGGGCTGCTCGCCGCCGTGCGCAAGGGCCGGCTCGCCGACTACGCGGCCAGCGTCGTGAGTCTCGGCGCGGTGTGCACGCCGCCGTTCTTCCTCGGCATCCTCGCCATCTACGTGATGTCGCTCAAGCTGGGGCTGCTGCCGTCGGCCGGGATGTCCACGCCGGGCGACGGCAGCGTCGGCGACTCGTTGCTGCACCTGGTGATGCCGCTGTGCATCCTGGGCTTCGCCCAGTCCGGCGTGTTCACCCGCTACATCCGGGCCAGCGTGATCTCCGAGCTGCACAGCGACTACGTGCGCACCGCCGAGGCCAAGGGCGTGAGCACGGTCGGGGTCGTGACCCGGCACGTGCTGCGCAACGCGATGATCCCGGTGATCACGATCGTCGCGCTGTCGCTGCCGGGCCTGCTCGCGGGCGCGGTGGTGATCGAGACCGTGTTCGCCTGGCCCGGCATGGGCCAGATGGCGATCGCCGCGGTGGTGGGCCGGGACTACCCGGTGATCATCGGGTTCGCGCTGGTGGTGGCGGTGCTGGTGCTGCTGTCGAACCTGATCGCCGACCTCCTGTACACGCTGGTGGATCCCCGGGTGAGCTTGCGATGAGTGAGACGATGACCCCACTGGCCACTGTGGACACTGCCGGTGCCGCGCCCGCGTTGCGCTCGCCCGGGCGGATGGCCGTGCGCCGGTTCCTGCGCCACCGGCTGGCCGTGGCCGGGCTGGTCGTGCTGGTGCTGATCGTGCTGGCCACCGTGTTCGCCGGGGTGCTGTCCGGGCACGACCCGACCAAGGTGGACCTGTCCCAGGTGCGCCGGGCGCCGGGCGCCGAGCACTGGCTCGGCACCGACGGCTCCGGCCGCGACGTGCTGGCCCGGCTGCTCTACGCCGGCCGGGTGTCGCTGCTCGTCGGGGTGGCGTCCTCGCTGCTCGCGGTGACGATCGGGACGCTGCTGGGCGCGCTGGCGGGAATCGCCGGCGGCTGGGTGGACAGCACGATCATGCGGGTGGCCGACGTGCTGCTGTCGTTCCCGGTGCTGGTGGTGATGGTGGTGATCGCCGGCATCGTCGGCTCGAGCGTCACGATGATGGTCGTCGCGATCGGTGTGTTCACCTGGCCGACCGCGGGCCGGGTGGTCCGCGGCGTCACGTTGTCGTTGCGGGAGCGGGAGTTCATGCACGCGTCCCGGGCGTTCGGCGCGCGCACCCGGTGGCTGGTCCTGCACCACGTGGTGCCGGCGGTGCTCGGCTCGGTCGTCGTCGTCGCGACGCTGGCCGTGGCGACGGGCATCATGCTCGAGGCGTCGCTGTCCTTCCTCGGCCTGGGGGTCCAGCCGCCGCAGCCGAGCTGGGGCAACATGCTCACCGACGCGCAGCGGCTCACGGTGATCAGCCAGATGCCGTGGCTCTGGATCCCGCCGGGCGTCGCGGTCGCGATCACCGTGCTGAGCGTCAACTTCGTCGGCGACGGCCTGCGCGACGCCGTCGACCCGCGGGAGGGCTGACGCCGTGAGTGAGTTCGCGAGCGAACCGTCGGCACAGGGCGAACCCTTGCTGTCCGTCTCGGACCTGGCCGTCGAGTTCCGGACCGAGGACGGGGTGGCGCGCGCCCTCGACGGGGTGAGCTTCGACGTGCACGCCGGCGAGGTCGTGGCGATCGTCGGTGAGTCGGGGTCGGGCAAGAGCGTCACCGCGTTGTCCGTGCTGGGCCTGCTGCGCCAGCCGCCGGCCAGGGTGCTGGGTGGCGAGGTGCTGCTGCGGGGCCGCGACGTGCTCGCGATGTCGCGGCGGGAGCTGCGGGCGGTGCGGGGCACCGAGGTCGCGATGATCTTCCAGGACCCGATGACCGCGCTGAACCCCGTGCACCGGGTGGGCCGGCAGATCGCCGAGATGATCCGGCTGCACTCGCGGGTGTCCGCGCGCGCCGCGAACGCGCGGGCGGTCGAGCTGCTGGACCTGGTGGGCGTCGCGCAGCCGGCGACCCGGGCGCGGCAGTACCCGCACGAGTTCTCCGGCGGCATGCGCCAGCGCGCGATGATCGCGATGGCCATCGCCAACAACCCGGCGCTGCTGATCGCGGACGAGCCGACGACCGCGCTCGACGTGACGATCCAGGCGCAGGTGCTGGAGCTGCTGCGCACCGCCCAGCAGGAGACCGGCGCGGCCACGGTGCTGATCACGCACGACCTCGGCGTCGTCGCGGAGATGGCCGAGCGGGTGCTGGTGATGTACGCGGGCCGGATCGTCGAGCGGGCCGACGTGCGCCAGCTGTTCGCGCGGCCGCGGCACCCGTACACGGTGGGGTTGCTGGAGAGCGTGCCGCGGCTGGATGTCGAGACCCAGGAGCTGACGCCCATCCCGGGCAGCCCGCCGAGCCTGCTGGTGCGCCGGCCGGGCTGCCCGTTCGCGCCGCGCTGCGCCCTCCGCCGATCCCTTTGCGACGAGGAACGCCCGCCGCTGGTCGACATCGGCGACGGCCGGGCGAGCGCCTGTCACTTCCACGAGGAGCTGGAGGCCGCGCATGCCGGATGAGGTGCTCCGGGTCGAGGGGCTGACGAAGCACTTCCCGATCCGCGGCGGTGTGCTGCGCCGGCAGCGGGGTGCGGTGCGCGCGGTCGACGGCGTGTCGTTCTCGCTGGCGGCGGGGGAGACGCTTGGCCTGGTCGGCGAGTCGGGCTGCGGCAAGACGACGACGAGCCGGCTGGTGGTGCGGCTGCTCGAGCCCACGTCGGGGCGGGTGTTCCTGCGTGGCGAGGACATCACCCGCGCGGGGGCCGAGGAGCTGCGGGCGGTGCGCCGGGAGCTGCAGATCGTGTTCCAGGACCCGTACTCGTCGCTGAGCCCGCGGATGACCGTGCACGATCTCGTCGCCGAACCGCTGCGCATCCAGGGCCGGTACTCCTCCGGTGGCCGCGAGCGGGTGTCGTCGCTGCTGGAGCTGGTCGGCCTGCAGCCCGAGCACGCGAACCGGTACGCGCACGAGTTCTCCGGTGGCCAGCGGCAGCGGATCGGCATCGCGCGCGCCCTCGCGCTCGGCCCGTCGATCCTCGTGCTGGACGAGCCCGTGTCGGCGCTGGACGTCTCGATCCGGGCGCAGGTGATCAACCAGCTGTCGGCCCTGCAGGACGAGCTGGGGCTGGCGTACGTGTTCGTCTCGCACGATCTGTCGGTGGTCCGCCACGTGTGCGACCGGGTGGCGGTGATGTACCTGGGCAAGATCGTGGAGCTGGCGTCCACTTCGGACCTCTACGCGCGGCCGGCGCACCCGTACACCCAGGCCCTGCTCTCGGCGATCCCGATCCCCGACCCGACCCAACGCGGGAAGCGGGAACGCGTGGTGCTGACGGGGGACGTGCCGAGCGCGTCGGCGCC
>NZ_DASWSJ010000144.1:0-8521 GCF_036402745.1 Actinophytocola sp. | reverse complement strand
GTTCAAGGGCGACCGGCACCAGCAGCGCCTGGACCAGATCGCCGCCCTCGAACGCGGCGAGCGGCTTTAGTGCTCCGTCAAGAAAGGTCCGGCACGATTCTCGGCGGCCCGGTCGACCGCCAGGACTAAGGCCTGTCTCATAGATCATCGTGTGAAGTCCTGCGCCACCACCGGAACCTCAGGGGACCGTGACGACACCCAGCCACCACCCACCCCGACACCCACACCATTCGCCGGAACGCAACGCACACTTTAAATCCCGGGGAGGCGGATTAGTGACGGCACCCAGCCACCATCCACCTCGACACCCGCACCATTCGCTGGGACGCAACGCACACTTTCAATCCCGGGGAGGCGGACTAGCCAGGAACTCGAGGATCCGCTTCGGCGCGGTCTCCGCCGTCTGCTCGGCGACGGGGGCGTCCCAGTAGTCGGCGCGGGGCAGGCACTCCTGCAGGTACCGGGCCGCCGACGTGGCGTGCGAGCTGTCCTCGCCGGGGACCACCAGCGCGGGGAGGTCCAGCAGCATCAGGTCCTCGGGCTCGGGGCCCGGCACGGTGTCGCGGTCGAACAGCAGGCGGGACATGCCGGTGACCACGACGGCGTAGCGCTCGGCGTCCCCGCGCGCATAAGCGGCCGCGAAGTCGGGGTCGCGCCGCAGGACCGTCACCCACGGGCCGACGCGCGGGTCCTGGGTGAAGGTCGAGTCGCCGCCCCGCGCCAACTCGGCGACCGGGGCGAGCCCGTGCTCGGCGACGAAGGCCAGGTGCCGCCCCAGCCGGGCGTGCTGAGCCATGCGGTACCTCGGCCCGCCGGCGGGGGAGTACAGCACCATGCTCGACACCCGCTCCGGGTGGGCCACCGCCAGCGTCGTGACGATGGAGCAGCCGACGCAGCCTCCCATGAGGTGCGCCCGCTCGATGCCGAGGTGGTCGAGCAAACCCTTGCCCTGCAACGCGTACGACCGCCAGCCGATGCGCTCGACGCGACCACCCGACTGGCCCGTCTCGCGCTTGTCGAAGGTGATGCACGTGTACCGGGCGGTGAGGTGGCCGAGCAGGTCGAGGCGGCGGTAGACGCCTTGGGACCGCCAGGTGTCGAGCGAGGCGTTGAAGCCGCCCGGCGAGAACATCAGCAGCGGCGGTCCCGCACCGGCCACCTCGTAGCGCGTGAGGATCCCGTCGATCGTCGTCGTGGGCACCGGCTCACCGGCCCTTGACCGGGCGGGCGGCGCGGACGTCCTCGGCGTAGGCGGTGATCGCGTCGTAGCTGATCCGCGCCACGTTGGCGTAGGTGTCCGGCGGGTCGTCCAGCCCCGACGCGGCGTAGCCGATGGCCGCGTTGGCCATCCGCATCCGCCCGTCGAGCCAGGGGCCGCCGCCGAAGCCGCCGAGCACGGGGATCGACACGGCCCGCGCCACCTCGGCGCCGACGACCGGCCCGGAGTTGGTGAAGTTGAGCAGCGACGCGCCGGCCGCCTCCAGCCGCTTGGCCTCGGCGACGAGCTCCTCGGTCATCTCCACCGGCACCGCCGCGCCCGCGCTGCCCGTGTAGGGCACGCCGTAGCGCAACGCGGTCTGCGGCGTGATCCCGAACTGGGCGAACACCGGGATGCCCGCCCGGTCGACCGCGGTGACCGCCTCGAGCTGGTCGGCCGCGCCGTCGAGCTTCACGAGGTCGACGCCGGCCTCCTTGACGAGCCGGATCGCGGCCCGCACGGCGGCGGCCGGCCCCTCCTGCAGCGGGCCGAACGGGAAGTCGCAGCTGACGAGCGCCCGGGTGACCCCGCGGCGGACCGCCTGGGCGACGACGATCATCTGCTCCATCGTCACCTCGAGCGGGTTCGCGTGCCCCCAGAGGTTGACGCCGACCGTGTCGCCGACGGAGACGATGTCCACGCCGGCCCGGTCGACGATCCGCGCCATCTGGTAGTCCCACACGACCACGCCGACGATCTTGGTGCCGGCCGGCTTCATCGCCTGCAGCGCGGGGATGGTGACCTTGGTGTCCATTCCAGACCTCCGGCTCAGGCCCGCAGCGCCGTGAGCACCTCGGACACGTCGTGCTCGTCGTAGGTCACCATGATCACCCGTGCGTGCGGGCGCAGCGCGGCCACCGCGGCGCCGGCGTCGTGCCCGCCGGCGAGCACGAGGCCCGCGGTCATGATGCCGCGCAGCGTGCAGGCGTCGCCGATGGCCGAGGCCACCGTGGCGCCGTCGTTGCCGGTGGCCACCATCACCGCGACGTCGGCCCCGGAGAGCACCTCGGACAGCAGCGACTCGGCGCCGTCGGTGCCGACGAGGACGATGTCGGCGAGGCTCCCGTCGACCGAACCGTCGACCGAACCGTTGACGGCACCATTGACCGCGGAACCGTTGCCGTTCGGGTGGAACGCCTTGAAGAACCGGGCGTCGGCCCACTCCTGCCGGGCGACCTGGCGGACCACCGGCTCGGCCGCGTCGTCCAGCGCGACCACCCGGGTGGCCCGGGCGGGCGCGATGGGCGCGTCGATCCGGAACCGGGCCTCTTTCGCCGTCGCCGCCTTGGCGCAGCTGTTGAGCAGGATCGGCTGCATGGTCACACCGAGTGCTGGGGGACGCCCGGCACGACGGTCACCGCGTCCCGGCTCGCCTCGAGGAAGGACTCCTCCCGGGGCAGCAGCACCGCGGCCGACCGCACCCGGTGGTGCGCCGGGTCGACCCCGGGTGGCGTGACTCCCTGGTCCCGCAAGGCGATCGCGGCCTTCCGCAGCTTCTGGCGCGCCTTGATGATGCCGCTGTCCGCGGCGACGAGCCGTTCCTTGGTGCGGTCGACGATGGGGCCGAGGCTCTCCTGCAGCGAGGCGTCCTGGATGGCGATGCCCCTGATGCCGGAGTAGTGCTCGCCGCGTTTCTGCGCCTCGCGGTCCATCAGGTAGTCGTTGTCCTTGTTCTGCACGGGCCGGTAGGTGCCGGGGATGTTCTCGCTGTGCACCCCGAAGCCGTCCATCATGGCCTGGCGCTCCTCGGGGGTGAGCGCGCGGACCGGGTGGTAGTCGAAGGTGTAGACCCAGCAGTTCTCGTCGTCGATCGGGACCCAGAAGTGGCCGTGCACCGGGTGGTCGCCGCGCGGCGGGACCATGGTGAAGGCGGGCATGACCCACGGGGTGATGCGCCAGTAGTAGTTGCCGTCCTCGGCCGTGCGCCGCGCGCCGACGAACAGGCCGCCGTCGGCCTCCGCCACCTCGAAGAAGGGCTTGAGGTCGGCCATGTTGTACTTGTTTCCCTTGGCGCCCTTGAAGAGCGGGTCGCTCTTGAGCGCCCCGGAGTGCAGCCAGGACACGTGGCTCGAGTCGATGCCGCCCTCCAGCGCCTGCAGCCAGTTGCTCTCCTGCCAGCGCTTGGAGGTGTAGGTCTGCTCCGGCGGCACGTGGACGAACTCGAACTCGGGCGGCGCGGGTTGCTTGGCCGGGTCGCCCAGGTAGGTCCACAGGATGTCGCCGACCTTGATCAGCGGGTAGGACGTGAGCTTGACGTTGGTGCAGAAGTTGCTGTTCGCCGGCTCGGAGGGCACCTCGAGGCACTGGCCGGTGACGTCGTACTTCCAGCCGTGGTAGGCACAGCGCAGGCCGCCCTCCTCGTTGCGCCCGAACCACAGGGAGGCGCCGCGGTGCGCGCAGAACTCGTCGATCAGCCCGTAGCGCCCGGTGCTGTCCCGGAAGCCGATGAGCCGCTCGGAGAGGAGCTTGACGCGTACCGGCGGACAGTCGTCCTCGGGCAGTTCCTCGGCGAGGAACGCCGGAATCCAGTACTGCCGAAAGAGATCCCCCATCGGCGTACCAGGCCCGGTCTGCGTCAACAGCTCGTTGAGCTCTGGTCTGAGCATGCTCGTCCCTCCCGCCGCCCGAAGTGCTAACTATCATACCATTAGACACTACGACCTCCGCAACGGTTCGGACCCGGGGGCGGAGGGCGGGCTCGGTCCCGGTCGGACGGGCAGCCGCGCTGCGCGCCAAGGTTGTGCGCCACGGAGGCTGCGCGGTCGGCGAAGTGCTGCGCCACGCCCCTCGGCGGGGTGGCGCAGCACTCCACGACCGGTCATTTTCCTGGCAGGGCGGCGATCACGGCGGGCAGGACGAGCAGTGGAACAGCGTCGGGTTGATCTCCGATGGCGGCCGGCGCAGCTTGCTGGCCTGCTCGTAGGCGTAGGCGTAACCCAGCAGCGCCGGCTCCGTCCAGGCCTGGCCCAGCAGGGAGATGTTGAACGGCCGCCTGTTCGCCGCCTGGTAGCCGGCCGGCACGGTGATCGACGGGTAGCCCGCGCGGGCGCCGATGGACGCGCTTCCGCTGCCCGCGAACAGCAGCGCGGTCAGGGTGTTGTCGCGCATCGCCGCGTCGATCCGGCCCTTGCTGTCGGCCAGGTCCTGGGCTCGGTCGGCCGCGTACCTGGCGGTGTCGGCACTGCCGGGGGTGAGGTCCATCGCCTGCGAGGTGAGGGCTCTGGCCTGGCCGAACTTCAGCGCGACCGGCGCGTGGGCCTCGTTGTAGGCCACCAGCTCCGCGAGCGACCCGATCGGCGCGTTGCGGGGGAGCCGGGCGAAGTACGCGTTGAGGTCCCGCTTGAACTCGTAGTTCAGCACCGTCGACCCGCCCGGGATGCTGCTGCCCGTGTCGAGCGTGACCGGCACCAGCGTCGCGCCCTGGCCCGCGAGCGCGGCGACCGCGGCGTCCCAGAGCACCCGGTTGTCCGTGCCCGCGGCCGGGATCTGGCTCTGCACCACGCCGATGCGCGCGCCCCGCAGGGCACCGGTGCTCAGGTCGGTGGTGAAGTCGTGGCCGGCGAGGGGGTTGTCCGCGGTGGCCGGGTCGAGGGGGTCGATGCCGGTGAGCGCGGTCAGCTCGGCGGCCGCGTCGGCCACGGACCTCGTCATCGGGCCCGCGGTGTCCTGGCTGGCGGCGATCGGCACGATGCCCGTGCGGCTGATGAGGCCGACGGTGGGCTTGATGCCCACGAGCGAGTTCGCCGCCGACGGGCTCAGGATCGACCCGGACGTCTCGGTGCCCACGGTCAGCGGGGCGAGCCCGGCGGCCGCCGCGGACCCGGAGCCCGCGCTCGACCCGCTCGGGGTCTGCGACACGTCGTACGGGTTGAGCACCTGGCCGCCGAGTGAGCTGTACCCGCCGGGCATGCCGTTGGCGAGGAAGTTGGCGAACTCGGTCAGGTTGGCCTTGCCGAGGATCACCGCGCCGGCGTCGCGGAGGTTGGTGACGAGCGAGGCGTCCTTGCTGGGGTAGGAGTCCTCGAGCGCGACCGAGCCCGCGGTGGTCGGCATGCCCTTCACGTCGATGTTGTCCTTGACCAGCACCGGGATGCCGAGCAGCGGGCCGTGCCGGCCGCCGCTCCTGCGCTTCTGGTCGGCCGCCTTCGCCTCGGCGAGCGCCCTGGGGTTGAGCGCCCGCACGGCGTTGAGTGACGGGCCCTGGGAGTTGAGCGCCTCGATGCGCTGGAGGTAGGCCTGGGTGAGGTCGACACTGGTGATCTTGCGATCGTCGAGGAGCCGGTCGAGCTGCGCGACGGTCGCGGTCTCGAGCTCGGCGGGGAACGGCGCCTGGTGCCGCTCGGGGCCGGCGGTGGACGTGGTCGTGGTCAGCGCGGTGACGAGGGCGGCGGCCGAGAGGGACACGGCCAAGAGTCTGCGGCGACGGGGGGTCATGGGGAAGATCCCACCCGCGCCCGGTTTCCGCCATGGTGCCAGGAGATTACGACGATGTGTTGGCGGCGCCCGCGTGCCGGCCCACCGGGTCCCGATGCTCCGCCGGCGAGCCGGCATACCGCCGAATGCCGCAATGTCCGGGTCCGGTTGTTTCTCCGCGACCGGATGAGGGCACTACTCGGTCGCCCGACCACGGACGTCCGAGGAAGGAGCGCGTGATGTCGACGGGAGCAATCGTCCTGATCATCGTCGTGGTGGTCCTGGTGATCGCGGGGGCCTTGTTCGCCGGACAGCTGATGCGGCGCCGGCGGCTGCGGGAGCGGTTCGGCCCGGAGTACGACCGCAGCATCGAGGAAGCCGACAACCGCAGGGTGGCCGAACGGGTGCTGACCGCGCGGCAGAAGCGGCACGCGGGCTTCGAGCTCAAGCCGCTGTCCGACAGTGCCCGCGTGCGCTACGCCCAGGAGTGGACGCTCGTCCAGGAGCACTTCGTCGACCAGCCCGACGAGGCGGTCGCCGGGGCGGAGAACCTGGTCGACAACGTGATGCGGGAGCGCGGCTACCCGACCGACGGCTTCGACCAGCAGGCGGCCGACCTGTCGGTGGACCACGCGACGGCGGTGGACCACTACCGCACCGGGCACGACATCCGGACCCGGCACGAGCAGGCCGGCGTGTCCACCGAGGACCTGCGGACGGCGTTGGTGCACTACCGGAAGGTCTTCGTCGCCCTGGTCGGCGTCGACGCCCCTCAGCACACGGACGACCGGGTCGAGGACCGGGTCGATGAGCACCGGAGGTAACGCCATGCGCCAGGAAGACCTGTCCCGCGAACGCACCGACGTCCCGCCCCCCGGCGACCGGAGGGTCGAGCCGCCCCGCGGCTACGACTACCCGGCGACCGACCGGATCCCGGTCCAGGGCGCCGCCCAGGCGAGACCCGAGCAGCCGCCCGCCTCCGAGGCCGCCGTCCAGGCGATGCCCGCACCCGTGCCCACGCCGGTGCCCGCGCCGGTGCCGGGAGCGGCCGAGCCGCCGGGCGCCCCTGCCGAGCCGCCGCCGGACTTCCGCAACGGCACCGACCCCGCCGCGCAGGCGACCGACCTCCGCGAGGGCACCGAGCCGCCCGGCCCGGTCGCCGCGGCCGACTGGCCCCGGCAACCCGCGGCGACGGCCGAGGAGGACAGCGGCGCCGTCCTGTTCGGCAGCGACGACATCGACCGCTTCCGCACCCGCTGGCGCGAGCTCCAGGCCGACTTCGTCGACGACCCGAAGCAGGCCGTCCGGGGTGCCGACGAGCTGGTGGGCGAGGTGGTCCGGTCGCTGGCCGAGATCTTCGCCCGGCACAAGCACGAGCTGGCAGGCGGGTGGCAGGGCGGCGGCGAGACCGAGGAGCTGCGGGTGGCCCTGCGCAGGTACCGCTCGTTCTTCGACCGGCTGCTCAACGCCTGACCCGCCAACCCGAACCGCCGGGGCCGCGACACCGGCGGTTCGCCCTGGGCGGGCTCAGCCGGCGTGCTCCCCGATCCACCGCAATGCGGCGTCGCCGGAGTTGAGGATCGAGATGTGGCCGTCCTCCGGGGTCAGGCGCAGCTCCGCGGTGGGGCAGTGGGTCGCGAGCCACCGGCCGTGCGTGCTGGGCACCACCCGGTCCCGCTCGCCGTGCAGGAGCAGGACCGGCACGGTGATCGCGGTGGGATCGAAGCCCCAGGGCGAGACGTAGGCGAGGTCGTCGTCGATCAGCGCGGCCGGGCCGGGCTCGATGGCCGGGCCCACCACCTCGCCGAACCAGGCCCACGCGCCGTCGAACGCGGCCAGGTCCGCGGGGGCGAACTCCATCTCGGGCTTGTCCTCGCTCGCCTCGTACCGTTCCTTGGCGGCGCGCCCTTCCGCGGCGGACCCGAGCGATCCCAGGCTCGCGTCCGACATGCCCGCGAACCAGTCGAGCCCATCGGCGCCGAACGGGGCGAGCCCGGCCGCGCTCACCGCGCAGACCACGCGCTCGGGCAGCAGCGCGGCGCACGCCAGGGCATGTGGTCCGCCACCGGAGTGGCCCATGACCGCGAACCGCTCGATACCCAGCGTGTCGACGACAGCGGCGACGTCCGCGGCCGCCGACGCGACGTCCCGGCCGGGCCGCGGCGTCGACCCGCCGTACGCGGGCCGGTCGTAGGCGACCCAGCGCAGGCCGAGCTCGGCGGCCGTGGCGAACAGCGGTTTGGGCGGCGCGCCGATGTTGGGGGTGCCGTGGTGCCAGACGACAGTGCGCCCGCCGCTGTCCGCGCCGGAGTCGTAGACGTGCAGGGTGCGGCCGTCGCCCAGGACAAGGTCGGTCTCGATCACCCGCAGAACCTATCGGCGGCCGCGCGGAAGGCGCCAGCGACCGGGTCCGGTGTTCCTACAATGGCAGGTGACCCAGCCGAGGCGAGCGGAGGACCCGATGCCTCGTCGAGCGCTTCGCACGCTGGGGCTGGTCTGCGCGCTGATGGGCCTGTTCGCTCTCCCCCTCACCGAGCCGGCCACGGCCGAGCGAACCGACGCGCCGCCGGTGATCGGTCCGGCCCACGGCGACACGCTGCAGGTCATGTCGTTCAACCTGCGGTTCGCCTCGGACCGCGGGCCGAACTCGTGGCCTCAGCGGCGGCCGGCCATGGCGCAGCTCCTGCGCCGCGAGCAGCCGACCGTGCTGGGCACGCAGGAAGGGTTGTACGCGCAGCTGAGGGACATCGAGGACGACCTGCCCGGGTACTACGACTGGATCGGCGAGGGCCGCGGGGGCGGCAGCCGCGACGAGTTCATGGCCATCTACTACGACTCCCGGCGGCTGGA
>NZ_DASWSJ010000143.1:0-7399 GCF_036402745.1 Actinophytocola sp. | reverse complement strand
GCGCCGCTACATGCACGAGTACGGCGCGACCTCGGCCGACTTCGGCCGCGTGGCGGTGACCGACCGCGCGGCGGCGGCGACGAACCCGCGGGCCTGGTTCCACGGCCGCCCCATCACGTTGGCGGACCACCAGTCCTCCCGGTGGATCGCCGAGCCGCTGCGCCTGCTGGACTGCTGCCAGGAAAGCGACGGCGGGGTCGCCCTGGTGGTGACCACAGTGGACCGTGCCCGGGACCTGCCCCACGCCCCGGCGGTGGTCGCGGCGGCGGCACAGGGTAGCGGCGAGGACCAGTTCTCGATGAACAGCTACTACCGCGCGGACCTGACGGGCCTGCCGGAGCTGGGCCTGGTGGCGCGGCAGCTGTGGGCGCAGTCCGGGGTCGGCCCGGACGACGTCTCGGTGGCCGTGCTGTACGACCACTTCACCCCGTTCGTGCTGGTGCAGCTGGAGGAGCTGGGCTTCTGCCCCCGAGGCGAGGCCAGGCATTTCGTCGCGGACGGTTCGCTGGAGCTGGACGGGCGCCTGCCCCTGAACCCGCATGGCGGCCAGCTGGGTGAGGCGTACATCCACGGCATGAACGGGATCGCGGAGGGTGTGCGGCAGATTCGGGGGACAGCGGCAAACCAGGTGAGCAAGGTCGAGAACGTATTGGTGACAGCGGGGACGGGAGTCCCGACGAGCGCGTTGATACTGCGGGGAGCCTGACAGAACGGCGCGAGGCGGACGGTCAGGCGGGAAGCCCGAGCAGACCGGCGAGCGAGGTAGGCACACCGCCACCCCCACCCAGAGTCCCGGGAAGCGCCGGCAGCCCCGAGGCACCCCCGGGAGCCGGCGCAGGAGCCGGAACCTCGACAGGTTTCCCGCCGAACGGAGCGTTCTGCGACCCCCGGACCCCGATCGGGCTCCCCGGCGGCTCGGCACAATAAGCCCCCTGGTTCGGCGGCAGGTCACGCACGTCATTGGCCGGCCGCTGCCGAGTCCCCTCATAGCCCCGAATACACGAGAGCGGATCGTTGAAGGTGAGCACCAGGCCCAGATGCCCGGTGCCGTCCGGGTTCGCACCCGGAGCGGTGGCGGTGACCATCGGGAAGGCGACCAGCAGCTCCTCCAGCGCGTCCGTCCGCATGCTCGTGATCTGGGTCGTCGTCAGGAGGTTGGCCACGATCAGACCCAGGTCCTGGCCGGAGTCGCGCAGCAGGGTGGTGACCTGCACCGCCACCGCGGGCACAGCGGTGATCAGCCGGCGGAGGTCCGGGTCCGACTTCTTCAGCTGCGCGGCCAGCAGGCGCAGGTTCGCACCGTAGGAGGTGATCTGCGCCGACTGGGACGCCTGCGTCTCCAGCACGGTCCGGCCGTACGACAGCAACGACGTCGTCTCCGGCAGGTGGGTCGACGCGGACGTCGTCAGGGCGCCGGCGCTGTCCAGCAGCACCTGCAGGGCCGGGCCCATGTCGCGGAACGCCTTGTCCAGCTCGTCCACCGTCGTGCGCAGCGAGTCCTGGGGGACACTCGTCACCAGACTGTCCAAGTTGGACAGCAGGGCCTCCGGCGGGGACGGCAGCGTCGTGCGGGCGCGGGGCACCACCGAGCCGTCCACCAGGTATGGGCCACCGGAACGGGACGGGACCAGGTCGACGTACTGCTCGCCGACGGCCGACCGGTTCGCCACGACGGCCGAGGTGTCCGCGGGGATCGGGGTCTCGCTGTCGATGTCCAGGACGACGTCGATCCCGTCGTCGGACAGGCGCAGCGCCTCCACCCGGCCGACGGTCACCCCTCGATACGTCACCTCGGCGTTCGCGAAGATGCCGCCCGAGTCGGCGAGCTGCACGGTCACCCGGTACCCGCGCGCCCCGACCAGCCGGTCCAGCCCGGCGTACGTCCCGCCGACGTAGCCGATCCCGACGACGGCGATCAGCGCGAACAGGAACAGCCGGACCTTGGTCGCCCGCAACAACATCAGCGCCCACCCCCCAGCAAGGAGCCCAGCAACCCGGCCAGCCCACCCGACGGCGGCGCGGACGGGGTGGGCAGCACCGGCACCGGCAGCGGTGGCGCGGCGGCCGGCGGGGCCGACCCGCCGGAGACGCCGGGCAGTGGGATCAGCGGCGTGCTCGCGTTCGAGATGTTCTCCAGCAGCACGCTGAGATCGAGATCGAACTTGACGTCCACGTTGACGAAGTCGCCCTTCACCGCGTTCAGGAAGTAGTCCGTGAACGGGTAGGTCACCAGGAACTGCAACGAGTTCGGCAGGTCGGCGCCCGCGTCGGCGAGGTTGTGCAGGATCGGCGACAGCAGCCGCAGGTCCGCCACCAGGTCGTCGCGGCTGCGGTCCACCGTGTCGACGGCCACAGTGGACAGTCGCTCCAGCGCGCCCAGCATCGTCACCAGCGAGTTGCGTTGCTCGTTCACCACCCGCAGGCCGGGACCGAGCTGGTCCAGGGCCAGCGCGAGGTCGTCGGTCTGCCGGGCGAGGTTCGTCGACAGCCGGTCGAGCGCGTCGATGGCCCGGACGATGTTGCCCTTCTCCTCGTCCAGCACGCCGACCACGGTGTCGATGTTGGCCAGCGCGGCCCGGATCTCCGGCTCGTTCCCGGACAGCGCGGCGTTGACCTCGGTGACGATGGTCCGCAGCTGCCCGACCCCGCCGCCGTTGAGCAGCAGCGACAGCGCGCCGAGCACCTCCTCGATCTCCGGGTTGCGGCCCGTCCGGTCCAGCGGGATCACCGCGCCGTCCGCGAGCCTGCCCGACGGCGACGGACCGGGGTGCAGCTCGACGAACTTCTCCCCCAGCAGCGAGGACTGCCGCAGCTCGGCCCCCGCGTCGGCCGGCAGCCGCACGCCGTCGTTGACGAGCATCGTGACGACGGCGGTCGTGTTGTCCTTCGCCAGCTCGATCTTCTCGACCCGGCCCACCGCGACGTCGTTCACCTTCACCCCGGCCTGCGGCACGAGGTCCAGCACGTCACCGAAGTGCGCCACGACCCGGTACGGATGGTCGCCGAGGTCCGCCCCACCCGGCAGCGGCAGCTGGTACACCCCGGAGAACCCGCCCGAGCCGCACCCGGCCACGAGCAGCAACACCACCACCAGCAGGAAGCGCCTCACGGTGCACCCCCCGAGAGCGCGGCGGGCAGGTTCACCAGCGGCAACGGCAGCGGCGGCAGCTTTCCTTGCGCCAGCGCGCCCACCGCCTCGATGGCCGACGGCAGCTTCAGCGTCCCGTCGAGGTAGGGCGCGAGCTGCTTGCACAGGTCCGACAGCGTCTTCGGCAGCTGCGTCGGCGTGCCCGCCTCGATCGTGCGGCACAGCATCAGCACCGGCGGGTAGGTCAGCTCGTTGAGGTTGCCGCGGATCGCGAACGACGCGGACGCGGCGTCGTAGGTGGACAGGAAGTTCGTCATCGCGAGCGGCGCCACGTCGAGGATCTCCGCCACCGACGCGCGCTGGTCGGCCAGCGCCTGGGTGACGCCGGTCAGCTTGTCCACATTGGAGCTGATCTTGTCCTTGTTCTGCCCGATGAACCCGTGCACGTCGGTGAGCGCGGTGCCGAGCGAGGACAGCGCGAGGCCGAGTGCGTCGCGGTCGTCGGCCAGGTAGGCGCTCACGTCGGCCAGCCGGTCGTTGAACGTCCGCACCTGCGCGTCGCTGTCGGCCAGCGCCTTCGTGAACCGCGCCAGGTTGTCGACCGTCGTGAACAGGTCGCCGCGCGAGTTCGCCAGCGCGGCGGTGGCGTCGCTCAACGAGCGGATCGTGTCGCCGAACAGCTCGCCGTTGCCGGACAGGTTCGCCGCCGCGGTGTCCAGCACGTCCGACAGCGCGCCGTTGGCGTTCGCGCCGTTCGGGCCGAGCGCGGTGGCCAGGTCGTTCACGCTCGCCGTCAGGTCGTCCAGCTCGACCGGCGTGGCCGTGCGGTCCAGCGGGATCACCGTCCCGGACGGCATCAGCGGGCCCCGCTCGTAGGCCGGCGTGAGCTGCACGTACCGGTCGCTCACCAGCGACGGCGCCACCACCACGGCACTCGCGTCGGCCGGGATCTCGATGCCGTCGTCGACGGTCAGGTCCACCCGGACCCTGGTGCCCTGCGGCTCGACGGCGGTGATCCGGCCGACGCCGATGCCGAGGATCTTCACCTCGGAGTCCGGGTAGACGCCGACGGCCTTGGCGAAGTACGCGGTGATCCTGGTGCCCGAGCTGGTCATGCCGGCCCACCACAGCGCGCCGGCGACCGCGAGCGCGAGCACGCAGGCCAGCGCCACGATGGTGGCGGCGTTGCGGCCCGCGCGGGTACGCGTGGTCATCGGCCACCTCCCTGGTAGGCGAGCGGAGTCGAGCAGCCCTCCGGGTTGAGGTCGAGGATCCCCACGTCGGTCGGCGGTGGCAGCAGCCCGCAGATGTAGCCCTCGAACCAGCGGCCGTTGCCGATGACGTTGTTGAACATCCGCACGTACGGCGCCAGCGACCGCAGGCTCGCGCTCAGGTTGTCCTGGTTGCGCGCCAGGATCGTGGTCACCTTGTCCAGCTCGTCCAGCGCGGGCCTGAGCTGCGCCTGGTTGTCCGCGACCAGCCCGGACAGCTCCTTCGCCAGCGAGGTGGTGCCGGTGAGCAGGGTCGACACGGCCTCCCGGCGCGCGCTCAGCTCGTCGAGCAGCAGCGAGGCGTCGGCGAACAGCTTCTTGAGCTGGGCGTCCCGGTCGGCGACGGTCTTGGTGACGGCCGCGGTGTTCGACAGCAGAGCCTGGAGCTGCTCGTCCCGGGAGGACAGCGTGGTGGACAGCTGGGTGAGCCCGGAGAGCGCGTCGCGCAGGTGCCGCGGGCTGTTCGCGAACGTGTCGGAGATGACCGCGAAGCTCTTCGCCAGCTGGGTGGTGTCGATCTTGTCGACGGTCTCGGACAGCTTGCCGACCGCCGGCACGATGTCGAACGGCGTGCGCGTGCGGGACACGGGGATCGAGTCGTTCGGCCGCTGCGGCGCACGGCCGGCGGAGGTGAGCGCGAGGTACTTGTCGCCGAGCAGCGTCTTGATCTCGATGGCCACCGTGCTGCGGTCGCCGAGGTTCACGTCGCGCACCCGGAAGTCGACGACCACCTTGTTGCGGGCCAGCTCGACGCCGCGCACGTCGCCGACCTTCACGCCGGCGAGCCGGACCTCGTTGCCCGGCCGCAGCCCCGCCGACTCGGCGAACTCCGCGGTGTAGGTGGTGCCGCCGCCGATGATCGGCAGCTCGTCGGCGTTGAACGCCACCAGCAGCGCGAGCGCGATCAGCACCAGCGTCACCGCGCCGACGCTCGCCTGGTCCCGCTCACGCAGTGGCTTCACGGCCCGCACCTCCCGACCATCGGCGTGCCGGGCACCGGCAGGGCGGGGAGGTCGACGACGACCCCGAGGTCCGACACGCCGATCCGGCCGGACGCGCTGCACAGGTAGTAGTTGAACCAGCCGCCGTAGGTGGACACCCGGTTGATCGTCTGGATCTTGTGCGGCAGCCCGGCGAGGAACTTGTCGACCGTGTCGCCGTGGTCGGCGAGGGTCGCCGACAGCGTGCCGAGCGCCGCGATGTCGTCCTTGAGCGCCGGGCGGGCCTGCCCGAGGAGGCCCGCGGTGGTGTCGGTCAGCTCGCCGAGCGCACCGATGGCGTCGCCGATCGGCTTGCGCTGCTGGGCGAGCCCGGTGGCGAGCAGCTGCAGCTGGTCGATCAGCCCGGACACCTCGGCCGTGCGGTCGTTCACCGTGGTCAGCACGGTGTTCAGGTTGTCGATCACCCGGCCGATCACCTGGTCCTTGCCGGCGATCGTGCTGGTGAGCGACGCGGTGTGGGCGAGGACGCTGTCGATCGTGCCGCCCTCGCCCTGCAGCACCTGGATCAGCTCGGCGGCGAGCTTGTTCACCTCGGTCGGGTCGAGTGCCTCGAACAGCGGCTTGAACCCGTTGAACAGCACGGTGAGGTTGAGCGCGGGCCGGGTGCGCTCGGGCGGGAGCACGTCGCCGGGGCGCAGGACCGCGTTCGGGTCGCCGCCCGCGCCGAGGCCGAGCGAGACGTAGCGCTGGCCGATGAGGTTGCGGTACTTGATGGTCGCGGTGAGCGACCGGGGCAGCCGGCGCGACGCCTCGACGTCGAAGCGCACCTCCGCGAGCCTGTTGTCGTACACCTCGATGGCGCTGACCTGCCCGATGCGGACGCCGGACATGCGGATGTCGTCGCCGACGTTGAGGCCCGTCGCGTCGGTGAACCGGGCCGCGTAGCCCGATGTCGGGCCCACCGTGGTGTTGGCGATCGTCAGGCCGAGCAGCGCGGTCAGCGTGACGGTGATCGCGGTGAACAGCAGCATCTTCACCAGCGGCGCCACGAAGTTTCTCACCGGACGGTCACCTCCGCCCCGCGGTAGAGCGGGCCCACCAGCAGCGAGCTCCATGCCGGCACCTGGCTCGGCGGCACCCCGAGGCTCGGCGCGAGCAACGCGGCGAGCAGGTCCCGCTCGGCGCCGGAGTTCGCGACCTGCGGCACGGTCGGCTGGAAGTCCTGCGGGCGGTCCGAGCGCGGCGGGGGCGGCTTGGACGAGCCGTCCTGGATCGGGCCGTCCGCCGGGTACTGCGGGAACCGGGCCGGCGGGTGGGCCACCGGGTAGCAGCGCGGGCCGCGCTTGTCCTCGTAGCGCGGGGTGTCCACGCCGGGCAGGTACTTGCCGCGGCTGGAGGTGATCTCGATGGTCACCCGCGTGACGTCCGGGTGTGCCGAGCCCTTGCCGAACGCCGCGTCCGCCGACGGGATCGCGTCGACCAGCTGCTTGAGCAGGCACGGGTACTCGGGCGCGTACTTCGCCAGTACGTCCAATGTGGACCGTGAGGTGCTGGCGAGGTTGATCAGGTTGTCCTTGTTGACCGCCAGGAAGTTCGTGAGGTCGACCGACGCGGTGGTCAGCGTGGCGTAGAGGGCCTCGAGGTTGGTCCGCTGCTCGACCACGGTCCGGGTGGTGGTCGTGAGGTCGCTGAGCGCCCGGACCAGGTCGGGGCCGGCCTCGGCGTAGGTGTCGGCCACCTCGGCGATCCGCTGGAGGTCCGCGCGCAGGTCCGGCAGCGACGGCTCCAGCTTCTCGAGGTAGGCGCCGAGCTGGACGATCGTGTCGCCGAACTGCGCGCCCCGGCCGTCCAGCGCGGTGGACATCGCGTTCAGGGTGCTCGCGAGCTTCTCCGGCTGCACCGCCCGCAGCACCGGCATCAGGTTGTCCAGCACCTGCTCGATCTCGATCGCGGTCGACGTGCGGTCCTGGCCGATCACCGCGTTCGCCGCGATCGGGTCGTCCGGGTGCGGTGGAACCTGAAGCGCCACATAGCGTTCGCCGAACAACGTCTTCGGCAGCAGCCGCGCCGACACGTTCGCCGGAATGCGGCCGACCGTG
>NZ_DASWSJ010000142.1:0-12914 GCF_036402745.1 Actinophytocola sp. | reverse complement strand
GTTGGTCGCTCGGGTGTGAGGCTCGCGGGATTTTCGCCTTGGAGGCGAAAACGTGTGCGAGGATTGGGGCATGGCTCAACTACGCATCGCGCTGGCGCAGGTCAACGCCACGGTCGGGGATCTCGACGGCAATGCCGCGCTGATCCTCGACTCGACCCGCCGAGCCCACGACGCCGGCGCGCACCTCGTGGTCTTCCCGGAGATGGCCCTCACCGGCTACCCGGTCGAGGACCTGGCGCTGCGCGAGTCGTTCGCCGAGGCGTCCAAGCAAGCGCTCACCACGCTGGCCGCGCAGCTGGACGACGGCGGGTACGGCGAGATCGCGAGCGTCGTCAGCTACCTCGACCGCGACGAGGTCGGGTCCCGCGACGCGGTCGCGGTGCTGCACCGGGGCAAGGTCGTCGCGCGGCAGTTCAAGCATCATCTGCCCAACTACGGCGTCTTCGACGAGCGCCGCTACTTCAAGCCCGGCCAGACGCTCGACATCCTGCGCATCCACGGCCTCGAGGTCGGCATGGTCATCTGCGAGGACATCTGGCAGGAGGGCGGCCCGATCTCGGCACTCGGCGAGGCCGGCGTCGACCTCGTCGTCGCGCCCAACGCCTCGCCCTACGAACGGGACAAGGACGACGTGCGGCTGCCGCTCGTCGCCCGGCGGGCCGCCGAAGCCGGGGCTCCCCTGGCCTACGTCAACCTCGTCGGCGGGCAGGACGACCTCGTGTTCGACGGCGACTCGATGGTCGTCGGCGCGGACGGGGGGCTGCTCACCCGCGCGCCGCAGTTCGTCGAGCACCTCACCGTCCTCGACCTCGACCTGCCGGGCGGGGCCGCGCGGACCGACGGGCAGGTCGGCGAGTTCACCGTCACCCGCCGGGTGCTGCACGACGACCCGCTCCCGCGCTACGAACCCGTGGCGACGCCCGCGCCGGCCGAGCCGCTGCCCGAGCTCGCCGAGGTGTGGGCCGCGCTCGTCCTGGGCCTGGGCGACTACGTGCGCAAGAACGGCTTCGAGTCGGTGGTGCTCGGCCTGTCCGGCGGCATCGACTCGGCGGTGTGCGCGGCGCTGGCCGTCGACGCGCTGGGCGCGGACGCGGTGCACGGGGTGTCGATGCCGTCGGTGTACTCCTCGGAGCACTCACGGTCCGACGCGCAGGACCTCGCCGAACGGACCGGCCTGCACTACCAGGTCCAGCCGATCGCGGACATGGTCGCCACGTTCGTCGCGCAGCTCGGGCTCACCGGCCTGGCTGAGGAGAACGTGCAGGCACGCTGCCGGGGCGTCACGCTGATGGGGCTGTCGAACCAGCACGGACACCTGGTCCTCGCCACCGGCAACAAGACCGAGCTGGCGGTCGGCTACTCCACGATCTACGGCGACGCGGTCGGCGGGTTCGCCCCGATCAAGGACGTGCCGAAGACGCTGGTGTGGGAGCTCGCCAAGTGGCGCGACGAGGCGGGCCCGGGCGCGCCGATCCCGGAGAACTCGATCACCAAGCCGCCGTCGGCGGAGCTGCGGCCCGGCCAGGTCGACAGCGACTCGCTGCCGGACTATCCGCTGCTGGACCGGATCCTCGACGACTACGTCGAGGGCGACCGCGGGTACGCCGACCTGCTGGCGGCCGGGTTCGCGCCGGAGCTGGTGGACCGCGTGCTGCGGATGGTCGACAAGGCCGAGTACAAGCGGCGCCAGTACCCGCCGGGCACGAAGATCACCTTCAAGGCCTTCGGCCGCGACCGCCGGCTGCCGATCACCAACGCCTGGCGCGAGGGCAAGTAGCTCAGGCGACGATCAGCGCCGGCACCGCGCTGAACACCGGAAACGGGCCGTTCGCGCGAGCGGCCTAGGCGGAGCCCGCGAGCCAGGACGTCACGGTCACCGCGCCGCACACCGGGGGCAGGCCGACCTGGGGATCCGGCGGCCACGCCTCGACCACGTCGCTGTCGCCGTCCAGCGTGACCTGGGCGAACGAGCCGCCTTCGAGGCAGTCCGGCCGCGTGCCGGGCTCGGCGGTCGGGTAGCTCACGCCCATCGACGCCGTGTCGCCCACGTCGAGGACGGCCAGGTCACCCGCGCCCTCCGCGCTCATGACCTGGTGGATGCCCAGCGGTCGGCCGTCCCCGCCGGTGAAGAGCTCGAGCTTGCTCGCGCCGTCGAGCCGGCAGGACTGCGGGCCGAGGTTGGTCAGCACGATGTCGGTGTTCCACTGGTCCTGGTTCGGCGAGCCGTCCCCGATCGCGGCCTCGACGTGCACGGCGGCACAGGGCAGCGGGTTGGCGTCGGGCTCCGGCGTGTCGGCGGCGGGCGCCGCGGAGACCGAGGAGGCGGCCGGTGCGGACGCCGGTGACGTGACGGCCTCGGTCACCGTCGGCGGCGCGGCCGTGCCCGGGGCGGTCGTGCACGCGGTGACCAGACCGGCGACGGCCAGCAACGGCAGGATCGTGAGTCGGTTCATGTGCTGGTGGACGGCTGGGCACCCCGCGCTGTTGCCTGCCTCGCACCGCAGTGCACACCGAGTCAAGTTCGGTGCACAAACGGCCTCGCGCGACCGTGTGAAGCTCGTCGCACGGCGCTGTGCGGCGGGCGAGTTGGTGCGACGCTGGGCTGGTAAGCCCTCCACGAATACCCGGGGACCCGCCATTGCGGGCCTCGAGGGAAGGACGGTCGACAATGACGTCAGCAGCAACCCCTGCCGCCGGCCAGAACGGCGAGGTGGCCGCGCCCTACGGCACCGGCCCCGGCACGGCGCCGGCAAAGCCGGGCAAGCGGGTGCGCATCCATCACCTGCGGGAGCTCAAGGAGCGCGGCGAGCCGTGGCCCATGCTCACCGCCTACGACATGTACACCGCCGAGCTGTTCGACGAGGCCGGCATCCCCGTTCTGCTGGTCGGCGACTCCGCGTCCAACAACGTGTACGGCTACGAGTCCTCGCTGCCGGTCACCCTGGACGAGATGGTGCCGCTGGTCCGTGCCGTCACGCGCTCGGTGAAGCGCGCGCTCGTGGTGGCCGACCTGCCGTTCGGGTCCTACCAGCTCTCGCCGGAGCAGGCGCTGGCGACGTCGGTCCGGATGATGAAGGAGGGCCGCGCGCACGCGGTGAAGCTCGAGGGCGGGCGGGCGTTCGCGCCGCACGTCAAGGCGATCACCACGGCCGGCGTACCGGTGATGGGCCACATCGGGTTCACCCCGCAGAGCGAGCACAACCTCGGCGGCTTCCGCGTGCAGGGCCGCGGCGACGCGGGTGACGACCTCGTCGAGGACGCACTCGCGCTGCAGGAGGCGGGCGCGTTCTCGGTCGTCATGGAGATGGTGCCGGCCGAGGCGGCGAAGCGGGTCACCCACGAGCTGAAGATCCCGACGATCGGCATCGGCGCGGGCCCGGACTGCGACGCGCAGGTGCTGGTCTGGCAGGACATGCTGGGCCTGCGCCGGGCCAAGGCACCGCGGTTCGTGAAGCGCTACGCCGACCTGGCGGGCGTGATGACGAGCGCGGTCGAGCAGTTCGCGGCCGAGGTCCGCGGGGGCCAGTTCCCCGCACCGGAGCACGTCTTCCACTGAGCTCGCACCGATGCGGCCGCCCGGCTTTCCGGGCGGCCGCATCTTTTTGTCTCCGTGTGTCGATCCGGGGTCGCGCCGTCCGACGCGTGGTCAGGAAACCCGATTCGAAGGAGACCGGAACATGAGCAAGATCGTGGTGGACACCTTCCTGACAGTCGACGGTGTCATGCAGGCGCCCGGCGGCCCGAGCGAGGACCGCGAGGACGGCTTCGCCCACGGCGGCTGGCAGGTCCCGCTGCTCGACGAGGCGGCGGGCGCGCTCATCGGCGAGGGGTTCGCCCAGATCGAGGGGCTGCTGCTCGGCCGCAAGACCTACGACATCTTCGCCGCGCACTGGCCCCGGGTCACCGCCGACCACCCCGACGCGGACGCGGCCCAGGCGCTCAACACGTGGCCGAAGTACGTGGCCTCACGCACGCTGACCGGGGTGGAGTGGCAGAACTCCACCCTGCTCGGGGACGACGTGCCCGGCGCGGTCGCGAAGCTCCGCGAGCAGCCGGGCGGGGAGATCCACGTGATGGGCAGCGGCGACCTCATCCAGACGCTGATCCGGCACGACCTCGTCGACGAGTTCCGGCTGATGATCTTCCCGGTGGTGCTGGGCACCGGGAAGCGGCTGTTCGCCGACGGCGCCGTGCCGGCGGCGCTCGAGCTGGTCCAGTCCCGCACGACGCCGAGCGGCGTCGTGCAGTGCGTCTACCGGCGGGCCGGCGAGGTGGCGTACGGGTCGTTCGAGCTGGCCGACTGAGGCGGGTGTGCCGCTGGGGCCGGGCTTGACGGCCTCAGCGGCGGTTGGTGAGGTCGAGGGATGACGCGCACCGACCCGATCGCGACCGGTCAGGTGAGGATCGACGCGACGCCGGCGGAGGTCTACCGGCTCGTCAGCGACCCGACGGTCATGGTCACCTTCGCCGAGGAGGTCCGCGGGGCGCGCTGGCGGGGCCGCGCGAGCGCGGCCGCCGTCGGCGCGCGGTTCAGCGGCAGCAACCGCAACGGCCGGCGCCGCTGGGTCACGATCTGCACGGTGACCGAGGCGGTGCCCGGCCGGCGGTTCGCCTACGAGGTCGAGACGCCGTTCAAGGTGCCGATCTCCCGGTGGGCCTACGAGATCGAGCCGGACGGCACCGGCTGCCGGGTGACGGAGAGCAGCTGGCTACGCCTGCCCCGCTGGTTCGTGCCGATCGCCGTCCTGATCACCGGCGAGCCGGACCGGGCGGGGAGGAACACCACGAACATCGCGACGACGCTGTCCCGGCTGAAGGCGCACCTCGAGTCGCGTTAGGCGCGGCCGGGCGGCTCGTCCCAGCCGGACAGGTCCGGGCCGCGCGGCACGATGCGGGTCGGGTTGATGGCCTCGTGCGTGGCGTAGTAGTGGCGCTTGATGTGGTCGAAGTCGACCGTGTCGCCGAAGCCCGGGGTCTGGTACAGGTCCCGCGCGTAGGCCCACAGCACCGGCAGCTCCGTGAGCTTGTTCCGGTTGCACTTGAAGTGGCCGTGGTAGACGGCGTCGAACCGGACCAGCGTGGTGAACAGGCGGACGTCGGCCTCGGTGATGGTGTCGCCCAGCAGGAAGCGGCGGTCCGCCAGGCGCGCGGAGAGGCGGTCGAGCTCGGCGAACAGCGCGTCGAACGCGTCGTCGTAGGCCTCCTGGCTGGAGGCGAACCCGCAGCGGTAGACGCCGTTGTTGACGTTGCGGAAGATCGGCTCGATGACCTCGTCGATCTCCGCCCGCAGCGCCTCCGGGTACAGGTCGGGCGCGTCCGGCTGGTGGAACGCGCGCCACTCGGTGGACAGGTCGAGGGTGATCCGCGGGTAGTCGTTCGTGACCACGCGACCGGACTCGGTGTCCACAATGGACGGAACAGTGAACCGGCCGGCGAACGACGGGTCGGTGGCGAGGTAGGCCTCGGACAGGTACTCGATGCCGAGCACCGGGTCGCGGCCGCCCTCGTCGAGGGTGAACCGCCAGCCCTTCTCGTCGCGGATCGGGTCGACGACGGCCAGCGAGATCGCGTCCTCGAGCCCGAGCAGCCGCCGCACGATGATCGCGCGGTGCGCCCACGGGCACGCGAGGCTCACCACCAGCCGGTACCTCCCCGGCTCGGCCTTCCAGCCCGACGAGCCGTCCGCGGTGATCCGGTCGGTGAACCGGTTCGCCTGCCGCACGAACTCGCCCCGCCGGGAGGTCTCCTTGCCGAACTGCACGGTCGCCATGACCCGATGCTAGGCCGGAGGAAAGACTGTGCGCATGCGCTTGCTGTACCCACCGGTCGAGCCGCACGAGCAGGGCATGCTCGACGTCGGCGACGGACACGAGATCTACTGGGAGGTCAGCGGGAACCCGGCCGGCAGGCCAGCGGTGTTCCTGCACGGCGGCCCCGGCAGCGGCACCACCGCGCTGCAGCGGCGGCTGTTCGACCCCGCCGCGTACCGGATCGTACTGTTCGACCAGCGCGGATGCGGCCGCAGCACGCCGTCGGTGCTGGCGCCGGACGCGGACCTGTCGGCCAACACGACCTGGCACCTCGTGGCCGACATGGAGACGCTGCGGGCGCACCTGGGGATCGACCGGTGGCAGCTGTTCGGCGGGTCGTGGGGCGCCACGCTCGCCATGGCGTACGCGCAGACCCACCCCGAACGAGTGAGCGAGATCATCCTGCGCGGGGTGTTCCTGCTGCGGCGGCGCGAGCTGGACTGGATGTACCGCGGCGGCGCCGGCAACCTGTTCCCCGAGGCGTGGGCCGACTTCGCCGCGCTCGTGCCCGCCGGCGACGTGCTCGAGGGCTACCACCGGCTGGTCAACGACGCGGACCCGGAGGTGCGGGCGCGGGCCGCGGCGGCGTGGAGCAACTGGGAGGGCGCGGCGGTGTCGCTGCTGCCGAACCCGGGGCTGACCGCGACCTACGCGGACCCGAGGTTCGCGGTGCCGTTCGCGCGGATCGCGCTGCACTACTTCGTCCAGGACGGCTGGCTGGCGGAGAACCAGCTGGTGCGCGACGCCGGCAAGCTCGCCGGCATCCCGGGGCGGATCGTGCAGGGGCGCTACGACGCGGTGTGCCCGCCGGCGACCGCGTGGGAGCTGCACCGCGCGTGGCCGGACTCGCGGCTGCTGCTGCTCCCCCAGGCCGGGCACGCGGTGACCGACCGGGGCGTGCTCGACGCGCTCCTGGAGGCGACCGACGAGTTCCGGCCGTCAGCCGAGTGACAACGCGGTCCGCAGCGCCTCGCGCGCCTCGACCAGGGACGGGCCGCACCAGGTGAGGTGGCGGCCGGACACCAGCGCGTACCGGGTACCGGGGAAGGACTCCGGGCCGTCGTCGGCGGTGAACTCGTAGGGCTCGTCGGGCAGGACGACCAGGTCCTTCGGCTTGGCGCGCAGCTCGTCGAGGGTCGGGCGGGGGTAGCGCTCCGGGTCGTCGGCGTAGGCGTTGGCCACGCCGAGGCGGGCGAGCACGTCGCCGGCGAAGGTGTCCCGGCCGAGGACGACCCAGGGGCGGCGCCAGACCGGGATGACCGCGGTCGCGTGCCGCTCCGGTAGCTCGCGCCACAGCTCCTCGGCCTCGACGAGCCAGCCCGGCTCGGGGATGTCCAGGCCCTGGGTGAGCAGCCGGCGGACCGAGCCGAGCCCCTCGGGCACGGTGGCCGCGGCGGCGGTGACCCACACGGGGATGCCGTCGGCACGGATGCGCTCGACGTCCTCGGGCCGGTTCTCCTCGGCGTTGGCGACGACGAGGTCGGGCCGCAGCGCGAGGACGTCGTCGACACGCGGGTACTTGGAGCCGCCGACCCGCCGGGCCGCGAGCTCGGCGGGGTGGGTGCAGTAGTCGGTCGCGCCCGTGACCAGGCCGGGGCGGCTGGTCTCGATGGCGTCGGTGAGCGAGGGGACGAGGCTCACGACGGTGCGTGGCGGGCCGGCGAGGGGGACGGGCTCGCCGAGGTCGTCAGCGATCATCTCGTGGCCTCCGGCCCCCAGGATCCAGCGTACGGGCGGACACCGACAGTTCGGCGAGGACGTCGGCGTGGCAGCCCTCCGGCGCGCACCAGCAGCCCAGCGCCCGGCCGGCGAGCTCACCCGCACGCAGCCGCCGCATGAGCGCCTCGCGGCCCGGGAGCCACTCGCGGTAGCGGCGGACCATCTCCGGCCGGTTGCCGCGCAGGCCGACGAACGGGTTGCCGAAGTCGGACGCGGGCCAGGCGTGACGCCGGCCGGCGCGGCCGACGTAGGTGAGCAGGCCCGCCTCGACGAGCCACGGCACGAGCCGGCGGTGCGGGCCGCCCTTGCGGACGTTGACCACGATCGTCTCGCCGCTGAGCACCGCGTCGGCGAGCTCGCGCTCCGCCTCGCTCCAGGTGTGCGCGCCCGGGGGCAGCGCCTCCATCACACGTCCGTGACGCGGATCCCGGCGTGCGCCTTGTACCGCCGGTTGATCGCGATCAGGTTCGCGGTGAGCGCCTCGACCTGGTGGGCGTTGCGCAGCCGGCCGCCGTAGACCCCGCGCATGCCGGGGATCGCGTCGGCGAGCGCGCGAACCTGGTCGGTGGCCTCACGGTCGTCGCCGAGCACGAGCACGTCGGTGTCCATCTCGGCGATCGAGAGATCGACCAGGTGCACCGCGGACACGTGGTGGAAGGCGGCCGTCACCCGGGACTCGGGCAGCAGCTTCTCCGCCTGCTGCGCGGCACTCCCCTCGTCGACGGGCAGCGCGAACGGGCCCTGCTTGTCGAAGCCGAGCGGGTTGACGCAGTCGATGACGATCTTGCCGACGAGCTGGTCGCGCAGCGCCTCCAGCAGCTCGCCGTGGCCGTCCCACGGCACGGCCACCAGCACGACGTCGGCGGCCTCGGCGCAGCCCGCGTTGTCCAGCCCGCGGATCCCCTCGACGCCGGCGTCCTCGCGCAGCGCCGCGGCCGCGGCCTCGGCCCGCTCGGCGCTCCGTGAGCCGATGACGACCCCGATGCCCGCCCGCGCCCAGCGCAGGGCGAGCCCCTTGCCCTGCGGACCGGTGCCACCGAGCACCCCGACCGTCAAACCCGTCACGTCGGTCACCACATCCTCCTCATGCGCGCTCGAAGGACACCTTCCGTGCCTCCGCGTCCGCTTGTACCAAACGCACCCGGACCGTCTCGCCTTCCGGCAGGTCCTCCCCCGCGCACTTGGCGATCACCGGCGGGTCGGTGAGGAACACCTCGGCGGAGCTCTCGTCCGCACGCAGCACGATCGCGTCGAACTCGCTGCCGATCCGCCTGCCCAGCACCCACGCCTCGACCTGGTCCAGGCAGGCCTTGTCGACCTTGGTGGCGAGCGCGTCCGAGCCCTCCATCAGCTTCGGCAGCTCCGGCAGCGCCTCCCGCAGCCACTCCGGCACGGGTTCGCCGGCGCACACCGCGAGGCAGATCTCGGTGCCGAACCGGTCGACGAGCCGGCGCAGCGGCGCGGTGACGTGCGCGTAGGAGGTGGCGAGCCCGGCGTGCGTCGCAAGCTCGGGCGGGGTGCCGTCGAAGACCGTGTAGGCGGCGCCGCGCAGCAGCCGGGTGGCGTCCATGAACAGGGCGAGCGCCTCGGGCTGGCCGGGGTCGAGGCCGGCCAGCAGCTCGGCGGCGTCGGTGCCCTTCGGCCAGGCGATGCCCAGCGAGCGGGCCGAGCGGCGCAGCCAGCGGACCGCGCCGTTCTGCGCGGCGGGCAGGGTACGCAGCACGCCGATGCCGGCGTCGAGCATGAGCGTGGCCGCGGCCATGCCCGTCAGCAGCGAGATCTCCGCGTTCCAGGCGTCGACCTCGGTACGCGGGCGGAGCACGAGCCGCCAGCCGCCGCGCCCGTCCGGCTCGACGTCCTGGTCGGGCAGCTGCAGCTCGACCGCGCCCCGGCGGACCGCGCGCTCGCGGCGCAGCCGGCCGATCGCGGGCAGCTCGGCGACCGAGGGGTGCGGGGTGCCGGCGGTGATCGCGGCCTGCACGGTGTCGTAGTCGAAGCGGGCGACCGAGCGGACGAGCGCCCGGCGCACGTGGGCCTTCTCGAGCGCGCCGTCGGCGTCGCAGTCCAGCGTCCAGAGCGCGGCCGGCCGGGTCTGGTCGGGCAGGAGGCTCGCGGCGCCCTCGCTGAGGACGGTGGGGTGCAGCGGCACGTTGCCGTCGGGCAGGTAGAGCGTCTGGCCGCGGCGGCGGACCTCGGCGTCGAGCGCGCCGCCGGGGGTGACGAAACAGCCGAGGTCGGCGATGGCGTAGTGCACCCGGAAGCCGCTCCCGCGGCGCTCGACGTACATCGCCTGGTCGAGGTCCTTGGCGCCGGGCGGGTCGATCGTGACGAGCGGGAGGTCGGTGGCGTCGTGCCGGTCCGGCCCGGCCACGCCGCTGGTGACGGCGTGCTGCGCCTCGGCGAGGACCGGGCCGGGGAACTGCGCGGGCAGGCCGAACTCGACGCGGATCCGGGCGAAGCTCCCGGCGCCCTCGGCCCTGACCACCATGGTCTCGCACCTTAGCCGGGACGCCGGATGATCAGGGAGCGACGGTGTCAGTCGTCATTCCATTCGCGCTCGGCCTTGTCCCAGGCGGCGGTGCGCTCGCGGGCGATCTCCAGCGCGCGGGACGCCGTCTCCTTGTCGGGGTAGGGCCCGAGCCGGTCGGCGGCGCGGCACACGTCGCCGTGCTCGACGGTGCCGTGCTTGGTGCAGTAGTACCAACCAGGATCCGGGTTGCTGTCGGCCATGGGTCCTGTCTAATGCGCCGGACCGCATGCGGCAACCGTGCCGGGCGCCTACTTCCAGGACTGCTGGGCGGGGAAGCCGCGCGGCGGGGTGTCCTCGTTCGCGTTGCGGTACTGGCCCGGGATCGGGTCCAGGCAGGACACCAGAACCTCGGTCTCCTCCGGGTTCTCGATGCGGCGGCCGCTGCGCTCGCGGTAGACGAGCTCGCCGTCGACGTCGATCTCGACCAGGTAGCCGACCTCGGCCAGCTGCTCCTCGTCGAGGTTCACCAGGCGCTCGCGCCGGGACGGGACCACGCGGTACTCCGGCCAGCTGAGGTGGCCGTGGGCCCGGTGGAACTCGGCGAGAATCTGAACCATCGCCTGCTGCCACGGCAGGGGCATCGACTCGACCAGCGAGGTCGGCAGCACGACGTAGCCCTCGGGCACACCGGGATGCGGCGCCGTGAGGTAGTCGTGCACCGGGGTGCTGGAGGCTGGGCGGCGGGGCTGCATCGGCTCGGCCGGGTACATGGTCATCGGGACCCCCAAGATCACTAGACGCCCGGCCGCACGGCCTGGGCCAACAACTCTGCTTCCCCCCAGCGGACCGGCCGGATGTGCACGGGCACACCGGTCTGCTGGGCCTCCACGATCTTGCCGTCCCCGAGGTACATGGCAACGTGGTGGATGGTGGCCGGATTGCTCGGGTCGTAGGCCCAGAACAGCAGGTCACCGGGCTGTGCCTGCTCCACGGGGAGCAGCGCGCCGGCCTGGAACTGCTGGCGGGAAACCCTCGGAAGGGTGATTCCCGCCGACCGGTAGGCCTGCAGCATCAGGCTGGAGCAGTCGTAGGAGTTCTGGTGCGAGGTGAGCGCACCCCACTCGTAGGGCTTGCCCTGCTGGGCCAGCGCGAACGTGATCGCCTTGCCGGCCTGCTGGGTGGGTGCCGGCAGCAGCGGGCCGGTGCCCTGGCCGCACCCGGTCGGGTCGGCGACCAGGCCGACGTTGCCGATCAGGTGCGCGGCCATCGGTTCCCACTTGTGGTACCGGTCGGGGAACGCGGACCGCTCGACGTCCTGCGCCGATTCGCCCGGGCGCTGCTGCTCCCAGTTCGGTACGGCCTCGAGGACGTCGTAGAACTTGTTGATCGCGTAGTCGGGGTTGGTGACCTCGGCGGGCGAGCCCCAGCCCATCGACGGGCGCATCTGGAAGATGCCGAGCGAGTCGCGGTCGCCGTAGGTGAGGCTGCGCAGGCCCGACTCGGTCATGCCGGCCTGGATGGCGACCTGCCAGGCACGCGGCGGCAGGTTCCGCTTCTTGCCGATCGAGATGATCATCGCGACGGTGCCGCGCTGGTCGCCGGAGAGCTTGGCCGCGTCCGCCGCGCCGCTGCCGGCCGGGCCGCTGGTGATCGGCCCGAGGCTCGCGTTGCAGGACAGGTTCATCCGGCGCGCCTGGTCGGCCCGCTGGTCCTCGCGGACCACGGTGGTGACCGCGCTGACCCCGACCACGACGACGGTGAGCACCGCCACCAGCCCACCCACCACGAGCGCGGACTTCATCTCAGCCCGCCTTCTCGTAGTAGGCCACCCGCCAACCCTGCGGCGTGTCGATGACGGTGATCGCGAGGTCGCCGCCGTCGGTCGGCAGCTTGACCGTGACCGAGCTGGTGAACGACTCGGTGGCCTTGGGCCGGCCGGTGACCTTGGTGGCCGGGATGTTCGCCGGGTCCACGGTGGCCATCTCGACCAGGTACTCCTCGGTGGTGAACGGGCGCAGGCCGTCGAGCCACTTCTGGGTGGTGACGCCGTCAGGGTGGTGGACCCACGCCTCGCCCCAGGACCTGGCGACCTTGAGCGCCTCGTCGGCGGGCGCGGCGGAGGTGGGCCGCTGCGGCGGGGACGCGATGCGGGTGGGCAGGTTGGTGGTGGCGCTGCCGCCGGTGCCGCCGGGCTGCTGGTCCTCGGTGGTCGTGGCGCCCTGGGTCGTCGGAGCGCCGCTCGTGGTGTTGGCGGCGCCGCTGGGGCGGCCACTGTTCCCGCCGGTGAGCTGCGGAACGAGGATGCCGATCGTGAGGATCAGCGCGGCCACCACGACGAGGATGACGACGAAGTGCGTGGGCGAGCGCATCGGCCAGCCCCAGACCTTGCGGTACACCGCGGCGCGGCCGCGGTTGGTGCGGATCGGCATGTCATCTCACCACCGCGTCGGTCTCCCGCGGCCCGTCCCGCAGGGGCATGCGGCGGGGCGCCGGTTCGCGCACCTCCAGCCCTCGGGACGGCCGGTACACGACGTGCACCGGCCGGCCGGCGACCATCTCGACATCCGCCGGGCGCGGCGCGGAGCGCGGGATGGCCGGCGGGTTGTCGTACCGCCCCTCCCCGCGCCGCCCACTGACCCGCGACGGCACGACGACGGCGTCCTCGCCCCAGTCGAGGTTGCGGTCCCACCCCCGGTCGGCCACGGGCGCGGTGTCGACGACCCGGCTGGCACTCGACCGCCGCGGCAACGCCGCGGGCCCGCTGCGCCCGGGCGTGCCGGTGGGCATGAGCTCGGGGCTGCCGTCGGCCCCGTCGAGCGTGAGCCTGCTGGCCGGGAGCGGCCGCCGGGTGTCGAGCCGCTCCGCGGTCGCGGTGACCGGGCCGGTCGCCTCGGGGCGCGGCCTTCGCATCCGGC
>NZ_DASWSJ010000141.1:0-22898 GCF_036402745.1 Actinophytocola sp. | reverse complement strand
CCACATGGAGCTTCGGGGAACGTCCGTGCTGGTCACGGGTGCCACAGGTGGGCTGGGTCAGGCAATCGCACGGCGGCTGGCGGGCGAGGGGTGTGCGCTCACGCTCACCGGGCGCCGGGCCGACGCGCTCGAGCCGGTGGCCGCCGAGGTGGGCGCGACGGCGCTCGTCGCCGATCTGTCCGTCGCCGACGACGTCGCGCGGGTGGCGCGGACGGACGTCGACATCCTCGTGGCCAACGCCGCGTTGCCGGGCGCCGGCGAGCTCGAGTCGTTCTCGGTCGAGCAGATCGACCGCGTGCTGGACGTCAACCTGCGCGCGCCGATCATGCTAGCGCGCCAGCTCGGCGAGCGGATGCTGGCCCGCGGCCGCGGCCACGTCGTCCTCATCTCGTCGCTCTCCGGCAAGTCGGCCACGCCGGTCAGCTCGCTGTACAACGCGACCAAGTTCGGGCTGCGCGGATTCGCGCTCGCGCTGCGCCAGGACTGGGAGCCGCTCGGCGTCGGCGTCAGCTGCGTCAACCCGGGGCCGATCGCCGACGCGGGCATGTTCCACGAGGGCGGCGGCGAGCTCCCGAAGGGCGTCCGGCCGCGGACCCCGGCCGACGTCGCGGACGCGGTGGTGCGGGCCATCCGCGCCAACCGGGCCGAGGTCGACGTCGCCGACCCGGTGATGCGCGCCGGCGCGTGGTTCAGCCTCCTCGCGCCGCAGACCACGGCCCGGCTCGCCCGGTTCGGCGGCACGGAGAAGGTCGCGCGCCAGCTCGCCGAGGGGCACGCGGACAACCGATGACCACGTTCGTCCACCGGCTGCGGGTCCGGTACAGCGAATGCGACCAGCAGGGCGTCGTGTTCAACGGGCAGTACCTGTTCTTCTACGACGTCGCGATCACCGAGCTGTTCCGCGACCGGGTCGGGCCGTACCAGGAGATGGTCGACCGCGGCTACGACATCGTGGTCGCCGAGGCCCGCGTCCGGTTCGTTGAGGGCGCCCGGTTCGACGAGGAGCTCGACATCGAGATGCCCGTCGAGCACCTCGGCACCACCAGCATGATCGTCCGGCCGGTGTTCCGGGTCGGCGAGCGGCTGATCGCCGACGGTGAGGTGCGGCACGTGTTCGTCGACCCCACCACTCTGAAGAAGACGCCGATGCCCGACGACATCCGCGCGGCCCTGGCGCGCTAGCGGGTCCGCCGCAGGTACTCGACCTCCAGCACCGGCCGGCCGTCGCCGAAGTCGTGCTCGCGCCTGCGCCCGGTCTCGACGAAGCCGAACGAGGTGTAGAAGTGCCGCGCCCGGTTGGCCCCCGCCATCGTCCACAAGCGAACCCGGCGGTAGCGGGCGTCCAGCAGCATCTCCCACGCCTTGTCCATCAGCGTCCGGGCCACGCCCCGGCCCCACACCGTGGGATGCGCGTAGAGGTCGAAGATCTCCCCGTCCGGCACGCCGTCGGTGTGCGGACCGAAGTGGACGAAGGCCGCCACCCGGTCGCCGCGCTCCGCGACCAGCAGCGTGTTGCGGGCGTGCGCACGTGCGGTCAGCCGCCCGGTCCACATGGTCCGCCGCTGCTCGACGAGCGAGCTCAGCCAGTGGCCCTCGAACAGGTCCCGGTGCGCCACCCGCCACGCCTCCGCGTGCACCTCGCCGACCGATTCCGCGTCGGCTGCGGTGGCCTCCCGCACCAACAACGGCAGGTCGACCCTCATGGGCGACAACCATACGTCTGATCACCGGTCAGTGACTACCTGTCCGTCGCGAAGGCGAGTTGGGTTCACGCAGCCAGGGACCTCGTCCGGGTTGCTTCGGCTCCTGCGGAACTCCGGGCGTAGCGTGCCCGTTGTCGTGACGAACCGTGTATTTCGGGAGGGGTGCCATGATCACCGTTATCGTGGTCATCGCGTTGGTTCTGGCCGTGGTCGCGCTCGGCACGACTTTCGCCAGGAACCAGGCGAATGCCAAGCAAAACCGGCTCGAGGACGCCAAGGCCGAGGCCAGGCGCTGGGTCGAGAGGCTCGGCGGCCAGGTGATGAACCTCGTCGGCACCGACGAGGCCTCCAAGCAGGCGCTGGCCGACGCCTCGGAGCGCTACAACGCGGCCGGCTCCCAGATGGAGCAGGCCAAGACCGTCGAGCAGAGCCGGCTCGTCACGAAGACCGCGCTCGAGGGCCTGTACTACGCGCGCGCCGCGCGCGAGGCGATGGGCCTCGACCCGGGCCCCGAGCTGCCGGTCGACCCGGACCAGCAGCGCGCCGGCAAGGTCAACGAGGACCGGCGGGTCACCGTCGAGGGTCAGGAGTACGAGGCCTCGCCGCAGCCCGGCGCCAACACTCCGCACTACTACCCCGGCGGCCGGGTGGCCGGCCGGCCTGTGCCGCAGGGCTGGTACAGCGAGCCGTGGTGGAAGCCCGCGCTGATCGGCGGCGCCTGGGGCCTCGGCTCGGCGCTGCTGTTCAGCTCGCTGTTCTCCGGCATGTACGGCATTCCGGACGCGGCCGCGTGGGAGCAGGGCTACGACGCCGGCCAGCAGGACTCCATGGACGGCGGTGGCGACGGCGGCGGTGACGGTGGTGACGGCGGCGGCGGTGACATGGGCGGCGACGGCGGCGACATGGGCGGCGGGGACTACGGCGGCGGCGACTTCGGTGGCGGAGACTTCGGCGGGGGCGACTTCGGCGGCGGGGACTTCGGCGGCGGCTTCGACTTCTGACCTCCGGCCGTGACCGGCGCCTTCCACTGGGAGGCGCCGGTCACTTTCTGGCGCCACGAGAAGGTCAGCGGGCTTGGCAGGTCGGGCACCAGTAGAGGTTGCGGCCGGCGAGGCCGGCGATCGCGATCTCGGTGCCGCACACCAGGCAGGGCTGGCCGTGCCGGCGGTAGACGTAGACCTCGCCGCCGTGCCGGTCCCGGCGCGGGGCGCGGCCGCTCACCCCGGGCAGGTGCTCGTCGCGGACCGTGTCGATCCTGCCGGTGCGGACGCCCTTGCGCATGAGCAGCACGAGGTCGTCCCACAGGTCCGTCCACAGTGCATGGTCGAGCTCCTTGCCCGGCACCAGCGGCGCGACGTTGTGCCGGAACAGGATCTCCGCCCGGTAGACGTTCCCGACGCCGGCGAGCACCGCCTGGTCGAGCAGCAGCGCCGCGATCGGCAGCCGGGAGCGGGACAGCCGGGCCCACGCCTTCTCCGGGTCGGCGTTGCGGCGCAACGGGTCCGGGCCGAGCTTGGCCAGCACCACCGACATCCGCGCGGCGTCCACCAGCTCGCAGACGGTCGGCCCGCGCAGGTCGCTGACGTGCGTCTCGCCGACCATCCGCATCCGCACCTGGCCCACCGGCGCGGTGACCGGCAGCGGCTGGTCGCTGAACGTGCCGATGAGCCCGAGGTGGACGTGCACGATCGCGTCCGGGCCGTAGATGTGGAACAGGTGCTTGCCGTACGCCTCGGCCCGGCGCAGCACCCGTCCGTCCACAATGGACGCAGCGGTGGTGAACCGGCCCTGCGGGCTGGTGACCTCGACCGGGCGCCCGCCGTAGAGCTTCTTGTGCAGCCGGGCGAGCCGGTGCAGGGTGTGGCCCTCCGGCACTAGCTCGGCAGGGCGGGCGGCTCGCCGGTGCGCTCGTACTCCTCGAGCATGCGGATCCGCCGCGCGTGCCGCTCGAGACCGGAGAACGGGGTGGTCACGAACGTGGAGACGATCTCCGTGGCCTCCTCGGCGGTGTGCATGCGCGCACCGATGCCGACGACCTGGGCGTCGTTGTGCTGGCGGGCGAGCGTCGCGGTCTCGACGTTGTAGCCGAGCGCGGCGCGGCAGCCCTTGACCTTGTTGGCGGCGATCTGCTCGCCGTTGCCGGAACCGCCGATGACGACGCCGAGGCTGCCGGCGTCGGCCACCACCCGGCGGGCGGTCTCGATGCAGTAGGGCGGGTAGTCGTCGTCGGCGTCGTAGACCGCCGGGCCGACGTCGACCACGTCGTGGCCGGCGGCGGCCAGCGCGGCGACGAGCCGAGCCTTGAGCTCGAATCCCGCGTGGTCGGATCCCAGGTAAACGCGCACGCGGGCATTGTGCCAGCCGTGGCACGATCGGCCGGTGACGGTCTACGCGCAGGACTCCTTCGACCTGCGGCTGGAGTGGGGGCGAGACGGCGTCACCGCGCTCGGGCCGCACTGTGCGGTGCTGGTCGTCGTCGACGTGCTGGTGTTCACGACCACCGTGGACATCGCGCTCAGCCGGGGCGGGCGGGTGCTACCGCTGCCGTGGCGCGACGAGCGGGCGGTCGAAGCCGCGCGGGCGGCGGGGGCGGTGCTGACCCGCGGCGGGCTGGCCGGGATCGAGGGCGGCCGGTCCGCGGGCACGACCCTGGTCGCGGACGCCGCGGTGGGCGAGTGGACGCTGCGGCCGTCGTCGCTGGTGACGCTGCCGGAGGGGGCGTTCCTCGCGATCTCCTCGCCGAACGGGGCGACGCTGTGCGCGGCCGCCGCGGCGACCGGGACGACGGTGCTCGCGGGGTGCCTGCGGAACGCGTCCGCGGTGGCCGCCGCGGCGGTGGAGCTCGCGGGCGACGCGCCGATCGGCATCGTCGCGGCCGGCGAGCGGTGGCGCGACACGCCGGACCGGCGGCTGCGCCCGGGGATCGAGGAGCTGCTCGGCGCGGGGGCGATCGCGGCCGCGGTGACCGGGCGGCGGGCGCCGTCGGCGGAGGCCCGGCTGGCCGCGCTGACCTACCGGGCCGC
The DNA here is from genome assembly GCF_036402745.1 of Actinophytocola sp. Classification (GTDB taxonomy): domain Bacteria; phylum Actinomycetota; class Actinomycetes; order Mycobacteriales; family Pseudonocardiaceae; genus Actinophytocola. Next base: position 18,172 of record NZ_DASWSJ010000141.1, on the reverse strand, counting down.
GGCCGGCCGGGTGGGCGAGCTGGTGGCGGAGTCGGTGTCCGGGCGGGAGCTGGTCGCCGCGGGGGTGCCGGCCGATGTCGTCCTCGCGTCCGATGTGGACGTCAGCCGGGTGGTGCCGGTGCTGGTCGACGGGGTGTTCGAGGACCGGCGATGAGCGCGCGGTGGCTCGAGGTCGCGCCCGGGGTGTTCGCCGGGCGGCACGCGGAGCTGGACCAGACGATCGGGCTGGTGGTCGGGACCGGGCGGTGCCTCGTGGTGGACAGCGGGACCGACGAGGTGCACGGGGCGGACATCCTCGCGGCGGTGCGGGAGCGGGCGGCGGTGCCGTGGACGCTGGTGATCACGCACGCGCACTTCGACCATTTCTTCGGCACGGCGGCGTTCCTGCCGTGCCCGCTGTGGGCGCACGCGCGGTGCCGGGAGGTGATCGAGGCCGACGGCGAGGAGCAGCGGCGCGACTGGGCGGCGCGGTACCGGAGCAAGGGCGAGCCGGAGCTCGCCCGGCGGCTCGAGGCGGCCCGGCTGGTGCCGCCGACAGACGTGTTCACCGACCGGGTGCGGATCGACCTGGGTGGGCGGGCGGTGGAGCTGATCCACCCAGGGCTGGGACACACGGACCACGACGTGGTGGTGCACGTGCCGGACGCGGGCGTGGTGTTCGCCGGTGACCTGGTGGAACAGGGCGCTCCGCCGCAGGTCGGGCCGGATGCGGAGCCGGCCCACTGGCCGTCCACTATGGACAATGTGCTGGCGCTCGGGGCGAGCGTGATCGTGCCGGGGCACGGCGAGCCGGTGGACCCGGCCTTCGTTGTGGCGCAACGCGACGAGCTGGCCCGCTGAGGGCGGTGGCCGCCGGCCCCGGTATCCAGCCTACCGGCGGACACCGACAGTTCCGGCCGGCGCGCGTCGCCCCTGTGGACAACTGCGGACTCGCGGGGGCTCCCCGCTTTCCAGTCTAGCGGCGGGGTCTGACAGTTTCAGGTTCGTGGATCTTGGCTGTGGACAACCGGGTCAGCGCTGGATGGACTTCAGGTCGGTGAACTCCTCCAGGCCGTAGCGGCCGAACTCGCGGCCGTTGCCCGACTGCTTGACGCCGCCGAACGGGGCCTTCGTGTTGAACAGGGCACCGTTGACGTCGACCTGGCCCGCGCGCAGGCGGCCGGCCACCGCGTACGCGCGGTCCGCGTCGCCGCCGAAGACGCCTGCGGCCAGGCCGTACTGGGTGCCGTTCGCGATGCGGACGGCGTCGTCCTCGTCGGTGTACGGGAGGATCACCAGGACCGGGCCGAAGATCTCCTCCTGCGCGATCGTCATGTCCTCGCGCACACCGCCGAACACCGTCGGGCGCACGTAGTAGCCGCGCTCGACGCCCTCGACCGGGTCCGGGCCGCCATGGGCCAGCACCGCGCCCTCCTCGACGCCCTTGCGGATGTAGCCGACGACCCGCTCCTGCTGCGCCGCCGACACCGCCGGGCCGATGCGCGTGGTCTCGAGAGTGGGATCGCCCGGCCGGTACTTCGCCGCCGCCGCGACCGCGGCCTCGACCGCCTCGTCGTGCCGGTCCGCGGGCACGAGCAGGCGGGTGAGCGCGCTGCACGCCTGGCCGTTGTTCATGAAGCAGTTCGCCACGGTGATCTTGACCGCACGCACCAGGTCGGCGTCGTCCAGAACGACAGACGCGGACTTGCCGCCCAGCTCCAGCGTGACCCTCTTGATGGTCTCGGCGCCGACCGCGGCGACCCGGCGACCCGCCCGGGTGGAGCCGGTGAACGACACCATGTCGACCAGCGGGTGGGCGGCGAGCGCCTCGCCGATGACCGGGCCGGTGCCGTGCACCATGTTGAACACGCCCGCCGGCAGGCCCGCCTCGTCGATGATGGACGCGAGCAGGCCGGCGGTCAGCGGCGCCACCTCGCTCGGCTTGAGCACCACCGTGCAGCCGGCCACCAGGGCCGGGGTGACCTTGGCGACCATCTGCTGCAGCGGGAAGTTCCACGGCGTGATGGCCGCGACCACCCCGATGGGCTCGCGCACGACGGTGGAGTTGCCGAAGGTGACCGGGTCGAGCGCGCCGTTCTCGATCTCGTCGAGCACGCCGTCGGTGATGCCGACCGGGTTGACCACCTGGACCTTGGCCGCGAACGCGATCGGCGTGCCGACCTCGGCGGTGATCGTGGCGGCCAGCTCACCCGCGCGGGCACGCAGGCCGTCGTTGATGCGCCGCACCGCGGCGACCCGGTCGGCGAGCGGCGTGGCCGCCCAGCCGGGGAACGCGTCGGCCGCGGCGCGCACCGCGGCGTCGGCGTCGGCCGGGGTACCGGCCGGCACCGAGGCGATGACCTCCTCGGTGGCCGGGTTGACCACGTCGATCCGCTCGCCGCCGGTGTCGTCGACGAACGTCCCGCCGATGAGGTGAGCAGTGCGAACCTGGGTCGGCGCGGCCATGGTTCCTCCGAGAGATGTGACGCTGACGGGGCGGTCGGCCTCCAGCCTGTCACACGAAAGTGCCTCAGTCGAAGCTGAGGTCGCCGCTGCGGGTCCGCTTCAGCTCGAAGAAGTTGGGAAAGCTCGCGAGCGCGACGGCGCCGTCGAAGACCTTCAGCGCGTCCTCGCCGCGCGGGATGGAGTTGAGCACCGGGCCGAAGAACGCGGTGCCGTCGACGTGGATGGTGGGCGTGCCGACGTCCATGCCGACGGGGTCCATGCCCTCGTGGTGGCTCTTGCGCAGCGCCTCGTCGTAGTCGGTGCTGTGCGCGGCCTCGGCGAGCTCGGCGGGCAGGCCGACCTCGGCGAGCGCCTCCTCGATGACCGCGTCCAGGTCCTTGTTGCCCTGGTTGTGGATGCGGGTGCCCATGGCGGTGTAGAGGTCACGCAGGACCTCGTCGCCGTGCTTCTCGGCCGCCGCGATGGCGACCCGCACCGGACCCCAGCCACGGTCGAGCATCTGCCGGTAGTCGTCCGGCAGGTCACGGCCCTCGTTGAGCACGGAAAGGCTCATCACGCGGAACCGGAGCTCGACCTCCCGCTGCTGCTCGACCTCGAGGATCCAGCGCGAGGAGATCCATGCGAAGGGGCACAGTGGGTCGAAGTAGAAGTCGACCTTGGTCTTGGAAGCAGAAGTCATGTCTGCAACAACCACGCCGGCCGCGAACTTTCTTCCCGTTCTCACCCGTCTGGCGGGCGACAGCCGCCCCTGGGGTGCTTGGATGCGACTGAACGCGATTGTCATCGCGCTCGTGATACCGAACGCGACTTGAGGTGACCAGTGGCTCCGCCCAACCTGACCCGTGACGATGCACAACGGCGCGCGGCGCTACTGGAGGTACAGGCCTACGACATCGAGCTGGACCTGACGAACGCTCACGGCCAGCCGGGCGAGGGCACGTTCTCCTCGGTCACCACGGTGTCCTTCACGAGCCACGAGGCCGGCGCGGCCAGCTGGATCGACCTCGTCGCCGAGTCGGTCCAGTCCGCCGAGCTCAACGGCCAGCCGCTGGACGTGTCGGGCTACCGCGAGGAGGACGGCATCGCGCTCCCCTCCCTCGCCGAGCACAACACCCTCACCGTGCGCGCGACCTGCCGGTACATGAACACCGGCGAGGGCCTGCACCGGTTCGTCGACCCGGTCGACAAGGGCGTGTACCTCTACACGCAGTTCGAGACCGCCGACGCCAAGCGGATGTTCACCTGTTTCGACCAGCCCGACCTCAAGGCCACCTACCGGCTCACGGTGCTCGCGCCGGAGTCGTGGAAGGTGATGTCCAACGCGGCGGCCGAGACCACCGACCCGGCCCCGGACGGCGCCGCGCGGCACGTCTTCGAGACCACCAAGCGGATATCCACCTACCTGGTGGCGCTCGTCGCCGGCCCCTACGCGGAGTGGCGCGACGAGTATCGCGACGACAGCGCGGTCGTGCCGCTCGGCCTGTACTGCCGCGCCTCGCTCGCCGAGCACATGGACGCCGAGCGCCTGTTCACCGAGACCAAGCAGGGCTTCGACTTCTACCACCGCAGCTTCGGCGTGCCCTACCCGTTCGGCAAGTACGACCAGTGCTTCGTGCCGGAGTTCAACGCGGGCGCGATGGAGAACGCCGGCTGCGTGACGTTCCTCGAGGACTACGTGTTCCGCAGCCGCGTCACCCGCTACGCCTACGAGCGGCGCTGCGAGACCGTGCTGCACGAGATGGCGCACATGTGGTTCGGCGACCTGGTCACCATGCGCTGGTGGGACGACCTGTGGCTCAACGAGTCGTTCGCCACGTTCGCGAGCGTGCTCGCGCAGGCCGACGCGACCGAGTACAAGCACGCGTGGACCAGCTTCGCCAACATCGAGAAGTCCTGGGCCTACCGGCAGGACCAGCTGCCCTCGACCCACCCGGTCGCCGCGGACATCCCGGACCTGCAGGCGGTCGAGGTCAACTTCGACGGCATCACCTACGCCAAGGGCGCGAGCGTGCTCAAGCAGCTCGTCGCGTACGTGGGGCAGGACCGCTTCCTGTCCGGGCTGCGGGTGTACTTCGCCAAGCACGCCTGGGGCAACGCGACGCTGGCCGACCTGCTGGCCGCGCTCGAGGAGGCGTCCGGGCGGGACCTGTCGTGGTGGAGCGCGCAGTGGCTCGAGACCACCGGCCTGAACTCACTTCGACCCGCCTTCGAGGTCGACGACTCCGGTCGCTTCACGTCGTTCGCGATCGACCAGGGCGGGGCCAAGCCGGGCCTGGGTGAGCTGCGCACGCACCGGGTCGCCGTCGGCGTGTACGACGACCGGGACGGCAAGCTGGTCCGCACGCACCGCGCGGAGATCGACGTGACCGGCCAGCGGACCGAGGTGGCCGACCTGGTCGGCGTGCCGCGCGGCAAGCTCGTGCTGATCAACGACGACGACCTGAGCTACTGCACGATGCGCCTGGACCCGGACTCGCTCGCGACGCTCGTGGACCGCATCGGCGACATCACCGAGCCGCTGCCGCGGACGCTGTGCTGGTCGGCGGCCTGGGAGATGACCCGCGAGGCCGAGCTGAAGGCCCGCGACTTCGTCCTGCTGGTGTGCCACGGGCTGCCCGCGGAGACCGAGGTCGGCGTGGTGCAGCGGCTGCTGCTGCAGGCCCAGACCGCGCTCAACTCCTACGCCGACCCGAAGTGGGCGCCGCAGGGCTGGCGGATCTTCACCAACCGGCTGCTGGAGCTCGCCGCGTCGGTCGAGCCGGGGTCGGACCACCAGCTGGCGCTGGTCAACGCGCTCACCGGGTCCTCGCTCAACGCCGACCAGGTGGCCGTGCTGCGTGGCTGGCTCGACGGGACCGCGCCGCTGGAGGGGCTGGTCGTCGACACCGACCTGCGCTGGCGGCTGCTGCAGGCCCTGGTCGCGCACGGCGCGGGGACCGAGCGCGAGGTCGACGAGGCGCTGAGCGCCGACTCGACCGCGACGGGCAACCGGCAGGCGGAGCGGGCGCGGGCGCTGCGGCCCACCGCGGAGGCGAAGGCCGAGGCCTGGCGCCGCGCGGTGCACGACGACGAGCTGCCGAACGCGATCCACGAGTCGATCATCGCGGGCTTCTCCCACCCGGCGCAGCGGGAGCTGCTGGTGCCGTACGTGCAGGCCTACTTCGCCGACGTCGCCGGCGTGTGGCGGCGCCGGTCGAGCGAGCGGGCCCAGCCGGTGGCGATGGGCCTGTTCCCGTCGTGGTCGGTGGCGCGGGAGACCGTCGAGGCCGCCGACGCGTGGCTCGCCGACGAATCGCACCCGCCGGCCCTGCGCCGGCTGGTGTCCGAAGGCCGGGCCGGGGTAGTGCGCGCGCTCGCGGCCCGCGAGTTCGACAGCGAGAGCTGACCCACAGAAGCGAAGAACGCCGCGGGCCCTCGGGCTCGCGGCGTTCTCTCGTCGGTGGGTTGGCTAGCGCTTGGCGGGACCGGCCTGGTCGCTGAGCATGCGCAGCCCGCTGACCAGGCCGCCGATGAGGTCGCCCTCCTTGAAGGAGGCCACCATGCTCATCACGGCCAGGTTGCACGCGCGGTCCGGCAGCCGGCGGGAGGACTCGGCACCCGTGACCACCTCGACCCGGCGCTGCGTCGGCGACACCGCGATCAGCACGGCCGCCGGGGCGTTCTCGCCGGACGCGGCGTGCAGGTCCTCGGCGAACGCCCGGGTGTCCCCGCCCAGGTCGCCGAGGTACACGCTGAACCCCAGGCCCGTCGAGCGGGCCGACAGGGTGAGCGCCTCGTCGAGCCGGGCCAGCTGCACCGAGCTGAACGGCAGCTCCGGCACGGCGGGCTTGTGCTCACGCGCGACCGAGACCCGGCCGCTGGCCGTGACCACCGCGCCGTAGCCGTGCTCCGGATCCTCCGCGATCACGTCTCCGGGCACACCGGCCCGGACGACCTCACCAGCTGCCACGAGCGCCTCCCTTGGCTGTGCGCTTGCCCTTGGCGCCACCGGACGGGACGGCGGCCGCCTGGACGCCGACGCCGGCGGGGTTGGCGGTCCACCACACCGGGGGGTAGTCCCACGGCTGGCCCGGCCGGTACCGCGGGTTGCGCGCGACCTTGTCGCGCAGGGTCAGCAGGGCGACCACGCCGTAGATGGCGAGCGGGATCACCGCGTAGACGAGAATGGTCTCCACGACGTTCACGCGCGACAGACTACCGAGCGCCGCTGACGTCCCGGCCACCGGCGCGCAAGATCACGTCGGTATCACCGGGGGTTACCGCTAGTACGCCTCCCGGTAACCGTGCTCCGCCGACCGCCGGTGACCCGGATCCCGCATTGAGCGCAGTCGGGCGTCGCGAACGGCCCCAAGTCCCCAAAAGTTCGGCGACCGTCACCGTAGACGTCTTGTCCGTTACAGTTCTACGTCTTAGCTTTCACCTGTACGGCCCTTGCGCACCCCTCATCCGCACTCTCCGTGCGTACACCGCCCGAGGAGCACCGCCATGACCACGAGCATCACGAGCACCCCGCTGACGGTTATCACCCGTTTGGACCAGCTCGAGCTGGGCGACAGTCTTGGCACCCGTGTCACTCGTGGCACTCGCGTCACGGCCGGCACCCGCGTCACGCGCGGCACCAGGGTCACCCGCGGCACGCGGGTCACGGCCGGCACGCGGGTCACGCGCGGGACCCGGGTCACCCGGGGCACCCGGGTGACGGCGGGCACGCGCGTCACCGCCTCCTGACCCGAGCCCTGGAAGACACCGAAGCCGGCTGCCCTCAGGCGGCCGGCTCTCCCAGGTAAGGCAGCCACTGCGGGTCGGCATCGACAACCCCGGCCAGCAGCCGCCAGTGCACCCCGCGTGGTGCTCTTGGCACCACCCGCAGCCGCCAGCCGAGCTCGGACAGCAGCTTGTCGGCCTTGCGATGGTTGCACTTCACGCAGCACGCCACGCAGTTCTGCCAGGTGTGCTCGCCCCTGCGGCTGCGCGGGATGACGTGGTCGATGGTCTCGGCCCGGTTGCCGCAGTACGCGCAGCGGTATCGGTCGCGGTGCATGAGCCCGGCCCGGGTCAGCGGCACCCGCGCCCGGTACGGCACCCGCACGAAGCTGCTCAGCCGGATGACCGACGGCACCACGACGCTGTCCGCGGCCGAGTGCAGCACCAGCCCGCTCGGATCGCCGTGCACGACCTCCGCCTTGCCGCACACCACCAGCACGACCGCGCGCCGTAACGGCAGCGCGGTCAGTGGCTCGAAGGTGGTGTTGAGCAACAACACCCGACGCCGGCCCCAGGTGGGCGGTCCATGAGTCTGCTCCGAGGCGCCGTGGTTCGCCTTGACGGAACTCGGACGCGCCTGAGTCCGCGGCGCCAGCCCAGCGCGGGCGGCGCCGATCGGAGTCGGATGTCGGTCGGGCACGCGACCACCTCCACCGGTTCAGCAAGGCATAGCAGACCACAGATCACCCACGTTACGCACGTGTGTTGCATAACGTGTCCGTCTTCACCCTCACAAAGATCTGGTGAACGCCGTGGCGGCGGCCGCCTATATGGTCGCGCCGTGACCGTTTCGGACGTTCTCTCCTTCGCCGCACCGTCGTGTGTGGCCGACGAGGGCTGGTGCCGGACGATCTACGGCTGGACTCACAACGACTGGCTGGCATCGTCGGCGGGCTGGCTCATCGCCAAGCCGATCACGATCATCCTGATCCTCATCGGCGCGTTCCTGGTGCGGCTGGTGTGCCGCCGGCTGATCGACCGGCTCACCCGAGCCAGCGGCGGCGGGATCCCCACGCTGCTGCGGCCGCTGCGCGAACGAGCGCCGCAGGCGCTGGGCACGATGCTGTCCGAGCGGCGCGCCCAGCGGGCCCAGACGATCGGCTCGGTCTTCAACTCGATCGTCTCGTTCATCGTGTTCGGTCTGGCCTTCGTGATGATCCTGGGCGAGCTCGGGCTGAACCTGGGCCCGATCCTCGCCTCGGCCGGCATCGTCGGCGTCGCGATCGGCTTCGGCGCGCAGAACCTCGTGAAGGACTTCCTGTCCGGCGTGTTCATGATGCTCGAGGACCAGTACGGCGTCGGCGACGTCGTGGACGTCGGCGAGGCCAGCGGCGCGGTCGAGGCGGTCGGCCTGCGGATCACCACGCTGCGCGACGTGAACGGCACCGTCTGGTACGTGCGCAACGGCGAGATCCTCCGGGTCGGCAACTCCAGCCAGGGCTTCGCGGTGGCCGTGGTCGACGTGCCCATCGGCTACGGCGCCGACGTGGGCCAGGCCAGCGAGATCCTCGGCCGGGTGACCACCGAGGCCACCGAGGCCGCGCCGCTGGCCGACGACGTCATCGAGCCGCCCGAGGTGCTCGGTGTGGAACGCGTCACGGCGGCCGAGGGGATCACGATGCGGCTCACCGTGAAGGTGCGGCCGGGCCGGCAGTGGGCCGTGCAGCGGACGTTGCGGGCCAAGGTGATGGAGGCGTTCGAGGACGCCGGCATCCGCGGTCCGATGACCCGCGGCTTCCCGCCGTCCGAGCCGTGAGCGGGCGTCCGGGACGAAATGCGAGGATGGAACCGTGGCGACACCCGAGAACCAGACCGAGAGCTTTTACCAGGCGGTGGGCGGTGCAGAGGTCTTCCACCGCATCATCGCCCGGTTCTACGCCGAGGTCGCCCAGGACGACGTGCTGCGTCCGCTGTACCCGGAGCAGGACCTCGGCCCGGCCGAGGAGCGGCTGCGGCTTTTCCTCATGCAGTACTGGGGTGGCCCGCACACCTACTCCGACCGCCGCGGGCACCCTCGGTTGCGCATGCGGCACGCACCGTTCTCGATCGGCCCCATCGAGCGGGACGCGTGGCTTCGATGCATGCGAATAGCGGTAGACGAGGAGAAGTTGTCCGACCAGCATCGGGCGCAGTTGTGGACCTACCTGGAGATGGCCGCCAACAGCATGATGAACAGCTGGACCTGACCTTTCCTCGCGCCAGCGGCGAGCAGGCACTGTCTCCGCATCGGCGAGACCTGGCAGGATGACTCATCGTGCGTAGATCAGGGGAGAGTGACCAGGGGGCCCCTTTCGCTGCCACCGACACCGAGTGGTGGCACGAGGCGACCTTCTACCAGGTGTACGTGCGGTCGTTCGCCGACTTCGACGGCGACGGCATCGGCGACCTGGAGGGGATCCGGTCCCGGCTCGGCTACCTGGAGCTGCTGGGCGTGGACGCGCTGTGGCTCACCCCGTTCTTCACCTCCCCCATGGCCGACCACGGCTACGACGTCGCCGACCCGCGCGACGTCGACCCGCTCTTCGGTGACCTCGACAGTTTCGACCGGCTCGTCGCCGACGCGCACAAGCACGGCATCAAGATCACCATCGACCTGGTGCCCAACCACACGAGCGACCTGCACCCGTGGTTCGTCGACGCGCTGGAGTCCGCGCCCTACAGCCCCGCGCGCGAGCGGTACGTCTTCCGCGAGGGGCGGGCCGGCGGGACCGAGCCGCCCAACAACTGGGTCAGCGTGTTCGGCGGCCCCGCGTGGACCCAGGTGCCGGACGGCCAGTGGTACCTGCACCTGTTCGCGCCCCAGCAGCCGGACCTGAACTGGGCGAACAACGATGTGCGCGCCGACCTCGAGCGGACGCTGCGGTTCTGGCTCGACCGCGGGGTGGACGGGTTCCGCATCGACGTGGCACACGGCATGGCCAAGCCGGCCGAGCTGCCGGACATGGACCTGCGGGCCGTGGGGGTGATCGGCCACCACGACTTCTACGACCCGCGCTTCGACGACGACGGCGTGCACGACATCCACCGGATGATCCGCAAGGTCATGGACGGCTACCCGGGCGCGATGGCGGTCGGCGAGGTGTGGGTCACCGACAACCACCGCCTCGCCAACTACCTGCGCTCCGACGAGCTGCACCTCGGCTTCAACTTCCGGTTGGTGCTCGCCGAGTTCGACGCCGCCGCGGTGCGCACGGCGATCGAGGAGTCGATCGCCACCGCCGCGACCGCGGCCGCGCCGCCGGCCTGGACGCTGTCCAACCACGACGTGTGGCGCGAGGTCACCCGCTACGGCGGCGGGGAGGTCGGCGCGCGGCGGGCCCGGGCGATGGCGCTGGTGGAGCTGGCTTTGCCGGGCGTGGTGTTCGTGTACAACGGCGAGGAGCTCGGCCTGCCCAACGTCGACCTGCCGGACTGGGCGCTGCAGGACCCGGTGTGGGAGCGGTCCGGGCACAGCGACCGCGGCCGGGACAACTGCCGGGTGCCGATCCCCTGGGAGGGCGACGAGCCGCCGTTCGGCTTCTCCCCCGGCGACGAGACGTGGCTGCCGATGCCGCCGGAGTGGGCCGCGCTCACCGTGGAGCGTCAGCTCGAGGACGCCGACTCGACCCTGTCGCTGTACCGGGAGGCGATCGAGCTGCGCAAGACGCACGAGGCCTTCGCGGGCGAGGCGCTGGAGTGGTACGGCGCGCCGGAGGGCTGCTTCGCCTACCGCCGCAAGGGTGGCGGGCTGATCTGCGCGCTCAACACGTCCGACACCGCGGTGCCGTTGCCACCGGGTGAGGTGCTGCTGGCCAGCGGGCCCCTCGAGGAGGGCTCCCTGCCGCCGAACACCGCCGCGTGGCTGGTCTGAGCGGCGCTCAGAGCCCGCTGCCGATCTCGCCGCCGTAGCCGGCGCCCGGGTCGTCGTACATGGGCTCCGGAGCCGGCTCGGGCTGGGGCTCCGGCGCCGGGTCGGCCTGGGCGGAGTCGCCGCTGAACGCGCCCGTCGCGGCCAGGTAGCCCAGGCTCGGGCCGAACGTCCACGCGGCGTTCCTGATGGCGTTCTTGCGGCGCTCGCGCGGGTCCTGCGGCGGCTCGGGCTCGGTCGGGTACTGGACGTGCCGCGGCCGCGCCGGGCCTTCCTCGGGCTCGCGACTGTCCCACACGTCGTCGCGAGGCACGGTCTGGTCGAGGAAGCTGCGCGCTGGGTCGTCGTCCTGGTCACTCACGACGCTCCCTCGCAGGCTCGGTAGCGCCGCTCGCGGTCGCCCTGTGTCAATGATTCGCTCGCAAGCTCACTCATGACTTTGTGACTCCCTCCGACCGGATCCGGTCGCACCCGTCGGCCGGCCGTAAGGATTTGGCAAGCCGCGCCCATGGTGCCACGGAACGACTACACGAGCAGGGGCAACAGGGCGTGCCGGCGGCGGACCACCGCGCCGAACCGGGCGTCGATGCGCAGCCAGGCGTCGGTGGCGGTGACCCGGACCTGCTCGTCCGCGCCGCCGGTGCCGAGGAAACCCATGCCGGACATGGCGAACAGGCAGCGCAGCGGGATCTTGACCTCGAGCTTGTCGTCCGCGACGGTCAGCACGGTCTGGTCCAGCAGCGACGCCGGCGGGTTGCCGTTCGGGCCCGTGTTCTCCCTGGCCAGCTCCAGCCCGCGGTCGGCCAGCTCGGTGACGACCTTGGCCGGCAGCAGCTCCACGACCTGCCAGTGCGCCTGCGGCGGCAGCGCCGAGCGCCACTGCAGGTCGAGCACCGGCCCGGGGTCGATCCGGTCGCCGCGCGACACCGCGAGCGCGGCCAGCAGCTCGTTGCCGGACACCGTCACGTCGTTCGGCTCGACCCTGCCCAGCACGGTCCGGGTGGCGAGCACGTCGAACGGGGTGGCGACCCACGAGTCGATCCGGCCGGTGCCCTTGTCACCGTCCCGGCCGCGCAGCCGCACCACCGTGGTGCCGTCCAACCGCACCGCGCGGGCGACGAACGCGCCGAGGTCGTCGCGTTCGGACCGCTCGGCGAACTCCAGCTCAGGCACCGTTGCTCCCACTACGCCAGGCGGCAAGGAAATCCTTCTCCGCCTCGGACATCCGGCGTGGGCGGCCGCTCGCGAGGTCGTAGGGCACCAGCATGGTCTCCGCGGTGACCGCCACCGGATCCGAGTCCGACGGTCCACTGTGGACCTCGTAGTCCATGGTGAACGACGCGTGCCGCATCTCCCGCACCGACACCGCCACCCGCACCGTGCCGCCGTCGGCGACCAGCGGCGCGTGGTAGTCGACCACGATCCGCGCCACCACCACGCCCTTCGAGATGGCCTCCGCACCGCCGTGCCGGGCCGCCTCGCCGAACAGCAGCGCGATCCGCGCCTCCTCGAGCAGCGTCACCGTGTTGGCATGGTTCACATGCCCGTACACGTCCATGTCCGACCAGCGCGGCCGGACCTCCGCAATGAACACGCCCACTAGCGGACCATACTGCGCACCTGCCGGGCTGCCACCGACAAGGTGGCCAGATCCAGCTTGCCGACCCGCTGCAGCTCCTCCAGCGACAGCCGGGCCCGGGCCAGCCGGGAGGCGTTGGTCTGCTCCCAGTTCGCGATCTTCTCGTCGGCCGACGTGCCCGGGTCGCTCTGCCGCAGCGCGTCCAGAGTGATCGCCCGCAGCGAGGAGTACATGTCGTCGCGCAGCGCGAGCCTGGCCAGCGCGTGCCAGCGGTTGCCCCGCTCCAGCGCGCTGATGGAGGTGAGCATCGAGTCGATGTTGAGGTGGTCGGACAGCGCGTAGTACAGCTCGGCGGTCTCCCGCGGGCTGCGCTCGACGTCCAGTCCCGCGTCGCGCTCGGCGAGCTCGGAGACCTCGGTGATGTCGAGCAGCGGGTAGCCGTTGAGCAGCGACGCGGCCCGCGCGGCGAGCTCGGCCGGCACGCCCTGGGCGACCAGGTCCTCCGCGTGCTTCGCGGTGGCCTCGCGCTCCGCCCCGCGCAGCAGCCGGCCGACGTCCGGCGCGAGCTCGGCGACGACCTTGTGGAAGCGGTTGATCTCGGCGCCGACCGCGAGTGGCTGCGGCCGGTTGGACAGCAGCCAGCGCGACGCGCGGTCCAGCAGCCGCCGGGTCTCGAGCATCAGCTCGTCGGCGGTGTCGGTGGGCACGACGTTGTCGAGCGCCTGGATGCCGGCCCACAGCGTGTGCAGGTCGTAGATCCGGGTGGCCGCGGTGAACGCGCGGACCGCGTCGGTGCCGGTGGCGTTCATCTCCTCGGCGAGCCGGAAGGCGTAGGACACGCCGCCGCCGTCGACGACCTCGTTGACCACGAGCGTGGTGGTGATCTGGCGGTGCAGCGGGTGCTTCGCGATGGCGTCGGCGAACTCCTCGCGCAGCCGGCTCGGGAAGTACTCCGGCAGCCGGCGGGCGAACACGTCCGCGTCGGGCAGCTCGCTGGCCAGCACCTCCTCCTTGAGCGCCAGCTTGACGTGCGCGAGCAGGGACGCGAGCTCCGGTGAGGTGAGGCCGTCGTGGGCCTTGTCCATCTCGCGGAACCGGGTCTTGGACGGCAGCGCCTCCAGCTCGCGGTCCAGCCCGGCGCGCTCCTCCAGCGAGGTGACCAGCCGGGCCAGCACGGTGAGCATCGGCACGGCGTGCGCGCGGCTGACCCCGAGCACGGCGTTCTGCTGGTAGTTGTCGGCGAGCACGAGGTCGCCGACCTCGTCGGTCATCGCGACGAGCAGCTCGTTGCGCTTCTCCTGGGCGAGCTGGCCGTGGGTGACCAGCTGGTCGAGCAGAACCTTGATGTTGACCTCGTGGTCGCTGCAGTCCACGCCAGCCGAGTTGTCCAGCGCGTCGGTGTTGACCTTGCCGCCGGCCTTGGCGAACTCGATGCGGCCGCGCTGGGTGAGGCCGAGGTTGCCGCCCTCGCCGACGACCTTGACCCGCAGGTCCGCGCCGTTGACCCGGACCGGGTCGTTGGCCTTGTCGCCCACCTCGACGTTGCTCTCGCCGCTGGCCTTCACGTAGGTGCCGATGCCGCCGTTCCACAGCAGGTCGACCGGGGCCAGCAGGATCTGCTTGATCAACTCCGGCGGCGACAGCTTGCGGGTGCCCTCGGGCAGGCCGAGCGCGACGCGGACCTGCTCGCTGACCGGGATGGCCTTGAGCGTGCGCGGCCAGACCCCGCCGCCCGCGCTGATCAGCGAGCGGTCGTAGTCGTCCCAGCTGGACCGGGGCAGCTCGAACATCCGGCGCCGCTCGGCGTAGGAGGTGGCCGCGTCGGGGTCGGGGTCGATGAACACGTGCCGGTGGTCGAACGCGGCGACCAGCCGGATGTGCTCGGACAGGAGCATGCCGTTGCCGAAGACGTCGCCGGACATGTCGCCGACGCCCACGACGGTGAACTCCTCGGTCTGGGTGTCCTTGCCCAGCTCGCGGAAGTGCCGCTTGACGCTCTCCCACGCGCCGCGGGCGGTGATGCCCATGGCCTTGTGGTCGTAGCCGACCGAGCCGCCGGAGGCGAACGCGTCGCCGAGCCAGAAGCCGTAGCTCGCGGCGACGTCGTTGGCGATGTCGGAGAACTTGGCGGTGCCCTTGTCCGCGGCGACGACGAGGTAGGTGTCGTCCTCGTCGTAGCGGACCACGTCCGGGGCAGGGACGACCTTGCCGGCGTGCAGGTTGTCGGTGAGGTCGAGCAGGCCCGAGACGAACATCCGGTAGCAGGCCACGCCCTCGGCGAGCCACGCCTCCCGGTCCGGGCCCGGGTCGCCGACCGGCGTCGGCGGGCGCTTGACCACGAACCCGCCCTTCGCGCCGACCGGCACGATGACCGCGTTCTTCACGGCTTGGGCCTTGACCAGGCCGAGCACCTCGGTGCGGAAGTCCTCCCGGCGGTCGGACCAGCGCAGCCCGCCGCGGGCGACCGGGCCGAAGCGCAGGTGCACGCCCTCGACCCGCGGGGAGTACACGAAGATCTCGAACCGCGGCCGCGGCTCGGGCAGGTCGGGCACGGCGTGCGGGTCGAGCTTGATCGCGAGGAACGGCCGCGGCACGCCGTCCTCGTCGCGCACCCGGTAGTTGGTGCGCAGCGTCGCGCAGACGAGGGTCGTGAAGCTGCGCAGGATGCGGTCCGCGTCCAGGCTCGTGACCTCGTCGATCAGCTCGGTGAGCCGGGCGACCTGGTCGTCGACCGCCTCCTGCCGCTCGTGCTCGGCCAGGTGGGGGTCGAAGCGGGTCTCGAACAGGCAGACCAGCGCGGTGGCCACGTCGGTGTGGCCGAGCACGGCGTCCTCGATGTACTCGGTGCTGTACGGGGTGCCGGCCTGGCGCAGGTAGCGGGCGTACGCGCGCAGGAGGGCGGCCTGGCGCCAGGTCAGCCCGCCGTGCAGGACCAGCGAGTTGAACCGGTCGGACTCGGCGTCACCGCGCCAGATCGCGCCGAACGCCTCCTCGAACGTGACGCGCTGCTCCTCGCGCTCCTCGGCGGACCTGCCCTCGACGACGGACGGCTCGACGCTCAGGCCGAAGTCGTAGATCCACCATTTGGTGCCGTCCTCGCGGCGCAGCTCGTACGGCCGCTCGTCGACGACCTCGACGCCCATCTGCTGCAGCAACGGCAGGAGCTGGGACAGCGTGACGCCGTGGCCGGCGAGGTAGATCTTGAACCGGCGCTCCCCCGGCTCGCCGTGCGGCGGGGAGTAGAACGCCATGTCCAGATCGCCCTGGCGGCGCAGGCCCTCGAGGCGGCGCAGGTCGGCGAGCGCGTCGCCGGCGCCGAAGTCCTCCTTGTAGGCCTCCGGGAAGATGCCCGCGAACCGCTGGCCCTGCTCGGTGGCGGACTCGGCGCCGACGGTGACGGTGCCGTCGCCGGTCCCCTCGGCCACCTGCTCGCGCTGCTCGGCGAAGACGGCCTCGACGAGGCGGTCGTCCCACGTGCGCACGGCCTCGGTCATGCGGGCCTGGATGCGGGCGACGTCGGCGTCGACCGCGTGGTCCGGGTCGGCGGTGTGCACGGTGAAGTGGACCTGCGCGAGCGCGGTCTCGCCGATCCGCGTGGAGAACTCGAGGTGCTTGCCGCCGAGCTCGTCCAGCAGCACGTCCTGCATCGCCAGGCGCGAGGTGGTCGTGTAGCGGTCGCGGGGCAGGAAGACCAGGCAGCTGTAGAAGCGGCCGTAGGGGTCGCGGCGCAGGAACAGCCGCAGCCGGCGGCGGTCGGCGAGGGCGATGACGCCGGTGGTTGTCTGGTACAGCGAGTCGGTGCTGGTGGAGAACAGTTCGGAGCGGGGCCAGTTCTGGATGACCTCGAGCATCTTCTGGCCGGTGTAGGAGCCGAGCGGGAAGCCGGCCCGGTGGATCACCTCGCGCACCCGCCGGCCGACGACCGGGATGTCGAGGACGTCCTCGTGCAGTGCGTTGATCGTGAAGACGCCGAGGAACCGGTGCTCGCCGGTGACGGTTCCGTTGGCGTCGAAGGTCTTCACGCCGATGTAGTACGGGTACGCCGAGCGGTGGACCGTCGAGGGCGCGCTGGCCTCGGTGAGCACCAGCAGCTCGGGCGAGAGCGCCTGCGCGGTGGCGTCCGGGCCGGCGGTGAGGCTGCGCGCGGCGAGGCTGTCCTGGCGGAGGATGCCGAGGCCGCTCGCGAGGACGGCTTTCAGGGCGCGCTGGTCGCCGTCGCGGACCAGGTCGTAGTTGCGGTAGCCGAGGAAGGTGAAGTGGCCGTCGGCGAGCCAGCGCAGCAGGGCGGCGCCCTCGTAGGCCTGGGCCTCGTCGACCGGCGGGGACTGCTCGAGCTGGTCGGCGAGGGCGCGGGCGGTGCCGGCCATCTTGGCGGTGTCCTCGACGACCTCGCGGACGTCGTTGAGCACGTTCTGCAGGCCGGTCGTGATCTCCCGGCCGCGGTCGGCGTCGGTGATGAGGTCGACCTCGACGGACATCCAGCTCTCGGCCAGCGCGTCCGGTGGTGGGTCGTCGGCCTCGGCGCTGGGCAGGACGTCCCGCAGCCCTCCCGTGACGTCCCGGCTCACGACCACGATCGGGTGGACCACACGGTGGACCTGCAGCCCGCCCCGGACCAGCTCGGCGGACACGGACTCGACGAGGTAAGGCATGTCATCGGTGACGATCTGTACGACCGTGCCCCCGGTGGACCACCCGTCCGTGGCCACGTCCGGGTTGAACACCCGCACCGCCGGCCGCCCCGGCACCCGCTGCTCGGCCAGGAAGCGGTGGGACCGCACGCAGCCCACGAGGTCGACCGGCTCGTGGTCGATGACCTCCTCCGGCGGGATGTACCGATAGTAGAGCCGGATCAAGTCGGCCATGTCGCCCGCGGTGGCGGCGGCCCGCTCGATGAGTTCGTCCCGGGTCTGCTCCGGGTTTTCCGACCCGTCGGTACTGGCTGGCGAACCGGTGGCTGAGCCCGTAAGGGTCCGGGTTCCGGTCGAGGTCATCTACGCGACTCCACGATTGGCGGCACGTCGGTGTGCCACATGCAGCACACACCCTAATCTGATCACGATTGGCTCTGACGCTGCCGGCCACCTGAATCGTGCCAAGGGTAACGACCCGTCCGGCCCCTCATTCGGGCGATCGGTGCCGCCCGGAGGCCGGGGACTGCTGACGCCAGTCGAGGAGCCGGTCAAACCCCCCGAAATCACTCTCGCGACCCGCCGCCGACTCCCGATGCGTGTCCCACGTGGGGAGCTGAGACTCCTGCCGCGCCCGCTCTTCCCGCGCCCGCTGGTCTTGCTCTTCCCGCGCCCGCCGATCCTGCTCCTCCCGCGCGCGCTGGGCCTGCTCCTCCCGGACGCGGCGCTCTTGCTCTTCCCGGGCGCGCTGGTCCTGCTGCTCCTGGTCTTCGGCCGCCTGCTGCTCCTCGGACTCCTGGTAGGCGGCCAACGCCTCAGCCAGCAGCCCCGCGATGGTCGTGGAAGACCGCTCGGACCGCCGCTCCCGCCGACTGGGCACCTCGGAGGCCGCCTCGCCCCCGCCCC
>NZ_DASWSJ010000140.1:0-2842 GCF_036402745.1 Actinophytocola sp. | reverse complement strand
ATGCCGGTGAACAGCGCGCGAGCACGAGGCTGCGGCCAGCCCCTCGGGAGGAGCTCGTCCGGCAGCTCGGGATCCACCGCCGGGAACTCGCGCCACGCGTCGATCACCGCCGTCCGGACGACCAGGGCCTCGTGCTCGTCGCGGCAACTGAGCGCCAGCTGTAGCGGATGGAGCAGAGGGTTGGTGCTCAAGGCGGCGCCGACCGTCTTACCAATCACTGTTGCGCCAGCGCGGCCCAACAGACCGAGATCGCGAACGTCGCGTTCCAACGGTCCGGCCTCTCGCCGTGGACGGCATCTCGTGGCTGTTGGGCTGGCAAGACCTCGACGACATCAACCAGAACAACATCAATCAGAACAACGTCGGTCAGAACCTCGTCGGCCACCCCGACCCACAGCCCCTGGCACGCGTCCCCCACTTCGCCACCAAAGCACGCCGCTCACACATCGGCACGGCACGCCGCACCAAAGCACCGCCACCATGCACACCGCGGGCACCCTGTCCACCATCACGACAACCCGCGCGATGAAATGGGGCGCCAGGTGGGCGACGAACGTGGGGTCACACCGCCCGGCGCCCGTGTCGTTGATGTGAGTAGACCGCTCGCCCCGCGCGGGATGGTGGGAGGCACGGGGCGCGGCACCGTATACGACCCAGCGGTGGTCGCGCCCCACACTCCGCCAGCTAGGTCTGTGGCAAGCCGGCCGGCTAGCTCGCGCTCTTCGTCCTGCTTCGGCAAGGGTTGTCGTTGTCGGCGGGGTTGAGCCGTTGGCATGTTTCGACCCCACGGCGGGGCCACGTGCCGCGGTGGCTACTCGAGGGGAGGTGTCGGATCGGGCACGGGGGCACGCCAGAGCACGACGAGCTCAGCGGTGTGGGATCCGATCAGGTCCAGCAAGTGTGCGGTCCGTCGAACCGTGCGGCGGTTTCCCCGACCCTCGGCACGCCTGCCGCCAGGCCGGGTCAGCCGGTGCTGAGATGCACGGTGGGGTGGGCTCCGAAATCGCGTTCGGTGACGCTAGATCCTAGAGACGCGGATCGCTCCCGACGAACCCGGTCAGGTAACCAACCCTCGCATCTCAATCTGACCGCGCGTCGACCCCACGACAGCATATTCGCTACCGCACTCGCTGACCCCGACTCTCCTGACCGGCCATGATGAGTACATCGCGGGCCAATACCGCCTGCCCACGTGACACGACGGCCCTCCCTATCGGCGGGAGGTGACGCCGCCGTTCGTCGCGGTGAGCGGGAGCTCCACGCGCAGGCTGGTCCCCGCGCCGCGCGGGCTGTCGAGAGAGATTCGGCCGCCGAGCGCCTCAACGCGGTCCTTGAGGCCGACCAGGCCGGTGCCGCGGGTGAAGTCGGCGCCGCCGGCGCCGTCGTCGCGGACCGCGACGCGCAGGAAAGCGTCCGCGGCGTCGACCTCGACTGCGACGGCCGAGGCGCGCGCGTGCTTGGCCGCGTTGGTCAGCGCCTCGGCGACGACGTAGTACGCGCTGACCTCGACATGCTCGGGCAGCCGTCCCTCCGCGCGCACGTCCAGGTGGACGGGGATCGGCGCGCGGCGGGCCAGCGTGCGCAGCGCCGCGCGGAGGCCGCCCTTGGCCAGGGCGGCCGGGTGGATGCCACGCGCGATCTCGCGCAGCTCGTCCAGCGCGCCGGTCGCCTCGGCGGCGAGCTCGTCAAGCTCGGCGGCGAGCTCGTCGAGCTCGGGCGGCACCGCCGCCCGCGCATTGCGCAGCTGCAGCGCCAGCGAGACCAGCCGCTGTTGGGCGCCGTCATGCAGGTCCCGTTCGATCCGCCGGCGCGTCTGGTCGGCGGCGGCGACGATACGCGCGCGCGACGTGGCGAGCTCGGCCCGACTTTCAGCGTTGGCGATGGCGGTCGCGACGAGCTCGGTGAAGTCGACCAGCCGCTGCTCGGTGTCCTGGGGCAGCCGGTCGCGCCGCGACCCGACGGCCATTGCGCCCCAGAGCCAACCCTCGACCACGATCGGGCTAGCGACCGCACAGCGGACGCCCGTCAGGGTGGCCTCGGGCAGGCTCGCCGACGTCGGGGCGTCCACGTCGCGGCGAGCCGCGCGGCCGGTCGCCTGGACCGACGCCATGGCCAAGCGGGGGTCGGGCGTGCCGCGCGAACCCGGTTGGGAGTGCTCGAACCCGTAGCCTCCCATCACGGTCGCCTCCCCGTCCGGCTCGAACCGCACGATCACCGCGGCGCCGGCGCCGAAGAGCGCGCCGACCTCCTCGGCCACCGCGGCGAACACGAGATCCGGCCCCACCCCGCGAGCCACCAGCGTCGCCACCCGCCGCAAAGCCGCCTGCTCGTCGGCGATCCGGCGAAACTCGGCGTACAGCTGGGCGTTTTCGAGGGAGACGGCGAGTTGGCCGGCGATGAGCGTGACAGCGTCGAGCCGTTCGGCGGTGAACGCGCCGCGGATGAGGCGGTTCTCGAGCAGCAGCACCGCCCGCAGGTTGCCCCGGTTGAGGATGGGTACGGCCAGAAGCGAGCAGCAATCGGCATCGGTAAAGTACGCGTCGCGGGTGGCGTCGCCAACGACCAGCGGCTCACCCAGCCGTTGGGCGTAGCGCAGCACGGACATCGGCACCGCGCGTTCGTGGCCGGTGCCGCTGATCGGGGCGGCGTCGCCGCCTGGTGTCGGCAGGAGCCAGCCTTGTCGATCGTCGCTCCACACCAGCTGCGGTCGGGCGGTGATGTCGTCGCGCCGGTGCTGGGCCAGGAAGGGTTGCTCGGCGACGGTGGCGCGGATCCGCCAGGTCGGCTCGCCCGCGATCCCGCCGGCACCCGGGCCGCCCCAGTCGACGGTGATCTCGGTGCC
>NZ_DASWSJ010000139.1:0-7449 GCF_036402745.1 Actinophytocola sp. | reverse complement strand
GACGCCGACGGCGGGCTGTTCGTCGGCGCCCGGCGCAACGCCGAGGAGGACACCTACTACTGGCGGATCACGCCGTGGGTCATGCCGAGCTTCACGCTGGTGCCCCCGCGCGGTGACCACCCGATCCACGGCCACTGGTGGGTCCCGATCGACGACGAGAACTGCTGGGCGTACTCCTTCGACTACCACCCGACGCGGCCGCTCACCGACAGCGAGCTCGAGGCGATGCGGGCCGGCCACGGCGTGCACAGCGAGAACATCCCCGGCACCTACCGGCCCGCGGCCAACAAGGACAACGACTACCTCATGGACCGCGAGGCCCAGCGCAGCGGCGAGTACTTCTCCGGCATCAAGGGCATCGCGATGCAGGACGCATCGCTGCAGGAGAGCATGGGCCCGATCGCCGACCGGTCCAAGGAGCGGCTTGTCTCGGCCGACGCGGGGATCATCAAGGCCCGTCAGAAGCTCCGCAAGGTGGCTGCTGCCCTGCAGGCCGACGGCGTGGTGCCACCCGGCGTCGACCCGGCGCACCACCACGTGCGCTCGGCTGCCGTCGTGCTCCCGCGCGACGCGTCGTTCGTCGAGGCCTGCCAGGACGAGCTCACGGCAGCCCCCGGCAAGCCGCACGCGTCGGTCTGAGCCATGCGCCCGATCCTGCTCAACAGCTGCGCCCGCGCGACGAGCGCGGCGGAGGCGCGGTACCGCATCGACGTCCCGATCGCCGGCCGGCGCGGCGCGCGGGTGATCGCGCTCGACGACGGCGCCGCCACGCTGGTCCGGCGGCTGGCCGGGGAATCGTGGCACGCCGCCCGGTTCTTCACGCTGGTCGCCGGGTCGCCCCCGATCGGCGGCGACGGCATGGCACTGCACCGCGTCACCGCCGGACCGACGAGCCTGGGCGCCGAACTGGCCGAGGCCGACGTCGCGGTGATGGTGGCGACCGACCACGGGAGCGCGGAGGCCGCCGACACCATCGGCCGGGCCTGTGCGCGCCGTGGCGTCATGACCGCCGGGCTGGTGCTCGGCGACCAGTCCCGGTCACGCGACACCCTGCTCGCCCTGCGCCCGCACGCCCAGGTGCTGCTGGTCAGCCGCGACGAGCAGGACGTCGCCGAAGTGCTGACCGCCCTGCGCGCCTGACCCTTGTCGATCTCATGGAGGAACGATGGACCCCGCGGTGACCCTGCCCGGCCTGCAGGCGATGAAGGACGACGGCCGCAAGATCGTCTGCGTGGTCGCGTGGGACTACCAGATGGCGCGCATCGTCGACCGGGCAGGCGTCGACATCGTCTCGGTCGGCGACACGGTCGGGGTCAACCTGTGGGGCCACGCCAACCCGCTCGAGATCACGATGGACGAGCTGCTGATCGTCTGCCGGGCCGTGCGGCGCGGCGTGAAGCGCGCGCTGCTGTCGTGCGACTTCCCGTTCGGGCCGCTGCAGGAGGGGCCCGACAGCGCCGTGCGGGCCGCGATCCGGCTGGTCAAGGAGGGCGGCGTCGACATCGTCAAGCTCGACGGCGCGGCCGACTTCCCGGAGGCCGTCACGGCCGTGCACCGGGCCGGGATCCCGGTGTTCGCGCAGTTCGGCATCACGCCGCAGACGGCGCTGCGCTACGGCGTCACCTACAGCGCGACGCCGGGCCCGGACAGCGCCGTGCCGCCGGAGATGCTCGATGCGCTGGTCGCCGAGGCGAAGCTGCTGGAGGCGGCGGGGGCCTGCATGCTCAACTTCACCAACTCCGGCCCCGTCGTCGGGCCCGCGGTGGCGCAGGCCGTCGCGATCCCGGTGCTCGGCGGCTTCGGCGGCGGCCCCTGGCTCGACGGGCGGATCCGGATGGCGACCGCCGCCATCGGCTACAGCGCTGCAAGCCTCGACACCCCACCCGACACCTACGCCAACGTCGCCCGGATCAGCCACGACGCCATCGCCGCGTACGCCGCGGACGTGCGCGCCGGCCGTCAGATCCGCGGCGGCATCAAGACCTGACCCACTTCGCAGACCGGCCCCAACCTCTGCGAAGTAGTCCTGACGCGGAAGCGACCACTCATGCCCACTACCACCATCGACGGGATCACCACCCGGTACACCGTGTCGGGGAGCGGGCCGCCTTTGCTGCTGTTCTCCCCCGGCGGCTTCAACGCCACCCTCGACAACTGGGCCACGCACGGCGTCTACCAGCGCACGGGGATCGTGGAGCGGCTCGCGGAGCACTACACGTGCATCGCGTTCGACCGGCGGGAGTCCGGGGCGTCCGGCGGGCGGGTGGAGCGGATCACCTGGCGGCACTACGCCGCGCAGGGCAAGGGGCTGCTCGACCACCTGGGGATCGACCGGGCGCACCTCATGGGCGGGTGCGTCGGGTGCTCGGTCGCGACGATGTTCGCCGTGACGTATCCCGCGGCCACCGCGAGCATGGTGCTGTACTCCCCCGCGGGCGGCGCCCGGTACCGGCTCGCGCAGCACGAACGGTTCCAGCTCCACGCCGCCTACGTCCACGAACACGGGCTCGCCGGGGTGGTCGAGCGGGCCCGCACGACGACGGCGGGCTTCAGCGCCGACCCGTCCGTCGGGCCGTGGGCGCCGGTGCTGCGCACCGATCCCGGCTTCGCGTCGGCGTACGCCGACCTCGACCCGCAGCGCTACGGGATCGTGCTGGCCGCACTCGCGCGCACGATGTTCGACCGCGACACGGTGCCCGGACCCGAGCCGGAGGACCTGCTGTTGCTCGACGTGCCCGCGCTCGTCGTTCCCGGACAGGACGCGTCGCACGCGACGTCGGCGGCCCGGTTCCTGCACGAGTGCCTGGCCGGGTCCGCCTACTGGGACGCGCCGGTGGCCGAGCAGACGGCCGCGTCGGCCCCGGCGCGCGTCCTCGCCTTCCTCAACAGTGTCAGCCTCGACGGGGTCAGCTGCGCTCCAGCGCCATGATCTGGTCCACCCGCAGCTGGTGCCGCCCGCCCTTGAACGGCGTGGCGAGCCAGGTCGTGAGGATCCGCTCGGCCAGGTCGGGCGCCACCACCTTCGCGCCCATGACGAGGACGTTGGCGTCGTTGTGGGCCCTGGCGATCTCGGCGGTGAAGAGGCAGTGACACAGCGCCGCGCGCACGCCGCGGACCTTGTTGCACGCCATCTGCTCGCCGCTGCCGCTGCCGCCCAGCACGATCCCGAACGCGGCGGCACCGCCCACCACCTGCGCGCCGAGGTCGGCGCACAGCACCGGGTAGTCGACGATCACGGCGTCGTCGGACACGCCGCGGTCGTCCACCTCGTGCCCACGCTCGGCGAGCCAGGCGCCGAGACGGGCCTTCATCGGCACGGCGTTGTGGTCGGCGACGATTGCGATCCTCATCGGTCCTCCAGCTCAAGCGGTGATGATTCATCCGGCGAGATCGTGGGTGCCCTCGGCGAACAGGGACGCGACATCGGGGCGGCCGTCGAGGATGTGCTGGGCCACCGCGTGGTCGAGCAGCGCCTCGATGGCGCCCCGGTTGGGCGCGATGCCGTAGGGCAGCGGATCGGCGCCGGTCACGTCCATGACCCGCGCGTACATCCGGTCGGTCGCGTTCTCGACCGACCCGGCTCGCAACCGCGCGACGTAGCGGTTCTTGGCCTCGGCGAACGCGCTGAACAGGTCGGCGGCGAGGCCGGGGTGCGCGTCGAGCACCTCGTCGCGGACGACGACGAGGTGGTTGATCGGGTAGTGGCCGTCGCGGCGCAGCGCCGCCACGCCTGCCCCGTCGGGATCGGGAATCAGCGGCACCCCGGCGTCGACGCCGATGGCCGCGTCGATCCGACCCTCGGCCAGCATGCGTGCCAGGTCGTCGCCCGGCGGCATCGACTCGACGTTGGCAGGCGGCCCGTACTCGCGGACGTGCTCGTCGCCCGAGCACACCCAGGTGACCGCGTCGAGGTCCACGCCGTGCTCGGCGGCGAGCACGCCGCGTGCCCAGACGCCCGTGGTGACGGTGTAGCCGCGGTTGACCCCGACCCGTCGGCCCTCCAGGTCCTTCGGCGCGATCCCACCGCCGGCGACGCGGATCGCGCCGTGGTGGAACCCGCGCACGAGGAAGACCGGCAGCGCCGTGAACCGGGCGCCGTGGGCCTTGGCCACCAGGTAGGTGGTGAAGGCCATCTCCGAGACGTCGAACGCGTTCTCCCGGACCATCCGGCGGAACGCCTGGACCAGCACCGGGACGTCGACGAGGTCGAGCACCGCGCCATGTGGGGCCACCGTCCCGTCGGTCAGTGCCGCGTTGTTCCCCTGGGTCCGCGTCACGGTGCTCAGGTGCAGTTCGGGCATCGGCTCACTCCGCTCGTCGTCCACGCCATCCTCCGCTATGGTAAGACAACAAACTGTCATACCAATAGATGGGGTACAGATGGCTGAGGACGTTCTCGCGGCCGTGCGGACCGGTCCCGGGCGAACCGAGGTGCGCAGCTTCGCGATGCCGGCGGTCCCCGACGACGCGGCGCTGCTGAAGGTCGAGGTCGCGGGCATCTGCGGCACCGACGTGAAGATGTACGCGAAGCCGCCCTTCGCCGGGCCGGTGATCATGGGCCACGAGAACGTCGGGACGCTCGTGCACGCGGGCCGCGCCTTCACCCGCCGCCACGGCCTGACCGACGGCGACCGCGTGTTCGTCGAGCACTACGTCGGCTGCTTCCACTGCGAGTGGTGCCACATCGGCGAGTACCGCCACTGCGAGAACACCGACTGGCGCACCAACCCCGACGCGCGCCGCTACGGCTACACCTCGGCCGACAACGCGCCACACCTGTGGGGCGGGTTCGCGCAGTACATGTACCTGCCGTGGAACGCGGTGCTCCACAAGGTGCCCGACGGCGTCTCCGCGGAGCTCGCGGGCATCGTCACGCCGCTGTCGAACGGCATCGAGTGGGCGCTGTTCGCCGCCGGAGTCGGCTACGCCTCGACCGTCCTGATCCAGGGGCCGGGCCAGCAGGGGCTCTCCCAGGTGGTGGCGTGCAAGCAGGCCGGGGCGGCCCAGATCATCGTGACCGGCACGACGCGCGACGCGGCCCGCCTGCAGCTAGCGAAGGACCTCGGCGCCGACCACGTCGTCGACGTGCAGCAGGCCGACGCGCTCACCGCCGTCCTGGACGTGACGGGCGGCAAGGGCGTCGACGTCGTGCTGGACTGCACGGCCGGCGCCGGCGTCGCGCCGGTGCTGCTGGGCATCGATGCGCTCAAGCGGCGCGAGGGCACGATGGTGATCCAGGGCGAGCTGGCCGCGTTCCCGGACTTCCCGGTCAAGAAGGTCACCGAGAAGGCCATCACGATCAAGAGCGCGCGCGGGCACAGCTACCGCTCGTGCGAGCTCGCGCTCGCCCAGCTGGCGTCGGGCCGCTTCCCGCTGGAGCGGCTCACCACCCACACCTTCGGGCTCGACGACGTCGACCGGGCGATCCGGGCCGTCGGCGGCGAGGTGGAGGAGGACGTGGTGCACGTGTCGCTGCTGCCGTGGGCGGGCGCGTCATGAGCACCGTCGTCGTCCGCAACCCACCCCGTGCCGCCGAGGCCGATGTGAAGGCACTGGCCGTGTTCGGCGTCGCGACCGTCCACGAGGCGCAGGGCCGCACGGGCCTCCTCGCGCCGCGGCTGCGCCCGATCTACCCGAGCGTGCACATCGCAGGCACCGCGGTGACGGTGAGCGTGCCCCCCGGTGACAACTGGATGCTGCACGTCGCAGTCGAGCAGTGCCGCGACGGCGACGTGCTGGTGGTCGCGCCCACCACCCGTTCCGATGCCGGGTACTTCGGCGAGCTGCTCGCCACGGCCCTCGCCGCTCGGGGCGTGCGCGGGCTGGTGATCGACGCCGGCTGCCGCGACGTCGCCGAGCTCACCGCGATGGGCTTCCCGGTGTGGTCGCGGTGCGTCTCGGCGTTCGGCACGGTGAAGGAGACGCTCGGCAGCGTCAACGTGCCGGTGGCGTGCGCGGGGCAGCTCGTGGCGCCCGGTGACGTCGTGGTGGCCGACGATGACGGCGTGGTCGTGGTGCCGCGCGCCGATGCGGCGGCGGTGGCCGCGGCAGCGGCGGCGCGGGAGGAGAAGGAGGCGGTGTCCCGCGAGCGCTATCGGCGGGGCGAGCTGAGCCTCGACACGCAGGACATGCGGGAGCGGCTGGCGGCCAAGGGGCTGCAGTACGTCGAGAGCACGATCCGATGATCATCGACTGCCACGGGCACTTCACGACGGCGCCCGCCACGCACACCGCGTTCCGCTCGGCCCAGCTCGCGCGGCTGGCCGATCCGACGCTGCCGGAGCCCGCGCTCGTGGACCCGAGCGACGACGCCGTGCGGGACGCGGTCGAGAACAACCAGCTCAAGCTGCTGCGCGAGCGCGGCACCGACCTGATGATCTTCTCGCCGCAGGCGTCGTCGATGGGGCACCACATCCCCGACCCGGCCGTCGCGCTGGCCTGGGCTCGGACGTCCAACGACCTGATCCACCGCGTGACGCGGCTGTTCCCCGACAGCTTCGCCGGGGCGTGCCAGCTGCCGCAGACCCCTGGCGGCTCGCTGGACAACTGCGTGGCCGAGCTGCGGCGCTGCGTCACGGAGCTGGGGTTCGTCGGCGCCAACCTGAACCCGGACCCCTCCGGCGGCTTCTGGCTCGGTCCGCCGCTCACCGACGAGCACTGGTTCCCGCTCTACGAGGCGCTGGTGGAGCTCGACGTGCCGGCGATGATCCACGTCTCGGCGTCGTGCAACCCGAACGCCCACACGCTGGGCGCGCACTACCTCAACGCCGATACAGCCGTGTTCATGCAGCTCCTGCAGGGCGACCTGTTCGCCCGCTTCCCGACGCTGCGCTTCGTCATCCCGCACGGCGGCGGCGCGGTGCCCTACCACTGGGGACGCTTCCGCGGGCTGGCGCAGGAAATGAAGAAGCCGCTGCTGAAGGACCACCTGCTGAAGAACATCTTCTTCGACACCTGCGTGTACCACCAGCCGGGCATCGACCTGCTGACTAAGGTGATCCCGGTCGACAACATCCTGTTCGCGAGCGAGATGATCGGCGCGGTGCGCGGCATCGACCCGGAGACCGGTCACTACTACGACGACACCAAGCGCTACATCGACGCGAGCAAGCTGCTCAGTGCCGAGGAGAAGCAGGCGATCTTCGAAGGCAACACGCGGCGCGTGTTCCCGAGGCTGGACAAGCTGCTGAAATCGAAAGGACATTGAGATGTACGAGCTGGGCGTCGTCTACCGCAACATCCCGCGCGCCGACCGCAAGATCGCGGACGGTCTCGCGCAATACGGGTCGGCCACCGTGCACGAAGCGATGGGCCGCGTGGGGCTGATGAAGCCGTACATGCGTCCCATCTACGCCGGCGCGCAGGTGTCCGGCACGGCCGTCACCGTGCTCGTGCATCCCGGCGACAACTGGATGATGCACGTCGTGGCCGAGCAGATCCAGCCGGGCG
>NZ_DASWSJ010000138.1:0-1679 GCF_036402745.1 Actinophytocola sp. | reverse complement strand
GACGGCCGCGGATCCTGCACGGTCCACGTGTTGCCGTCGGGGTCGGCGAAGTACACGAACGAGCCGCCCGGCCCGGTGGTGACCTCGCTGACCTCCACACCCCGGCCGGCGAGCTCGCCCTGCGCGGCCTGGATGTCGTCGACGACGAGCTGGAGACCGCGTAAGGAGCCCGGCGCCGAGTCGACGAGGCCCACGCCCAGGATGATCGAGCAGGCCGACCCCGGCGGCGTGAGCTGCACGAACCGCAGCTCCGGACTGACCGTGTGGTCGTGGTCGAGGGAGAAACCGGCCTTGTCGCGGTAGAACGTGATGGCCCGGTCCACATCGGAGACCGGCACGGGCACCACTTCCAGCTTGAAATCCATGCCGGGCACGCTACCTCGGCCCACCGACAGAATCCGCGCGCTCCAGCAGGTACCGCCGCTCCGGCACGCTCAGCGTCCGCCGCGCCGCCGCGACGTAGAGCCTCCGGGCCTCGGCCGGCGCGCCCAGCTCCTCCAGCAGGTGCGCCCGCACGGCGTCGAGCCGGTGGCTGCCGGCGAGCCGCGGGTCGGCCGCGGCCTCGTCCAGCAGGGCCAGGCCCGCGCGCGGACCGTGCACCTTGGCCTGCGCCACCGCCTGGTTCAGCACCACCATCGGGCTGTCCGCGACCACCCGCAGCAGCTGGTACAGCGCCAGGATCTGCGGCCAGTCGGTCTCGGCGTCGCTGGGTGCTTCGTCGTGCACCGCGGCGATCGCGGCCTGCAGCTGGTACCGGCCGAACCGCTCGGTGCGCGCCAGCGCCTCGCTGACCAGCGCCACGCCCTCCTCGATCAGCGCGCGGTCCCACCGGTCGCGGTCCTGCTCGGCCATCGGGACCAACCCGCCGGCCGGGTCGGTGCGGGCCGGCCGGCGCGCGTCGGTGAGCAGCATCAGCGCCAGCAGGCCGGCCACCTCGTGGTCGTCCGGCAGCAGCCGGCGCACGGCCCGGGTCAGCCGGATCGCCTCCGCGGTCAGGTCGACGCGCTGCAGGTCCGGGCCCTCGGTGCTGGCGTAGCCCTCGTTGAAGATGAGGTACAGCACCTGCAGCACCACGCCGAGCCGCGCCGGCAGCTCGGCGGCCGGCGGCGTCCGGAAGCCGACGCCGGACGCCTTGATCCGCTGCTTGGCGCGGGTGATCCGCTTGGTCATCGTGGCCTCGGGCACCAGGAACGCCCGCGCGATCTCCGCGGTGGTCAGGCCGCCGACCGCGCGCAGCGTCAGCGGGATCTGCGCGCCCGGGGTGAGCGACGGGTGGCAGCACAGGAACAGCAGCGTCAGCGTGTCGTCGGACTCCGGGGCGCGCGGCGCGTCCGCGGCCGGCGCGAGGTACTGGTCGCGCGGGATCCGGGTGCCCACGGTGTCCTCCCGCCGCCGCCGGGCGATCTCGCTGCGCAGGTGGTCGGTCATCCGCCGGTGCGCGACCCGGATCAGCCAGCCGCGCGGGTTGTCCGGCAGGCCCTCCTTCGGCCATTGCAGGGCGGCGTCGAGCAGCGCCTCCTGCACGGCGTCCTCGGCCGCGCCGAAGTCGCCGAACCGCCGCACCAACGCACCGAGAACCTGCGGCGCGAGGTCGCGCAGCAGGCCCTCGGTGTTGACCGGTTCGCTCCTGTGTTGAATGGTTCGCTCCGCTCCTGCGCTACTCGCCGTCTTCCCTCCTC
>NZ_DASWSJ010000137.1:0-22657 GCF_036402745.1 Actinophytocola sp. | reverse complement strand
AACGGCCTCGTACCGGGCGTACTTGGGGCTGTTTTCGTGTCAGTGAGCGAGAGTGACGGAGCGTTCGCCGTCTGGACTGACGAGCGCGCGCAGGCGCGTCAGCGCCGAGCACGTGAGGAGGGAAGACGGCGAGTAGCGCAGGAGCGAAGCGAACCATCCAACACAGTGAGCGGGAGCGACGGAGCGTTCGCCGTCTGGACTGACGAGCGCGCGCAGGCGCGCCAGCGCCGAGCACGGGAGGAGGGAAGACGGCGAGTAGCGCAGGAGCGAAGCGAACAGTTCAACACAGTGAGCGTGCTCGACGTGCTGCTCGCCGGGTTCGGTGGGCTCGGCTCGCAGGACCACCAGAGCGCCATGTACCTGCCCGCCCTCACCGCGCACCCCGGCTTCCGGGTCGTCGCCGTGGCCGCCACCGGGCCCGCCGACGCCGAGCGCGCCCAGGCGGCCGCGCGGCGGCTTTCCCTTCCCTACCACGACGATCTCACCATCGCACTGGACACTGTGGACGCTCCGGTGGTCTCCGTCGCCGCGCCCGCCGCCCAGCGCGCCGACGTGCTCACCACCGTTCTCGGCCGCGGCCGGCACGTGCTGGCCGACAAGCCGCTCACCCCGACCCTGGCCGAGGCCGAGCGCGTCGCCGAGGCCGCGCGGCGGGCCGGCACCACGGTCGTCGTCGCGCACCACCACCGGTTCCATCCGATGATCACCGCCGCCGCGGCCGCGCTGCGCGGCGGGCGGGTCGGGCTGCCCTGGAACGTCCAAGCCGACTTCGTGGTCGCCGGCGGCAACCCGTGCCCCGGCGAGGAGCTGCTGAACTTCGGCGGCTACCCGGTCGACGTCGTCGCCGCGCTGACGGGGCTCCCGGTGCGGCGGGTCCACGCGCTCAGCGCCGGCGACGGGGAGCTGAGCCTGCTGGCCCTCGACCACGAGCACGGGCTCACCAGCACCATCGTCGTCGGGCGCACCACCCCGCGGGCCGACGTCCGGCCCGGCGGCCTCGCCCGGCACCACTACCGGGTCAGCGGCTCGCACGGCGTCCTCCTCCTCGACGCCACCAAGCCCGCCGCCACCGTCACCACCGCCGCCGGCGTCGACCGGCACTGGCTCACGATCGACACGGTCGACGGGCTGCTCGACGAGCTGCACGCGGCGGTCACCACCGGCCGCCCCACGGTCGTCGGCATCGAGGAGGCCCTGCGCACCGCGCGCGTGCTCGCGGCGGCCGGCCAGTCCCTCGCGCAGGGTGTGCCGGTCCCGATCGACGGAGGACTACTCGGATGAAGCTGGTGACCTACCGCCACGACGGCGCGGTCCAGCACGGCTACCTGCTCGAGGACGAGACGGTCGTGCAGCCGCTCGGCACCGGCGACCTCGGCCCGCTGCTGGAGCCCCTGCACCGCAAGGGCACGCTCCGCGCCACCGACCCGGCGCTGCCGGTGGCCGACGTGGAGCTCCTCGCCCCGCTGCTGCGGCCGGGCAAGCTCCTCGCCGCCGCCGCGAACTACCAGGACCACGTCACCGAGAGCGGCGCCCCGCCGCTGGACCGGTCGCGGCTGTCCCCCCGCCTGTTCCTCAAGCCGTCCACGTCGATCGTCGGCCCCGGCGCGGACATCCCGCTGCCCACGGTCAGCAAGGAGGTCGACTGGGAGGCCGAACTGGGCGTGGTCATCGGCGCCACGGCCCGCGACGTGCCGGTCGAGGCGGCGCTCGACATCGTCGTCGGCTACCTCACCTCGAACGACGTCTCCGCGCGCAGCATGGACTTCGGCTACGAGCGCGACACCGGCGACAAGGCCGTCTGGTTCTTCGACTGGCTCGCCGGCAAGTGGCTCGACGGGTTCGCCCCGCTCGGCCCGTACCTCGTGACCGCCGACGAGGTCCCCGACCCGCAGGCGCTGGAGCTGACCCTCGACGTCAACGGGCAGCGCAAGCAGCACGGCAGCACCAAGGACATGATCTTCAGCTGCGCCGAGCTGGTCTCGTTCGCGTCCACGCTGATGACCCTCGAGCCGGGCGACGTGTTGCTCACCGGCACCCCGTCCGGCGTCGGCGCGGCCACCGGCGAGTACCTGAAGGCCGGCGACGAGATGTCGGTGACCGTCGCCGGGCTCGGCACGCTCACCAACCGGATGGTCGGCCCTTGACCGACCTGGTGCTCGGCGGCGGCACGCTGGTGGACGGCACCGGCGCGCCGCCCCGCGCCGCCGACGTGCTCATCGCGGGCCGCCGCGTCGAGGCCGTCATCGAACGAGTCGTCGAACCAGGCATCGCGCCGGGCATCGCGCCAGGCGTCCCACGGCTGGACGTGTCCGGGCGCGTGGTGTGCCCGGGGTTCGTCGACATCCACACCCACTCCGACCTCGCGCTGCTGTCGAACCCGTTGGCGCACAGCAAGGTCCGCCAAGGTGTCACCACGGAGGTGGTCGGCAACTGCGGGCTCGGCGTCGCCCCGCTCGGGTCCGATGTGGACCCCGCGGCGCTGCGCCAGGCGGTGGCCTACCTCGACCTGGACCCGGCCGTCGGGATCACCTGGCGGACCGTCGCCGAGTACCTCGACACCCTCGCCGCGGCCCGGCCCAGCCTGCACGTCGGCACGCTCGCCGGGCACGTCCCCGTGCGGACCGCGGTGCTCGGCTTCGACGACCGCCCGGCGAGCCCGGCCGAGGTCACGGCGATGGCCGACGTCCTCGCCGGCGCGCTGCGCGACGGCGCGCTGGGCCTGTCCACCGGGCTGATGTACCCGCCGCTGCGCACCGCCCGCACCGACGAGCTGGTCGCGCTCGGCGAGGTCGTCGCCGAGCACGGCGGCGTGTTCGCCTGGCACCTGCGCGACTACGGCGACGACCTGCTCGCGTCGGCCACCGAGGCGGTGCTGATCGCCCGGCGGGCCGGCTGCCGCACGCAGATCTCGCACCTGTGCTCGGTCGGCGAGCGCAACTGGGGCCGGGTGTCCGAAGTGCTCGCCATGCTCGACGCCGAAGGTGTGGAGACCGGCACGGACATCGGCGTGGACATCTACCCCTACCTCGCCGGCAACGCGCCGCTGAGCCAGCTGCTGCCGGAGTGGGTCACCGACGCCGGGCCGTCGGTGATTCCCGAACGGCTCGCGGATCCCGTTGTGCGGCAACGGATCGCGGCCGCCTGGGCACACAACGCCGTGCCGTGGACGGAGATCACCGTGGCCAGCGGCGCGGACGCGGCGGTGCTCGGCCGGACCGTCGCCGACCTGGCCACGGACAGGCCGGCGGTGGACGTCGTGCTCGACCTCGTCGCCACGCACGGCAACGGCGTCTTCATGACCGCGGGCGGGCGCAGCCCCGAGGACCTGCGTGCGGTGCTGGACCACGACCGGGCCGTCGTGGCCTCCGACGGGCTCGCGCTCGACCCGGACGGCCCGACCGGCCGCGGTTTCCCGCATCCGCGCTCGTACGGCACGTTTCCCCGGGTGCTCGCCCGGACGAGCGGGACCGCCCTGGCCACGGCCGTCCACAAGGCGACCTCGGCACCCGCGCGGCGGGTCGGGCTCACCGATCGGGGCGAGGTCCGGGCAGGACAGCTGGCAGATCTTGTCGTGTTGGACATGGAACGCCTTGCCGATCGCGCTACCTTTCTTCATCCGCAGCTGTTCCCAGCGGGCGTGGAGCACGTGCTCGTCGCCGGGACAATGGTGGTGGAGAACGGAAGCCACACCGGTTCGCGACCGGGCGACGTGGTGCGACGAGCCCCGACGAAGTGAGGATCGAGATGGCGACAAAGGCACGCGGCGCGCGCCCGACCAGGACCGAAGACCAGCTCGGGCCCAAGAGCGCCAACTACCACACGCACGCGCTGACCCGCGGCCTCGTGCTGCTCGACCTGCTCGCGTCGGTGCCGCCACCGCTCACGCTCACCGGGATGCACGAGCACACCGGCCTGCCCAAGAGCACGCTGGTGCGGCTGCTCGCCGCGCTCACCGAGATGCGCTTCGTCGTGCGGGTGGACGAGCGGCCCGCGTACCGGCTGGGGCACAAGGTGATGGCCCTCGCCGACGCCTATGTGTCCAGTTTGGACCTCTCGGCCGCGGCCGGCACCTATCTGGACACGCTCAGCAGGGAGACCCAGCAGACGTCCAACCTTGGGCTGCTGGACGGCACCGAGGTCGTGCACGTGTGCGTGCGCACCCCGGACCGGCCGCTGCGCTTCGAGACCAGCCCCGGCGCGCGGGACAGCGCGCACTGCACGGGGCTGGGCAAGATGCTGCTCGCCGGTGTCGACCCGGCCGAGCTGAGCGCGCACCTGCCGCCGGAGCCCTACGCCGCCCGCACCGACCGCACCATCACCACGCTCGACGAGATGTCCAAGGAGATCCGCCGCACCGCCCGGCGCGGCCACGGCATCGACGACAACGAGGGCAGCACCGGGCTCAAGTGCGTCGCGGTGCCGGTCACCGTGGGCGGCCAGATGCTCGCCGCGCTGTCGGTGTCCGGGCCGGCCGGCGAGTTCGGCCGGGAGAAGCAGAAGGACTACCTCGAGCGGCTGCACGAGACCGCCGAGGCACTCGCCGCCGACTACGACGTGGTCGCCGTGCTGCGCCGGATGTACGAGTCGCTGGGCGAGTCACCGACCCGAAGGGCTTAGGAGCACCCGTGATCGACGTCCACACGCACTGCCTGCAGCACACCCACTGGGGTCCGGAGTGGGACGCCCACTGGAAGCCGGTCTACAAGCGGGAGTGGGTGGACGTCACCCCGGCGGACTTCGACCAGGCGATGGGCGACGGCGGCGTCGGCCTGGCGTTCGTGTTCGGCATGCGGGCCACCAAGGCCGGCGTGCGGACGCCGAACGAGTTCGTGGCGCGGTTCTGCGCGGCGACCGCCACGCCGACGGTCGGCTTCATGTCGCTGGACCTGTCCGACCCCGACGTGCTCGACCAGCTCGCCGACGGCGTCGCGAACGGGCTGCGCGGGATCAAGCTCTACCCGGTGCTGGCCGGCTTCGACCCGCGCGACACCGCGCACGACCCGTTCTTCGCCGAGGCCACCCGGCTCGGGCTCGTGGTGCTGTGGCACATGGGCGCCACGCCCAGCCCCGCCGGCGACCTGTCGCTGTCCAACCCGCTGCTGGTCGACGACGTGGCGCGGCGGCATCCGGACCTCGTGCAGATCATCGCCCACCTCGGGCACCCGTGGCAGCGGGAGAGCATCGTGACGTGCCGGAAGAACCGGCGGGTGTTCACCGACGTGTCGGCGTCCTGGGCGCGGCCGCTGGACGGCTACCTCGCGCTGGTCCGCGCGCAGGAGTGGGACATCGTGGACAAGCTGCTGTTCGGCTCGGACTATCCGATGTGGACACCCAAGGAGGCGGCCGACGGGCTCCGCGCGCTGGCCGCGACCGCAACGGGACTACCCAGCGTGCACGAGTCGACACTGGACCAAATCCTGCACGGCGATCCTCTCGGGGATCTCGGCCTCGCCTAGGCCGTTCGGCGCAACGCGTTGGTCCCTCCGGGCAACAGGTGTATCTAACTTCTCCCCCGGCACTCAGTATCTGTAACAGCGTGTGAAGAATTTCGATGAAACCCGACGGGGTCAGTCAGCATCCAACGAAGTGTCAGTGCCGAGTGCTACAACAGACTCGCAGGGGATTTCCGAGCAGTACAACGAGGAACACCATGTCCATCGCCCGCGCAGCAGCGCCAGTGTCCGAAGGTCTGAACCACCGAGCCATCTCGATGCTCCGCGCCGTAGTGGCCGGGCGGGCGCAGATCAGCTGCAGCAGCGAGCCGGATCTGTTCATCGACGACGTTCCGTGTTGTGACCAGTACACCGCGCACGTGCTCGCGCACGCCGGGCTGATCGAGCCTGTCACCAAGGGCGTGGTCGGCCAGCTCGTGCCGGCGCGGCTCACCGGTGCCGGTGAGGCAGCCCTGACGCCGCGCTCGGTGGCCGCCGCTTAGCGTTGGTCCTTGCGCATGGGGTGGTTCTCGGGGATCTCCACCAGCACGATCCGCACACCGTCCGGGTCCGCGATCCACATTTCTCGCAGGCCCCAGGGTTCTTCTCGTGCCTCTCGCACGATCGTCACGCCGCGTTCCCGCAGGTCGCGCTGCGTGGTCTCGAGGTCTCGTACCTGGAGCCAGAGCGCCAGGTTCGCCCGGTCTCCCGCGGTGCCTCGGCCGGAGAGTTCCAGTAGGCCGGCGCCCAGGTAGAAGACCGTGCCGCCGGGGAACTCCCGGTGGATCGCCAGGCCTAGGGTGTCGCGGTAGAAGGTGAGCGACGTCGCTGGGTCGGTCGGGCGCACCAGGATCCGGCTGCTGAGGATCTCCATCCTTCGACGATCTCACGTCCTGCGCTGGGCCTCGCGTCCCGCATCACGCTACGAAAAGGTGCTCCGCGTCCTGCGGGTTGCCCGCTGGGCCCGTGAAGTTTCCCTGCACCGTGTCCGCGCCCGCCTCGCGCCACCACTCGTACTGTTCCTCGGTCTCGATGTCGCCCACGATCACTGAGGTGCCGGACTCTCGTACCAAGGGGATCAGCTGGCGGATCGACCTCGTGAACAGGCTCTCCTCGTCCTGGCGGTCCACCCGCGACACCACCCGGCCGGACATCTTCACCGCGCGGACCGGCAGGTCCTCCAGGCAGGCCAGGTCGCCTCGGGTGGTGCCGAACTCGTACAGCACCACACCTATGCCGAGATCCCGCAGCACGTCGAGGTTGTCCTCGGCGAGCCCGTCGTTCATACACAGCGCCTGGACCGGCATGCCGAGGCGCAGCTGGTCCGGGGAGAGACTGGCATCAGTGAGCACCGCCTGGATCGCGGACACCAGGTCCGGGTCGCCGGCCAGTTCCACGGTGAGCTCGACGTAGAGCTTCGGCAGGCCGCCGTTGAACCGGTCGGTCCACGAGCGGAGCTGGTCGCACGCGCGGCTGAGCATCCAGCGGCCGATGGGCAGCGCGAGGCCGGTCTCGGCGAGCACCTCCAGGCAGCGTTCGTGGTCCAGGCGGCCCTGCTCGGCGTGGTCCCAGCGCAGGAGCGCCTGCACGGCCACGATGGTCTTGTCCCGCACCGACACCAGCGGCTGGTACTCGATGCCGATCTCACCGTTTTCCCAGGCCCCGGGCATCGAGCTGGCCAGCGCGAAGCGTGACCGGTCGCGCTCGTTCTGGTCGGTGTCGACCGTGCTCCACTGGCGGCGGCCGGTGGTCTTGAGTCGCTGGAGGGTGGTGTCGGTGGCCCGCAGCAGCTCCGCGGGCGCGGTGTCCGGCGCGGGGTGGTGCGCCACGGCGATGGTCGCCGTGGTGGCTATGCCCTCATCGCCGATGTAGACCGGCTCGGTGAGCTCGTCGTTGATCCGGACCGCCAGCGACGCGGGCGCGGGCGTGGTGGGCGAGTTCTCCAGCAGCACGCCGAACTCGTCGCCGTCAAATCTGGCTATGGTGGCCGTCTCGCCCTCGAAGACCTCGCGCAGCCGCGTCGCCACGGTCTGCAGCAGCCGGTCGCCCGCGTCGCGGCCGATGCCGTTGTTGATCGCGCGGAAGCCGTCCAGGTCGAGATGGAACACCGTGATGTCCTCGACCCTGTTCTTACCGCGCAGCGTCTCCTCCAGCCGGCCGACGAACCGGTGCCGGTTCACCAGCCCGGTGAGCACGTCGTGCGTCGCCTGGAACTGCAGCTGGCCCTCGAGGAAGTGCTTGTCCGACACGTCCTCGGCAGACGTCACGTAGAAGCTCGCCGTGCCGTCCGGTGCGCGTAGCACCGACGCGGACAGGAAGACCAGCGCCTCCTCGCCGTCCGCGCGCAGGAGTCTTCGCCGCTCCCGGAACGGCAGCGAGTCCTCCTCCAGGAGTACCTGGTAGCGCAGCCGCAGGTAGTCCGCGTCGTCCGGGTGGAAGATCTCCTCCAGCCGGTGCGCGATCACCTTTCCCCGCCGGTGCCCCAGGATCTCCGCCAGCGCGCGGTTGGTCCTGATCAGCCCGCCGTCGAGATCGCTGATGGCCATGCCGACCGAGGACGTCGAGAAGATCTCCTCGAACTTCGCCTCGCTGTCCGACAGGGCGCGCTCGGCGTTCTCCCTGGCCCGGATCAGCGCGAGCGTCAACCCTTCCTGCTCGTCGAACAGGCGCCGGCGCATGCCGTCGCTGAAGCCGCGCGCCATGGCGCTGAACACGTGTACGAGCTTGTCGGCCGCCTTGTCGATGCCGTCCAGCTCTGGTAAGTGAGGCATTTCCTTGCCCAGTACGTAGACCGAACTCTCGACACACTCGGAGCTGGTCAGGCCCAGCTCCACCAGTCGTTCCGCGACAGCTGCCGCCGGCTCGGCCGTGAACGGCTCCGTGCGCAGGGCAACGACGAGGTCGCCGAGCGCGCTCGACAACGCCCGCTCGATCTCGTCCCTGGACCGCGCGATGTAGATGACCTGGGCCAGCGCCTCCGCCCACTCAGAGGCCAGCTCAGGTCGATCCACCGGAGCCATCCGTTGGCCAAGTCATCCGAGTCGTCCTTCTCCGGTGAGCCGCTGGTTGACGTTACCAGCGACCGTCGAACGCACTCTGCGCCCAAACGGGCACCACGTGCGGGCGACGGACCCACCCTAAGTGGTTCAGGGTGAGCCAAACGGGTGAACTACTTTCAGTTATTGGCCGGACGGTAATTGTCGCCATTCGTGATCATGACTACGGGCCGTCTTTCTGGGACACATCAACGATGTGTTCCGGGCGCACGGGGACCCGCGAGAGCGCGATCCCTGTGGCAGCACGGATCGCGGCGACGATGGCCGGCGTCGACGACAGCGTCGGCGCCTCGCCGACGCCGCGAAGTCCGTACGGCGCATGGGGATCCGCGCGTTCGAGCACGTCGATGGGCATCGGCGGCATGTCCAGCACGGTGGGGATCAGGTAGTCGGTGAACGACGGGTTGCGCACCACCCCGTCGACGACCTGGATCTCCTCCATCACCGCGAGCCCGAGGCCCTGCGCGGACCCGCCCTGGATCTGGCCGACCACCGCGTCGGGGTTCATCGCCTTGCCGACGTCCTGCGCGCAGGCCAGCTCCACGACCCGCACGAGGCCGAGCTCGACGTCCACGTCGACCACCGCCCGGTGCGCGGCGAACGCGTACTGCACGTGCGCGAAACCCTTGCCGGTCACCGGGTCCAACGCCTCGGTGGCCCGGTGCCGCCACTCCACGGTGCGCTCGACGGGCTCCTCGCCGAGCACCTCGGCGAGGTCGGCGAGCACCTCGTGCGCGGCCGTGACGAGCTTGCCGCCGGTCAGGCCCTCGGCCCGCACCCCGAGCCGCCGCGCCGCCAGCTCGAGGACCGCGTCGCGCACCTCCTCGCACGCCGCCTTGACCGCGCCGCCGGTGACGTAGCTCTGCCGGGACGCCGAGCTGGAGCCCGCGCTGCCGACGCTGGTGTCCGACGGCTGGATGACCACCCGCTGCACGCCCAGCTCGGTGCGCGCGATCTGCGCCTGCAGCGTGACCAGGCCCTGGCCGACCTCGGCGGCCGCGGTGTGCACCATGACGACCGGCTCGCCGCCGATCAGCTCGAGCCGCACCCGCGCGGTCGAGTAGTCGTCGAAACCCTCGGAGAAGCCGACGTTCTTGATGCCGACGCCGTAGCCGACCCCGCGCACCACACCCTCGCCGTGCGTCGTGTTGGACACCCCGCCGGGCAGCTCGCGCAGGTCGCGCGGCGCCGCCGGCTCGGCCGGCATCGGCTTGGCGCGCACCAGCTCCAGCAGCTCGGCCACCGGCGCGGCGGAGTCGACCACCTGGCCGGTCGGCATCACCGAGCCCTGCTCGACGACGTTGCGGATGCGCAGGTCCACCGGGTCCATGCCGAGCGCCTCGGCGAGCTTGTCCAGCTGTGACTCGTAGGCGAAGCAGGCCTGCACCGCGCCGAAGCCCCGCATCGCGCCGCACGGCGGGTTGTTGGTGTAGACGCCGTAGCTGTCGACGTGCACGTTGGGCACCTGGTACGGCCCGGCGCCGAGGGTGGCCGCGTTGCCGGTGACCGCGGCGGTGGTCGACGCGTACGCGCCGCCGTCGAGGATGATCTCGGCCCGCACGTAGACGAGGTCGCCGTCGCGGGTCGCGCCGTGCTCGTAGCGCAGGACCGCCGGGTGGCGGTGCACGTGGCCGAAGAACGACTCCTCCCGGCCGTAGACGATCTTCACGGGCTTGCCGGTGCGCAGCGCGAGCATGCACGCGTGCACCTGCATCGAGAGGTCCTCGCGGGCGCCGAACGCGCCGCCGACGCCGGCGAGGTGCAGCCGCACCTTCTCGGTGGGCAGGCCGAGCGCGCCGGCGACCTGGCGCTGGTCGGCGTGCAGCCACTGGGTGGCGATGTAGAGGTCGACGCCGCCGTCCTCGGCGGGGACGGCCAGGCCGGACTCGGGGCCGAGAAAGGCCTGGTCCTGCATGCCGACGGTGTACTCGCCGGTGACCACGACGTCGGCGGTGGGCGCGGGCTCGCCGAAGCGGATCCTGGCGTGCCGCACCACGTTGCCGTCCGGGTGGGTGGGGTGCAGCACCGGCGCGTCGGCCCGCATCGCGGCCTCGGCATCGGTGACGGGCTCGAGCACCTCGTAGTCGACGCGGACCCGGGCGGCGGCGCGGCGCGCGGTCTCGGGGTGGTCGGCGGCGACGATCGCGACCGGCTCGCCCTGGTAGCGCACGACGGTCTCGGCGAGCACCGGCTGGTCGGGATGCTCGAGGCCGTAACGGTTCTCGCCGGGCACGTCCTCGTGGGTGAGCACCGCGTACACGCCCGGCACGGCGAGCGCGGCGCCGAGGTCGATGCCGCGGATGCGGGCGTGCGGGTGCGGGCTACGCAGGGTCGCGCCCCACAGCATGTCCTCGTGCCACAGGTCGGAGGAGTAGGCGAACTCGCCGCGGACCTTGAGGTTGCCGTCCGGGCGCACCGGGCTGTCGCCCACCACGCCGGTGGTGGAGGTGAGGGTCTCGGTCGTGCTCTTCGACGCCGTCATCTCGACACCGTCGCCAGCAGCCGCTCGCTCGCCGCGCGCAGCGCCGCCGCGGCGTCCACTTCGGACACCGTGCGGCAGACGCCGTCCTCCACCACCGACCGGCCACCGGCCAGCAGCAGCGCGAGCCGCGGCAGCGCGCCGAACACCAGCGCGGCCACGGGGTCGGCGATGCCGGCGTGCTCGACGCCGTCGAGCCGCCACACCGCGAGGTCGGCGAGCTTGCCCGGCTCGAGCGAGCCCAGCTCGTCCTGGCGGCCGAGGCAGCGCGCGCCGCCCATCGTGGCCAGCCGCAGGGCGTCCCGAGCCGTCAGCGACGCCGGGCCGCCCCGCAGCCGGGCGAGGTGGGTAGCCTGGCGCAGCTCCACCCCGAGCCCACCGTCCTCATTGGACGCCGCGCCGTCGGCGCCGAGGCCCACCGGCACGTCGGCGGCGATCAGGTCGGCGACCCGCGCGATGCCCGCACCCAGCCGGGCGTTGGACGTGGGGCAGTGCGCGACGCCGGTGCCGGTGGCGCCGAGCCGGGCCACCGCGGCGTCGGACAGGTGGATGCCGTGCGCGAGCCACACGTCGTCGCCGAGCCAGCCGGTGCGGTCGGCGTACTCCACCGGCGTGCAGCCGTACTCGTCGAGGCACTGCCGCTCCTCGTCGACGGTCTCCGCGAGGTGGGTGTGCAGCCGGACCCCCTTGTCCCGGGCCAGCTCCGCGGCGCCGGACATCAGCTCGGGGCTCACCGAGAACGGCGAGCACGGGCCGACCGCGACCCGCACGAACGACGCGGGCGCGGGGTCGTGGTAGCGGTCGATGGCCGCCGCGGTCCCCGCCAGCGCCTCGTCCAGGTCCTCCACGATGGAGTCCGGCGGCAGGCCGCCGTTGGACTCGCCGCGGTCCATCGAGCCGCGCACCGCGTGCAGCCGCACGCCGACCTGCCCGGCCGCGCCGACGACCGACGCGAGCAGGTCGCCCGCGCCGCGCGGGTAGACGTAGTGGTGGTCGGCGGCCGTGGTGCAGCCGGTCTTCGCCAGCCGCACCAGCCCGGCCACCGCCGCGCTGTGGGTGATCTCGTCGTCGATGCCGGCCCAGACCGGGTACAGCTCGGTGAGCCACTCGAACAGCGTGGCCTGCTGGGCGAGCCCCCGGGTGGCCCACTGGTAGAGGTGGTGGTGGGTGTTCACCAGGCCGGGGGTGACGAGGCAGCCGGTGCCGTCGACCCGCCGGTCGACCGGGCCGTCCGGGGCGGGGCCGGCGCCGACGGCCTCGATCAGCCCGTCGGCCACGACGACGTGCCCGGAGGAGTGCTCGGTGCCGGCCGCGTCGACCGTGGCGACCGCGGCGCCGTCGATGACGATCCTCATGCCCGCTCCCCCGCCTGGCCCGCCTGGCCCACCTGGCTCGCCGCGAGCCGCACGGCGTCCAGGATCTTCTCGTACCCGGTGCAGCGGCACAGGTTCCCGGCGAGCGCCTCGCGGATCTCCGCGTCGCTCGCGTGCGGGTCGCGGTGCACCAGGTCGTGCGCGGCGACGACGAGGCCCGGCGTGCAGAAGCCGCACTGCACCGCGCCGGTGCGGACGAACGCCTCCTGCACCGGGTCGAGCTCCTCGCCCGCGCCCAGGCCCTCGACCGTGCGCACCGACCGGCCCTCGGCCTGGCCCGCGGCGACCAGGCACGCGCACACCGGGGTGCCGTCGAGGTAGACCGTGCAGGAGCCGCACTCCCCCTGCTCGCAGGCGTTCT
The DNA here is from genome assembly GCF_036402745.1 of Actinophytocola sp. GTDB lineage: Bacteria > Actinomycetota > Actinomycetes > Mycobacteriales > Pseudonocardiaceae > Actinophytocola. The sequence goes on along the minus strand of NZ_DASWSJ010000137.1, from coordinate 9,956 downwards.
TCGAGCCGGGCAGGCCGAGCCGCTCACGCAGCACGTACAGCAGGCTCTCGCCGGGCCACACGTCGTCCGCGGTCCGCGGCTCGCCGTTGATCTCCACGTTGACCCGCATCAGGACCACCTTCCCCGTTCCTGCCAGGCCCAGCCCAGCGTGCGGCGGGCCAGCACGGACAGCGCGTGCCGCCGGTAGGCCGCGGTGCCGCGCACATCGTCGATCGGGCGCGCGGCGGCCGCGACGAGCTCGCCGAACTCCCTGCGCACGTCCTCCGCCAGCGGTCCGCCGTCCCACGGCAGGACCTCGGCGGCGTAGTCCTCGGCGGCCTCGGCCCGCAGCGGCGTGGGGCCGGCGGAGCCGATGCCGGTGCCGACCGTGCGGCGCCCGAGGTCCAGCGCCAGGCCGAACGAGCAGACCGCGATCACCATGGCGTTGCGGGTGCCGACCTTCGCGAACTGCTGCGGCCCGGTGGCCTTCGGCACGGTGACCGCGGTGATCAGCTCGTCGGGGGCGAGCGCGGATCGCTTGGGGCCGTGGAAGAACTCGGTGACCGGGACCGTCCGGGTGCCGGTGACCGAGGCGACCTCGACGGTGGCGCCCTGGGCGAGCAGCGGCGGGTGCGCGTCGCCGGCGGGCGAGGCCGAGCCGAGGTTGCCGCCGACCGTGCCGCGGTTGCGGATCTGCGGCGAGCCGACCGTGCGCGAGGCCATCGCGAGCCCCGGCAGGACGTCGCCCAGCTCGGTGACGATGCGGGTGTAGGGCACCGTGGCACCCAGCCGGACGTGCCCGTTCTCCTCGGTCCACGCGGCCAGCTCGGCGACGCCGCCGAGGTCGAGCAGCGCCGGCGGGCGGCGCTTGTCGAAGTTGAGCTCGACCATGATGTCGGTGCCGCCGGCGATCGGGACCGCGCCGGGTGTCCCGGCCTTCATGGCGAGGGCCTCGTCGAGCGTGGCCGGTCTCAGGAAGTCCACCGCTACCACCACGCCAGGCCGGGCTCGGGCGCGCCGTCGCGCACGACGGTGCCCTCGATCAGGCCGTAGGGCCGGTCGGCGGCGAAGAACACCTCGCCGGGGTTGTCCAGCTCGAACGGGCCGAGGTCGACGAGGAAGTGGTGCTTGTTGGGCAGCGCGAGGCGGACCTCGACCAGCTCGTCGCGGTGGCGCAGCACCCGCTCGCCCATGGCGTGCAGGGTCTGCTGGAGCGACAGCGAGTGGGTGTCGGCGAACGCCTCGAGCAGGTGCCGGCTCGCCTCCCGGTAGGACTCGGCCCAGTCGCTCGTTCCGGCGTGGCCGGCGTGGCGCCAGCGCGCGGTGACCGCGGTGGCGAGGATCCGGTCGTCGGCCTCGGGCAGCGTGGTGTAGCGGTCGCGGTGGAAGCCGTGGAACTCCGAGCCGGTGGTGTTCAGCACGGTGACGTCGGCGATCCCGGAGACGACCCAGGCCTGCTCGCCGTCGTAGGTGACGGTGGCCGTCCGGGTGCCGGCGGCCCGCGCGAACGAGTGGTGCGCGGGTGCGCCGCCGACCTCGATGCGCTCCCACCGGTACTGCTCGACGCGCACCCGGGCCTTGCCGATGGTGGGCGTGGTGTCGACGAAGTGGCGGGCCAGCCGCAGGCCGAAGTCCTCGATCTCGCCGACGCCGTCGCGGGCGAAGGCGAAGACGGTGTTCTTCTGCGTGTCGGTGGGCAGGACGCCGCTGTTGTCGCCGGTGAGGTGGGTGGCGGCCAGGTCGCCGGCGAGCGCGGTGCTGACGTTGAGATCGGTGATCGAGTGCCGGTCCGCGCCGCGGTCCACCCGGACGAGGCGGGTCTCGGCCTTGCCGTACTGGTTCTCGCCCAGCCGGATGTCCATGTTCAGCTCCCCCGGTAGGTCGAGTAGCCGAACGGGCTGAGCAGCAGCGGAACGTGGTGGTGCACGGCCGGGTCGGCCACCCGGAACGCGACGGCGACCTCCGGGAAGAACGCGTCGGGCCCGAGGTAGTCGCCGGTGCCGAAGACGAGCCGGTAGACGCCGGCGGCCTCGATGCCCCAGCCACCGATGCGGCCGTCGACGTCGGTGCAGCCGTCGACGATCACCTGCCAGCCGCCCTCGCCGCGGGCCTCGAGCCGGACGGGCACGTCGCAGGCCGGCCGGCCCACCGTCGTGTCCAACACATGAGTGGAAAGACTCACGACTCCCCCTCGCAGGCTCGGTGGAGCCGCTCGCGGTGACCCTGTGACATTGGTTCGCTCGCAAGCTCACTCACGATCCGAACGCCTTCCCCAGTCGCAGATCCACGATCTTGTTGAGCTCCACGCGCACCACTTCCCGTTCGGAGTCGGGGTCGTTGCCGAGCCGCTCGCGCAGGGCGAACAGCATCGCCTCGGCGGACAACCCTGTCGCGCAGATCAGGAAGACGTACCCGAACCGCTCCTCGTAGGCAACGTTCCCGACGACGAGATCCTCCTGCGTCTCGATGGTGGCCGCGCCGGCCCCCGCCTGCTCGGCCCGCGACCACGCGGCCTCACGCCCGGCACCGGCCGCGCGCTCCCCGATCCGCGGATGCGCGGCGAGTGCCTGCAGGATGTCGTCCCAGCTCAACTCGCCGATGACGGTCTCGGAAACACCCCGTAACCGCGCGAGATCGGGATAAGGCCTGCGGGCGAGCAGCTCGTCGGCCCACCGCCGCGACGCGCAGCAGGCCAGCAGCTCCCGCTCGGCCTCCGCGGCCTCGGCGAGGTTCAACCGGTCGAGTGCGGTTTCATCGGGCATTTCCGGAACTGTACTAACCCGGCCGCCGCGACGCTGCCCTCGTCAGTCGCTGGTCACGGTGGGTCGCGAGTGCTACTCGACGACCGCCAGCGCGTCGATCTCGACGAGCAGGCCCGGGGGAAGGCCGACGTAGACGGTGGTGCGGGCCGGGAAGGGCTTCGGGACGAGCTCGCTGTAGGTCGCGTTCAGCTCGGGGAAGTGCGCCGTGTCGGTGAGGTACACGCGGAACATCACCACGTCGTCGAAGGTGGCGCCGCCGGCCTTCAGGACGGCCTCGACGTTGGCCAGCACCTGGCGGGTCTGCTCGGCCACCGTGGCGCCGACGACCTGCCCCGTCACCGGGTCCATCGCGACCTGGCCCGCCACCTGCAGGATGTTGCCCTTGCGGATGCCGTGCGACAGCGGCACGGGCGGCGGGGTGGCAGCGCCGTCGGGGTGGATCGCGATCTTCGCCATGGAACTCAGTTCTCCCTAGGGGTGTTCGACACGTTCGGCACGTCCGGCGCGGACCAACCACACTCGGCGGACGCCTTCTCCGCCGCGGCCAGCAGCACCGGCACGAGCTTGAGCAAGCCTTCCAGATCCACCAGCACCTGCGGCACCGACAGCGAGAGTGCGGCGATCACCACACCCCGCGGCCCGCGCACCGGCGCCGCGACGCAGTGGATGAGCTCCTCGTGCTCGGCGTTGTCGACGGCGTACCCGCGCTCGGCCACCCGCGCCAGCTCGGCCAGCAGCGCGCGCTGGCTGGTCAGCGTGTTCGCGGTGAGCTTCGGGTAGTCGATCGACGCGGTCACCCGGGTCCGCTCGTCCTCGGGCAGCGCGGCGAGCAGGACCTTCGCGACCGCCGTGCAGTGCAGGGGCGCGCGCCGGCCGATGCGGGAGTACATCCGGACGTTGTGCCGGCTCTCGTACTTGTCGATGTAGATCACCTCGCCGTCCTCGTAGGACGCCAGGTGCACGGTGTGCCCGGTGGTCAGGTTCAGCTCGCGCGCGGCCGGCTCGACGCTGCGCCGCACGTCCCGCTCGTCCAGCGCGCGGAACGCCAGCTCGAACAGCGACGTGCCCAGCCGGTAGTACCGCACGCCGCTGCGCTGCACGAACCGGTGCGACTCGAGCGTGCGCAGCAGCCGCAGCACGGTCGACTTGTGCACGCCGACCCGCTCGGCCAGCTGGTCGAGGTTCTTGGGGCCGCCGGCCAGCTCGTCCAGCAGCGTCAAGGCCCGGTCCAGACTTTGGCTCATGAGACGTGCGCCGCCGCCCACTCGGCCTCGTCGGCGTCCAGCAGGCGGGCCACGACCTCGGCGGGCAGCGGCGGGCCCACGTCGTCGTGGGTGCGCAGCGCACCCGCGGCCCGCAGGTGGCCCGCCCGCAGCCGCCGGACCGGGGCCGCGCCGGCGAGCGCGGCGGCGAGGTACCCGGCGGCGAACGCGTCACCCGCGCCGACCGGCTCCACGACGTCGACCCGCAGCGCCCGCTGGAACACCTCGGGCAGGTCGGTGCCGGTGGCGGGGTCCCGCTCGATCAGCGTGGCGCCCCGCTCGGCCTGCTTGACCACCAGCGTCGCCGGCTCCGGCAGCAGCTTGCGGATCGCGGCCGGCTCGCCGACGCCCCACATGGTCTCCGCCTCGTCCGCGCCCACCAGCACCACGTCGGCGAGCGCGGCCAGCTCCCGCAGCACGGCCGGGTCCCGGTCCGCCCACAGCCGCGGCCGCCAGTTCACGTCGAACGACAGCTGGTGCGCGCGGGGCGCGGCCAGCAGCGCGCGCATCAGCGCGAGGCAGCTGTCCGACAGGGCCGGAGTGATCCCGCTGGTGTGCACCAGCCGCACGCCGTCGAGCGGGAGCGTCGCCAGCAGCGACGGGCCCAGGGCGGACGCCGCCGAGCCGCGCCGGTAGTAGCGCACCGGACTGCCCGCGGCGTCGGACTCCTTGATGTACAGGCCGGTCGGCCGGTCCGGGTCGACGAGCACCGCGGACACGTCCACCCCGTGCGCGGCCACGAACGAGACCACCGCGCGGCCGAAGGCGTCGTCGCCCACCGCGGAGACCCACGCCGAGCGCAGCCCGAGGCCGGCGAGCTGACAGGCCACATTGGACTCCGCGCCGCCGACCGTGCGGGTCCACGTGCGCACCTCGGCCGGCGGTCCGGGCTCGGCCGGCACGAACAACGCCATCGACTCGCCCAGGCACAGCACGTCCACCGCTCCCACGATCGACCGTCCCTTCCGGACTGCGTTGACTGGCCGGGCACGGGGATGCTACACAGCTCTGCGGCACATAGCGCAATAGTCGTTGCACATCACGCAATGGCATCATGCGGTGGGACATGCGGTGGGAGCTGAGTCGATGGTGCAGGCCGGGCGTATCGACCGCGAGGCCGTCGCGGCGATCCTCGAGGAACGGATCGACTGGCGGTTCAAGGGAATGCCGGCCGCGACGTCCGGAATGTCCATCGCCGACGCGGGCAAGGCGGGGCTGAACCTGTTCCGCGACGGCTTCCTGCCGCCGGTGGTCGTGCTGGACGGCGAGGCACTCGAGCACAACCTCGCCGCGATGGCCGGCTGGTGCGCCGGCCACGGGTTCGCGCACGCGCCGCACGGCAAGACCACGATGGCCCCGCAGCTGTTCGCGCGGCAGTTCGACCACGGCGCGTGGGGCCAGACCACGGCCAACGCGAGCCAGCTGCGGGTCTACCGGGCGTTCGGGGTCAGCCCGGTCATGCTCGCCAACGAGCTCGTCGACCCGGCCGCGCTCGCCTGGCTCGCCGGCGAGCTCGACCGCGACCCGTCGTTCGCGTTCTGCTGCTGGGTCGACTCCGTGCGCGGGGTCGGGCTGATGACCGAGGCGCTGCGCGGGGCGGGCCGCCAGATCGACGTGCTGATCGAGGTGGGCCTGCCGGACGGGCGCAGCGGCGTGCGCGACCGGGCGGCGGCGATCGAGGTCGCGGAGGCGGTCGTGGCGAGCCCGGCGCTGCGGCTGGTCGGGGTCGGCGGCTACGAGGGCTCGGTGTCGAGCGAGTCCACCCCGCAGGCCCTGGCCGCGGTGCACGGCTACCTCGCCGGGCTGCGCGCGCTCACCCTCGACCTCGCCGCGCGCGGGCACCTCGACGGCGTCGAGCAGGTGATCGTCACCGCCGGCGGCAGCGCGTACTTCGACCAGGTGGCCGAGGTCCTCGGCGAGCCGTGGCCCGAGGGTCTGCCGGTCCTGCCGGTCCTGCGCAGCGGCGCGTACGTCACGCACGACTCGGGCTTCTACGACCGGATCTCCCCGCTGGGCGCGCACCCGCGCATCGCGGGCGCCCCGCCGCTGCGCCCGGCGCTGCGGGCGTGGGCGCAGGTGAGCTCGCACCCCGAGCCGGGGCTGGCGCTGCTCACCGCGGGCAAGCGGGACGTGCCCTACGACATCGACCTACCGATCCCCCAGCTGCTGCGCCGCGGCGGGTCGACCACGCCGCTCGCCGGCACGGTCACCGCGCTCAACGACCAGCACGCGTTCCTCCACTACGACACGCCGGTCGAGGTCGGCGACTGGGTCGGCCTCGGCCTGTCGCACCCGTGCACGACGTTCGACAAGTGGCCGCTGCTCCCCGTCGTGGGGCCGGACGGCGAGACCGTCGTCGACCTGATCCGCACGTACTTCTGATGCCCGGTCTCGTCTTCCGCGACGCGACGGTGGTCGACGGCACCGGTGCCGCGGGGTACCGCGCGGACGTGCGGGTGCGGGACGGCCGGATCGCGGAGATCGGGTCCGGGCTCGGCGGCGACCGGGTCGTGGACGCGGCCGGGCTGGTGCTCGCGCCCGGGTTCATCGACATGCACGCCCACTCCGACCTGCAGATCCTGGCCGAGCCCGACCACCTGGCGAAGGTGTCGCAGGGGGTGACGCTGGAGGTGCTCGGCCAGGACGGCCTGTCCTACGCGCCGGTCGACGACGCCACGCTGGAGGCGCTGCGCGGGCAGCTCGCCGGGTGGAACGACGACCCGCCGGGGTTCGCGTGGGACTGGCGCGGCGTCGGCGAGTACCTCGACCGGCTCGACCGCGGGATCGCGTGCAACGCCGCCTACCTGCTGCCGCAGGGGACGATCCGGATGCTCGCGGTGGGCTGGTCCGACCGGCCGGCGACCGAGGCCGAGCTGGACCGGATGCGCACGCTGGTCGCCACGGGGCTCGCCGAGGGCGCGCTCGGCATGTCCTCCGGGCTCACGTACACGCCGGGGATGTACGCCTCGACCAGCGAGCTGGTGGCGTTGTGCGAGGTGGTGGCCGCGGGCGGCGGGTACTACAGCCCGCACCACCGCAGCTACGGCGCCGGCGCGCTCGAGGCGTACGCGGAGATGGTCGAGGTGTCCCGGCGGTCCGGGTGCCCGCTGCACCTGGCGCACGCGACGATGAACTTCCCGGTGAACACCGGCCGCGCCGGCGAGCTGCTGGCGTTGCTGGACGACGCGCTCGCGGCCGGCGCGGACATCTCGCTCGACACGTACCCGTACCTGCCGGGCGCCACCTACCTGTCGGCGCTGCTGCCGAGCTGGGCCACCGACGGCGGCCCCGACCGCACGCTAGCCCGGTTGTCCGATGTGGACACCCGGGAACGGATCCGGGTGGACCTGGAGGAGCGCGGCTCGGACGGCTGCCACGGCGTGCCGGTGGACTGGGCGAGCATCGAGATCAACGGCGTGCGGCTGGCCGCCAACGCGCACCTGGTCGGGCACAGCGTCGCCGAGTCCGCCCGCCGCGCGGACCGCCCGCCCGCCGAGCTGTACTTCGACGTGCTGGTCGCCGAGCGGCTCGGCACGTCCTGCCTGATGCACGTCGGCGACGAGGACAACGTGCGGGCGATCATGCGGCACCCCGCGCACACCGGCGGGAGCGACGGCCTGCTCGTGGGCGACCGGCCGCATCCCCGGGCGTGGGGCACGTTCCCGCGCTACCTCGGCCACTACGTGCGTGACCTGGGCGTGCTGGGCCTGGAGGAGTGCGTCGCGCACCTGACCGGCCGGGCGGCGCGCCGGCTGCGGCTCACCGACCGCGGCCTGGTCCGCGCCGGGTATGCCGCCGACCTGGTCCTGTTCGACCCGGCCACCGTGGCCGACACGGCGACCTTCGACAACCCCCGGCTGCCGCCGGCCGGGATCCCGTACGTGCTGGTCAACGGCGTCCCGCTGATCGACGACGGCCGGCATACCGGCGCACTGGCCGGGCACTCCATCCGCAACCATCCTCGGAAGGCCTGAACCGTGGACCTGCTGGCCGAGCTGACCGCCCGCCGGGCGCTGTGCATCATCCGCGCGCCCGCCATTCCCGACCCGGCCGACCTGGCGGCGACCCTCGTCGACGCGGGCCTGCCGATCGTCGAGTTCGCCCTGACCACGCCCGGTGCGCCGGGGCTGATCGAGGCGGCGTCCACAGTGGAGGGTCTGATCCTGGGCGCGGGTACGGTGCTGACCGCGCAGGACGCCCGGGACGCGATCGCCGCCGGCGCCCGCTTCCTGTTGACCCCGGGCCTGCGCCCGGAGGTGGCGGAGGAGGCGCGGCGGCAGGGCGTGCCGGTCGTGCTGGGCGCGATGACCCCCACCGAGGTGGCGAACGCCATGGACCTGGGTGCGACGGCCGTGAAGGTCTTCCCGGCGGCCCGCCTGGGCCCGGCCTACTTCGCCGACCTGCACGGCCCGTACCCGCACACCCACCTCGTCGCGACAGGCGGCATCACCACGGCCAACGCCGCCGAGTTCCTGGCCGGCGGCGCCCTGGCGGTGACCGCGGGCAGCGGCGTCGTCGGCCCTGCCCTGGCCGCGGAGTCCCGGCTGGCCGAGATAGGCCGGCGGGCCAAGGAGTTCGTGGCCGCGGTCGCGGGCTGACCACAACCGAAAGGCAACCGGATGTCGGGGATCGTTCACTGGTTGCAGCACGAGACGTCCGGCCTGCTGCTGCTCGCGGCCGTCGGGATCGCGTTGCTGCTCCTGCTCATCATCAAGTTCCGGGTCGAGCCGTTCATCGCGTTGCTGATCATCGGGCTGCTCACCGCGCTCGCCGCCGGACTGCCGGTGCAGTCGCTCGTCGGGTCGCCGCAGAAGCCCGGGGAAAGCCTGCTGGAGACCGGGTTCGGCGGGATCCTCGGGCACATCGCGGCCATCATCGGGCTCGGCACCATGCTCGGCGCGATCCTCGAAGCCTCCGGCGGGGCGCAGGTGCTCACCCGCCGGCTGCTCCGCGCACTGGGCGAGAGGCGGGCGCCGCTCGCGATGGGGCTCGCCGGGCTGATCTTCGGCATCCCCGTGTTCTTCGACGTCGGGATCTTCGTGCTCGCGCCGCTTGTCTACGTCGCGGCCAAGCAGGGCGGCGGGTCGATTCTCCGGTACTGCCTGCCGCTGCTCGCCGGGCTGTCGGTCACCCACGCGTTCCTGCCGCCGCACCCCGGACCAGTCTCCGCGGCGGCGCTGATCGGCGTCGACCTCGGCTGGGTGATCCTCATGGGCGCGGTCTGCGCGATCCCCGCCTGGTACATCGGCGGCGTACTGTTCTCGAGCTGGATCGCCAAGCGCATCGACCTCCCCGTGCCCGAGGAGATGCTGGCCGCGGCCCGGGAGGAGACCGAGGACGAGCCGTCGCTCGCGCTCGTGCTGTCGATCATCGTCGTGCCGCTCGTGCTGATCCTCGCCGGCACGTTCGGCAGCATCTGGCTGCCGGAGGGCTCGATCGCCATCGGCATCGCCACGTTCATCGGCACGCCGGCCGTCGCGCTGACGATCGCCGTCCTGCTGGCGTTCTGGCTCCTCGGCTACCGGCGCGGCATGACCCGCACGGAGATCGCGGAGATCGGCGCCCTCTCGCTGCGCCCGGTCGGCATGATCCTGCTCGTGGTCGGCGCCGGCGCGTTCTACGGCGCGGTCCTCAAGGCCACCGGCATAGGCGACGTGGTGGCGGCCACCCTGCACGACGCGGGCCTGCCGGTGATCGTGGCGGCGTACGTGATCAGCTGCGCGCTGCGCATAGCCCAGGGCTCGGCCACCGCGGCGATCGCCGCCACGGCCGCGATCATCGGCCCCACCCTCACCGACGTCCACTACTCCCAGCCGCAGCTGGCCCTGATCGTGGCCGCCATCTGCGCGGGCTCGATCATCGCGTCGCACGTCAACGACGGCGGCTTCTGGATCGTGTCGCGCTACTTCGGCATCTCGGTGAAGGACACGCTGCGCTCGTGGACCGTCCTGGA
>NZ_DASWSJ010000136.1:0-1528 GCF_036402745.1 Actinophytocola sp. | reverse complement strand
CTGGTACTCCCCCGGTGGAGCGCTGTCCCTGGACTGCCTGATCAGCTGGACGGCCCAACAGTCGCTGTTCGTGCTGCGGCGCGAACTCGCCGCCGGACGCGGGGACCCGGCGGACGTCATGGCGCTGACCGCGGTGATCTCCGGTTCGGACGCGATGTGGTCGACGCCGGTCGCGGAGCAGCCGGTGCTGTCGAAGTTCCTGCCGTGGATCGAGGACATGGTGTCCCACCCGGCCCGCGATGAGCATTGGCGGAACCTGACCGCCATCGAGGACTGCTCCACGATCACCGCGCCCGCCCTGAACATCGGCGGCTGGTACGACCTGTTCGTCAACGAGACCCTGCGCGCCTACACGAGGATGCGTCGGCACGGCGGCAGGCGCAGGCACGCGGGGGACAGCGCCTGATCATCGGCCCGTGGAGCCACGGTCGGATGGAGGCGGTGTTCCCTGACCGGCAGTTCGGCCTGGCGGCCAGTGTCCAGGCCGCGCAGTTGACCGACGCGCTCGTGCCGTTCTTCGACCGGTGGCTGCGCGGACGAGAGGACGCGCTGGACGGCGCCGCGCCAGTGCGAATCTTCGTCATGGGCATTGCCCAGTGGCGGGACGAGCAAGACTGGCCGCTCCCGGACACGGCCGACACCGACTACTACCTGGCCAGCGCGGGACGGGCGAACACCGCGGATGGCGACGGCGCCCTCACCGGGTCCCCACCGGAAGCCGCCGCGCCGGACACGTTCCTGTACGACCCACGCCGCCCGGTGCCCAGTATCGGAGGTGTCAACCTGAACCTCGGTGGCTTCAACGGCCCCGCCGACCAGCGGCCGGTGGAGAGCCGTGGCGACGTGCTGGTGTTCTCCACCCCGTTGCTCACTGATCCGGTCGAGGTGACCGGCCCAGTGACGCTCACCCTGTTCGTGTCGTCCTCCGCGGTGGACACCGACTTCACCGGCAAACTGGTCGACGTCCACCCGGACGGGCGGGCAATCATCCTGTGCGAAGGCATCCAACGCATGCGCTACCGCGACAGCCTTGCCCAGGCTCGGTTCATGACCCCTGGCCAGATCTACGAGATCACCATCGACCTCACCGCGACGTCCAACGTTTTCCTGGCAGGGCACCGGATCCGCCTGGAAGTCTCCAGCAGCAACTTCCCGCGCTACGACCGCAACAGCAACACCGGGGGTGTGATCGCCACGGAACGTGAACAGGACATGACCACCGCCGTCAACCACGTCCACCACGGCCCAAACCAGCCGAGCCGACTCACACTCCCACTCCTCCGCCGCTGAGCACCCGGCCCCCTGGCAGCCCACGCATGCCGGCCATACCCATGATCGCCAGACTGTGGTGGCGTGGGTTGACGTGGAAGAACACCAGCCGGCCGCGGGGGCGTCGATCTCGTCGCTGACTCGCATGCCCAGCACCATTGTCTGTCTGAACACGTATTCGAGATGCCCGCTGCGGGCGCGCTGCACCGCCAGCAAGACCGGTCGCTCGTTGGCCCCGCACCCACTCGACGCAATCACC
>NZ_DASWSJ010000135.1:0-53077 GCF_036402745.1 Actinophytocola sp. | reverse complement strand
TGCCGGTGGGCATGAGCTCGGGGCTGCCGTCGGCCCCGTCGAGCGTGAGCCTGCTGGCCGGGAGCGGCCGCCGGGTGTCGAGCCGCTCCGCGGTCGCGGTGACCGGGCCGGTCGCCTCGGGGCGCGGCCTTCGCATCCGGCTCCCGCTGGTGGCCACGGTGTCGCCGGCGAGCTCGTCGTCACGCAGCTGGTCCCAGAACTCGTCCTGCGGACCGCGGGTGTCCGGCACACCCTTGCGCCGCCGGAACTTCGAGAAGATGCCACCAGGAGTCGGCACGTTCGCCCCGACCGTCCCGACCGAGAGCTCGACCATCTGCCACATGCGCCGCATGGGCCGACCCACCAACAGGAAGACCAGCGTGACGATGCCGGCGAGCAGCATCTGGGTGAGCATCGACAGGTTGGTGCCCGGCCCGAAGATCATCTGCAGGAACCGGAAGTGGATGCCGGCCAGGACCGCGAGGATCAGCAGGTTGAGCACGACGGCACCCAGGGCCTTACCCACTCTGCGCAGCACGTCGTGGTGGATCAGGGCGACGAGGCCTATCAGCGGTGCCGCCAGGGTGAATATTCGCAGTAGGGCCTGGGCTATCAGCACCGCGAGCTTGGCCAGGAACTGGAACAGCGAGTAGACGATGGACTGGAACATCGCGAGGAAGCCCGCACCCGCTCTGCTCCCGTCGCGCCCGGTGAAGTAGCCCTGGGCCGAGCCGAGCTCGTTGTAGATCTTGGTGAACTGGTCGCGTTTCTGCTGCTCGCGCTTGTCGTTGGCGTCGTCGAGCTTGGGGATGTCCTCCCACCGCCACGCCTGGGCGTCGAGGAGCTCGCGGCCGTACTTCAGCGCCTTCGGGTCATCCGGGGAGCCGAACTCACCGCGTAGCCAGTTCTCGTAGACGACCCTCGTGTGCAGCTCGGTGGGCAGCACGTCACGTTGGATCCGGTCGTCGTTCGGTTCTCGGAACCCGTTCTGGATGCCGGTCGTGGTCTCGACGATGAACCGGTCCACGAGCGGGAAGTTGTTCACGAGGACGAGCGTGGAGGCCGCCAGCCACATGCCGCCGAGGGCGAACAGCGTCCGCTTGCTGACCGTCGCGAGATCACCGCGCCAGATGTAGCGGAACAGCAGGATGGCGAGGACCAGCATGAACAGGCTGAACAGTTGCATGTAGACGTTGTCGAAGACGGCCTTGGCGGCGTCGTTGATCTGCCCGGTGAGGCCACCGAGGAGGCCGCCGGAGTCCTTGGCCTCGTACAACGAGTAGTGCAGCGAGTTCGTGGCGCCGACGAGGTTCTTGCCGATGTTGAACAGCTCGTTGCCGGCCCAGGTGTCGATGGTGGTGCTGGGGTTGTTGATCGACAGTGGCTGGTTGCACTCGGGGTCGTAGGCGTGCCAGATCATGCCGGCGTAGCCATGGTCGTGATAGGGGCTCGCCGGGTGCTTCGCGTCGGTGTAGGGGACGTCGCTGAACGGCGGGTTGGCGTTGGGGTTTCCCTGCAGGCCCCTGTTCTTCGACGGGTCGATCGCGCCGACCATGCCCGTGCCGGGCCGCTCCGGGTAAGGGGCACAGCTGGTGTCGGGTTGCTGCTGGGCCATGGCGGGGGTGCCGATGAGGGCCTGCATGCCGAGGATCGAGGACACCACGAGCAGGGCGGCGGCCTTGCCCGAGCGGGTTCGGGGCCGGGTGGCGGAAAGTCTGCGCCACCGCCGCACTGTCATGATCAGTACGGCGGCTACCACCACCACGACTGTGCTCACGACATCTCCTCGCAGGCTCCGAGATGCCGGTCGCGGTCGCCCTGTGACATTGACTCGCTCGCAAGCTCGTTCATGCCGCGTCCACTCGTCCCCGTTTGCCAGCCTGGGCCTTCCCGCCGTCCGGCGACGTGCCGCCGCCCGAGCCGTTGCCCCGCTGGTCCACCGGGTGGTGGCCGTTGCCGGGCTGTCCGCTGCCAGGCCCGCCGCCCGGCTGGCCGCCGCCCGGCTGGCCGCTGCCGGGCTGGCCGTTGGGCTCGACGTGGTCGCCCGGGACGTCGTCGTCGGTGAGGCCCAGCTCGAAGTCCGCGGCGATGTCGAACTCGTCGTGCTCGCCGTACTCGGACTCGTCGTCGACGCTGCCGTCGCGTGGGGGCTCGAGGTCGTCGTCCTCGTTGGGGAGGTTCGGGGCGTGCTGGTCGGCGGCGGCGACGGCACCCCGGGTGCTCTCGCGCAGCGCGTCCGGCGTGGTGTCCATCGCGTTGCGGACGTGGTCGAGGTGCGGGCCGGACAGGTCGATCCGGATCCGCTCCACGCCACCGGCACCGTCGCCGAAGATGAACTGGCGCGGGGACGTGTCGCGCTCGGTGTCGCGGTGCGCGCCGGGCCGCCGGCCGAGGCTGGCGATGACCTGCTCGTAGCCCGCGCCGATCGGCACCTTCAGCAGGCGCAGCGCGTCGGCCTGCGCGGACTCGTCGTCCAGGCGCCCGACGAACACCGAGTCGAGCAGCGTGACGAAGCCCTGGATGCGCAGGAAGTCCGCCGGGATCTGGGACGAGAGCATGACCCGGACGTTCCACTTGCGGGAGTCACGGGCGAACCGGTTCATCAGCACCCGGCCCGTCGGCACCTCGGACAGGAAGAACGCCTCGTCGATCCAGACGCCCTTGCGCAGGTCCTTCGGCCGCTCGTAGATCGACCTCTGGGTGAGCCACGCGGCGAGGTTGAGCATCTCCACGCCCAGCGCCTCGGCGTCGGTCCAGTGCTCGCGGCCGACGCCGTCCTTGGGCAGCGTGAGGCCGGCCATGGTGAGCACGGTCAGCCGGTCGTCGCGGGCGTCGGTGTAGGGGTCGGCGTCGGCCTCGGGGATGAGCAGCTGCATGCGCTCGCGCATCTCGTCGAGGAAGTCGGCGACCACGACCGCGTGCTCGTGGTGCTCGCTGGCGTCGCGGCGCAGCGCCTCGAACACCAGGCTCGGGTCCGCGTCCTGCCGGCCGCCGACCATCCGCACCGCACGCAGCAGCACGATCCGGGTCTGCGGCATGCGCGCGATGTCGTAGGGCAGCAGGCCCGTGAGCACGTCGAGGACGAGCCGGCGGCGGGTGGCCGCGGCCAGCGCCTTCTCCCGGCGCCACGCGCGCTCGGGGTCCTCCTCGTCGACGAAGTGCTCGAACTGCGGCTCGGCGACCACCCGGTACGGGTTGAGGATGCCGGGCTGGGCGTTGAGCAGGTTGATCGGCCGCGCATACGGCCGCAGCTCCGGCAGGTCGCACAGCTTCGACAGCGGGCCGGACGGGTCCAGCACGGTCCAGTACGCCCCCGCGCGCAGCGTCTTGTAGACGATGCCGCCACCGAGGAAGGACTTGCCGCCACCGAGTCCGGCGACCATCGCGGTGAGGCCCGAGCCGTCCCGGATCTCCTGGGCCATCCACGGGTCCCAGGCGACCGGGCGCCGGGTGGCGGTGCACGTCTCGCCGAGCAGGATGCCGCGCCGGTCGCCGACCTCGGCGGTGGCGGTGGGCACCGCGGCCGCGGCCCACACGACCGACCCGCGGCGCAGGTAGGCCGTGGACGCCAGCGACTCGCCCGGGATGAACTCGCGGGCCAGGGCGTACTGCGCCTCCGGGTGCTCGATGGCGACCTTGGGCTTGTACAGCTCCAGCAGCTGCTGGGCCATGCGCAGCGCGTCGCGCTCGGTGGGGCCGGACACCGCCAGCCGCCACCACGAGCGGACCCGGGTGGCGAGCGCGGTGAAGCCCGACGTCATCTCGTCGTCGATCTCCAGCACCCGCGAGGCCTGCCGGGCCAGCGACTGCGGCGGCTCCAGCTCGTGCTCGTCGGTGTAGTGCCGGACCTGCGAGCGGACCTTGTTCATCTGCCGGCCCAGCTCGCCGGAGACCTCCTCCGGCCGGCGCACGTAGATCCGCGCGGACCACTCCACCGACGCCGCGAGCCGGTCGGAGTGCTGCACCCACGGGTCGTCGATCTCGGGGATCTGCAGGCCGTGCATCTGGCCGACGGTGAGCACCGCGACGTGCCGGGTCATCCCGGCGTTGGACCCGGTCCGGCCGCGCACGGTGACCGTGGGCGAGTACGGCTCCTGGTGGAAGTCGGCGGCGTCGGTGAACGACGCGAGATCCTCGGGCTCCCACGCGGCACCCGGCACGGCCGGCAGGTTGCGCGGCGCGGGCAGGCCCAGCGAGCACGAGCGGTGCATCAGCCAGGCCATCTCCTCGGCCGTCACCGGCCGGCCCTCCAGCCCCGCGGAGCCGATGACCTGGTCGAGGTGCTCGACCTCGGAGTCCAGCGCGAGCAGCTCGGCGTCGACCGCGGTCGGGAAGATCCGGCGCAGCAGCGGCGCGGCCCGCTCGACGGCCCGGTCGACCATGTTGCGGGTCTGCACCTGCACGCCGAGGTAGACCTCCTTCTCCGCCATCGACCGGCCCAGCAGTTGCTGCTGCTCACCGATCAGGTAGTCGTCGAAGGACAGCGCGCCCTGCGCGTCCGGCAGCCGGTTGACCGCGTTGTGCACGTGCGCCTCGGCCCACATGCGGATCGGGTACGGCCGGGTGGTGACGCGCAGGTGCAGCCAGCGGCCCGCCAGCTCCGCGTACTGGCCGGCGATGGCCGCGATCAGGTCCTGGCGCTGCGAGTCGGAACGGAACGACCAGCGCTGCGGGGAGAGCCGGTACCACGCGAACACGTCGTGCCCGTTGCGCAGCAGGTGACCGTCGATGCTCCGAGCGGCGATGGTCGGGGTGTACGTGGGAATGGACTGCTCCCCTGGCAGACGTCGGTTGCGCTTTCCGTTGCGGCCGGGTGCGACCGCGGGACGGTACTGAGCCGGGTAGGCCGGGTCCCGCTTGATGATCTTGGCCGGTTGCGGCTGCGGTGGCACGCCGGGGTCGCCGTCGAGGTCCCGGTCCGGGGCCGCGTGCCGGCCGTGGCGCGGCGTGGCGCCCTGCCGCGCCCCCGGGCCCAGCGGCATGGCGGGGTGTGGCTGGCCCGCCGGGAAGGGTGCGGCCCGCTCAGGCTCGCGCTTGCTTCGGCGTCCGAACACCGCGAACCTCCCTCTTCCGGGCCGCGCGCGGCGGGGCGCCGCGCGTGCTGGTCGGCTGGCGGGACTTGCTGGTCTGCTTGCTGCCGTGTTTGACGTCGTAGCCGGGGGTGCGTCGCCTGCGGGGTTGCGGCCGCGGGCGCTCGGTGCGGACCCGGACCCGGGTGGCGCTGACCGCGCCGCCCGCCCCGGCGGTCTCCTCGCGGGGAGCGGTGAGCTCGCGGACCCACATCGTGGTCACCGCGCCCAGCGGTCTCTCGTGGCTGATCCGGGAGCAGATGAGCCTGGTGAGCACGATCGTGGCGACCAGGCCCCACGCGATGGACCAGAACAGGGAGATGCCCATCCGCCGTTCGACGGTGAGCACCAGGAGGAACACGACCACGCCGACGCCCCACGCCACGTAGCGGGCGCGCCAGGGCATGGTGGCCTTGGGCGGCCCGAGCCAGACCGCATCGACGCGGTACACCTCGTCGTCAGTACGAATGCGCACGCGATGTCCCTTGTGACGGTCAGCCGCTGGTGAACAGGCTGGCGATCCAGGTGCCGATGTTCGCCCCGGCGTTGGTCGTCACGGCCAGTCCGATGATCGCGAGCGCGACGATGACGCCGCCCAGGCGCCGCATGACACCGGCGTTGTCACCCTTGCCTCCGCCGAGCCACAGCAGCAGGAGGGCGACCACGAGCAGCAGCAGCGGGATGATGTTGTCGAGGATCCAGGTGCGGAGTCCTCCGGTGTCCAGGCTCTGCTGGGCAAGCTGGAGCGTGGTCATGGCGGTCATGTCTTACTCCCAATTGCGCGGAGCGAGTGTCGTCGGGGGAGCTCCGCGCGGCCGGTCCTGCTGTGCGTCTGTCATTTCTTTGGCCCGTTACCGGTCGCCCGGGCGCTGTCGCCCCCGGGCTTTCGCCAACGAGTAGAGCAGATTGGTATCACGATGTGTAGTGGGTGGACACCTCTCCGTAGATCGACATCTGCTCCACCGTGCCTCTCCTCGTGGCCGACCGGGTGCCATCTGACCACAACCATGATGGAGCGAGAAGAGCCGGTCATGGGGGATGACCAGCCTTTTGCACGAATGGCCTGGCAGTTTCACTCGGTTGCGGAACCGTCCTTCACGGTAGGTGTGGCACGTCACATGTCAACACGTGCGCGAAGCGGCCGCCAGCCACCCGTTCGGTCGATCTGCAGCGACCGTCTCTGCATCGTGACCACCTCGTGAAACGCCTTCGCCCGACCGCGCTCGGGATGTCCTCCGGACGCCCCGTGCACTGCTCCGAACGGCGCAGGTGCGAGCCAGGAGGAGCACCGGGCCGGCAACGGCCCACGCGGAGCGTGACCAATTCGAGACGATGTCCCGGTCGGAATCGGTGACCGGCCTCACCGCGTTACGCGCCGGGTCTGAGTTCGGCGGTTACCGCACCGCCGCGGCGGTGTCCTCGGCCGGTCCGGCGGACCTGATCGCGGCACGGACAGATGGGGCGGACGAGTCGGCGGGTAAGCCGGATCCTGTCCCCGGCGCCTTCCGGGCCGGGGGGCGGTCATCCATCTGGGCCTGCCGTCGCCGGCAGGCTCTAGCGGCCTACCCGCAGGCTCGGGCGAGCAGCCCTCGAACGCCTGCGCAGGAGCCCGTGAGGGCTCCCTCTTGGCCTTGCTCCGGGTGGGGTTTACCGAGCCACCCCGGTCACCCGGGGTGCTGGTGGTCTCTTACACCACCGTTTCACCCTTACCTGGCGTGACCCGCCGGCGCCAGAGGCACCGGCAGGCCGCACCAGGCGGTCTGTTCTCTGTGGCACTGTCCCGCGGGTCGCCCCGGGTTGCCGTTAGCAACCACCCTGCTCTGCGGAGTCCGGACTTTCCTCGGCGGGTTTCCCCGCCGCGACCGCCCAGCCGACTCGTCCGCCCACCAGGATCTCACGTCAGGTGCGAGGTGTCGTTCACCAGGCGGACGGATGCGTACCCGTCCGGGTAGAACTCGACGATCGACAGGGACGCGAGGTCCAGGTGCAGCCGGTAGAGCAGCGACGGCCCGACGTCCAGGCCCATCCGCAGCAGCGACTTGATGGGCGTGACGTGGCTGACCACGATCACGGTCCGGCCGCCGAAGCGGGCGACCAGCTGGTCGCGGACTCGCCGGACCCGGTCGTGGACCTCGGCGAAGCTCTCCCCGCCGGGCGGGACGACGGTCGGGTCGGCGAGCCAGCGCGCGTGCGGCTTCGGGTCGCGAGCGGCGGCCTCGGCGAAGCTCAGCCGTTCCCACTCGCCGAAGTCGGTCTCGACCAGGCCCTGGTGCACCTCGACCTCGCCGCCGGTGGCCTCGGCGATCGCGGTGGCGGTCTGCCGCGCGCGGCCCAGCGGCGATGAGACCACCGGCGTGTCCGCGTCGACGCCGGCGAGCGTGGCGACGCGGGCACCCACGGCCTTCGCCTGGCGCCCGCCCAGCTCGGTCAGCGGGACCTCGCCGTGGCCGGAGTAGCGGCGCTCGACCGAGAGCTCGGTCTGCCCGTGGCGCACCAGCAGCAGCCGGGTCGGGGTCCCGGTCGCCCCCGTCCACCGGGTGGCGGGCACCTCGGCGGACACCACAGCGGGCACCACAGCGGGCGCCGCGGCCCGCCTAGCTTTTCCCGACTGGGCGTCCATCGCCTCGTTGGCCAGCCGGTCGGCGTGGGAGTTGCGGGCCCGCGGGATCCACTCGTAGCGGACCCGGGCGAACCGGTCGGCGACCTCCCGCGCCTGCTCAGCGATCGGCTGCAGCGCGGCGTGCTTGATCTTCCACCGGCCGGACATCTGCTCGACGACGAGCTTGGAGTCCATCCGGACGTCGACCTCGTCGGCACCCAGCCCGGCCGCGGCCCGCAGACCCGCGAGCAGGCCCTGGTACTCGGCGACGTTGTTGGTGGCGACGCCGATGCCCTCCGCGCGCTCGGCCAGCACCTCGCCGGTGACCGCGTCCCGCACGACCGCGCCGTAGCCGGCGGGGCCGGGGTTGCCGCGCGAGCCGCCGTCGGCCTCGACGACTACCTTCACAGCCCCGACTCCGGCGTGCGCACCATGATCGCGCCGCACTCCTCGCAGGTGACGACCTCGTCGGCGGGCGTGGCGGCGATCCGCGAGATGGCGCTGCGGTCCAGCTCGATCCGGCACGCGCCACAACGCCGGGCCCGCAGCAGTGCCGCGCCGATGCTCTTGTTCTTGCGCACCCGCTCGTAGAGGTTCAGCAGCGGCTCGGGGAAGCCGGGCACGAGCGTCGCGCGCTCGGCGTCGCGGCGGGCCTCGGTGGTGTCGAGGTCGGCGAGCACCTCGTCGCGCCGCCGGTTCGCGTCCGCCAGCGCCTCCTCGGCCTTGGCCAGCTCGACCCCGGCGTGCTGACCGTCCAGCTCGACGGCCTCGCGCCGCTCCATCAGCTCCAGCAGCTCGTCCTCGAGCGTGCCCTGCCGGCGCTGCAGGGTGGCGAGCTCGTGCTCGAGGTCGGTCATCTGCTTGGCCGACACCGTGCCGCCGGCGAGGAGCCCGCGGTCGCGGTCCTCGCGGGAGCGCACCGCGTCGATCTCCTTCTCCTGCCGCTTCACCTCACGGTCGAGGTCGGCGAGCGTGGTGTCGCTCGCGACCCGCGCGTCCCGCTTGGCCTGCACAGCCTTCTCCGCGTCCGCGACCTCCACGAGCTCCGGCAGCGTGCGGCGCCGGTGCTCGACCCGGGACAGCTCGGCGTCCACATCGGCCAGCTCGAGCAGCTTGCGCTGCACTGCGGGATCGGCTTTCACCCTGGGAACCTCCCGGTTCGGCCTGGCACCGAAGACACGGTCCAGGGATCGGTACGACGGGTTGACACGGTGACGTTGACGTTACCGCCGAGCACGTCCCGCAGGACGGCCGCCGCCTGCGCGCACCACGGCCACTCGCTGGCCCAGTGCGCCACGTCGACGAGCGCGGGCCCGCCGGCGCCGGCCAGGTGCTCGCTCGCCGGGTGGTGGCGCAGGTCCGCGGTGACGTAGGCGTCCACGCCGGCCCGGGTCGCGGCGTCGAGGTAGCCGTCGCCCGCGCCGCCGGAGACCGCGACCGTGCGGATCGAACGCTGCGGGTCACCCGCCGCGCGGACCCCACCCGCGGTGGCCGGCAACGCGGTGGCGACCCGCTCGACGAACTTCTCGAACGGCTCGGCGGCGGGCAGCTCGGCGATCCGGCCGATGCCGGTGCGCCCGTCCGGGTTGGGCGCCAGCGGGCCGACGACGGTGAGGCCGAGCGTCTCGGCGAGCGCGTCGGACACGCCGGGGTCGGCGGCGTCGGCGTTGGTGTGCGCGCAGAACAGCGCCGCGCCGGCGCGGACGAGCCGGTGCACGAGGCTGCCCTTCGGGGTGCTCGCGGGGACGCCGTGCACGCCCCGCAGCAGCAGCGGGTGGTGCGCGACGATCAGCTCGGCGTCGAGCTCCAGCGCTTCGTCCACAGTGGACTCGATGGGGTCGACGCAGACGAGGATCCGGCTCACCCGCTCGGCCGGGTCGCCGCACACGAGCCCCACCGCGTCCCACGGCTCGGCGAGCTCGGGCGGGTAGGCCGTCTCCAGCACCTCGACGACGTCGGCGACCGTCGTCACGTCAGCACCTCCGTAGTCAGCTCGGCACGCAGCGCGTCGACGAGCAACGCGGTGCGCCGGGGGTCGCGGACGGCCACCCGGAGGTGGTCGGCCGTGAGCCCGGGGAACGTGTCGCCGCGGCGGACGGCGATCCCGCGGCGCCGCAGGCCCGCGCGGACCCGCTCGCCGTCGCGGACGCGGAGCAACAGGAACGGCGCGGCCGCCGGCAGCCGCACCTCGACACCCGGGAGGCCCGCCAGCTCGGCGACCAGGTGGGCCCGGTGCGCACCGATCTCGTGGGCGGCCGCGTCGGCCTCGGCCACGGCGCGCGGCGACGCGCACGCGGCGACGGCCTCGAGTACGAGCGTGCCGACCGGCCAATGTGGACGGTGCGCGGCGAGCCGGGCGAGCAGCGCCGGGTCGCCGAGCGCGTAGCCGGCCCGCAGGCCGGGCAGTGCCCAGGTCTTGGTGAGGCTGCGCAGCACGAGCAGGCCGGGCAGCCGCTCGCCCGCCAGCGACCCGGGCTCGCCGGGCACCGCGTCCATGAACGCCTCGTCGACCACGAGCACCCGGCCGGGCCGGGCCAGCGCGCGGATCGCCGGCGCGGGGTGCAGCACCGAGGTCGGGTTGGTCGGGTTGCCGAGCACCACCAGGTCGGCGTCGTCCGGGACCAGGCCGGGGCGCAGCGCGTAGCCGTCGTCCGCGCGCAGCAGCACGTGGTGCACCGGCACGCCGGCCTGGCGCAGCGCGACCTCGGGCTCGGTGAACGACGGGTGCACGAGCGCGGCCTTTGCCGGCCCCAGCGCGGGCAGCAGCGCGAACCCCTCGGCGGCGCCGGCCAGCACGAGCACCTCGGCCGCGGCGCGCCCGTGCCGCGCGGCGACGGCCGCCCTGGCCACTCGGTCGTCCTCTGTGGACGGATAGCTGCCGATCCGGTCGAGCGCGGCGGCCAGCCGCTCACGCAGCCAGGCCGGGGGCGCGCTGCCGCGGACGTTCACCGCGAAGTCCTCGAGCCCCGGCTGGGCGTCCACGTCGCCGTGGTGCCGCAGATCCGTCATCCGCGCGATCCTACGTACCGCGCGGGACCCACGCCGAGAAGGCGGGTGAAGTGCCGGGTCAGGTGGGCCTGGTCGTAGAAGCCGGCGAGCGTCGCGGCCTCCGCGGCCGGGTGGCCGTCGAGGAGGAAGCGCCGGGCGAGCTCGAGCCGGCGGCCGGTGAGGTAGCGGTGCGGCGGGATGCCGAACTCGCGGCTGAACGCCCGCACCAGCGAGGCCGGGTGCGCGCCGAGCATGGCGGCGGCCTCGTCGAGCGGCACGCCGCCGGGCAGCCTCGTGTCGAGCAGCTCACGCAGCCGGTGCGCCACCCCCCGGCCCGTTGCGGGGGCCGGCTCGGCCTGGTGACGCAGGTGGCCGGCCGGGCGCTCGGCCACGAACGCGAGCCGGCTCGCGGCCTCGAGGTCCTCGGTGCGCCGGGTCAGGACCTCGTGCAGCTGGTGGATCCGGGTGCGCAGCAACGGGTCGGCGAGGCTCGGCCGGTCGACGGCGGCGCCGACAAGCCCGGGGCCGAGCACCGCGCGGTCGAGGTAGAGCACGCGCTTGCGGAAGCCCTCGGGCCGCACCGACCGGCCGTCGTGCGGCACGCCCGGCGGCAGCAGGGTCACCGCGTCCCGCAGCGCGCCGTGCTCGTGCCGGTCGAGGTCGTAGTGGACCAGGCCGTCGTCGACGATCAGCAGCGTCCACGCGTCGTGGGTGTGCGAGGGGTAGGCGTGCTGGGCGAAGCGGGCGTGGAAGACCTCCTCGATGCCCGCGACCGAGGGGTGCCACGCGGTGATGTCCGGGCGGGTGCCCATGCAAGGAACGTACAAGACCGGACCGGTCCCGTGCGGCGACGCTGACCTGGTGCGATTCGAGACGAAGATCGCGGTCGTGATCCGGGACGACCTGGCCACCTGGCAGCGCCTGAACGTGTGCGCGTTCCTGGTGAGCGGGATCGCGGCGGCCGTGCCCGAGCTGATCGGCCAGCCCTACGCCGACGCCGACGGCACCAAGTATCTGCCCATGTTCGGCCGGCCGGTGCTGGTGTTCGAGGCCCCGGCCGCGGTGCTGACCGCGGCCCACGCCCGCGCCGACGCCCGCGGCCTGCCGATGTCGATCTTCACGGCGGAGCTGTTCGCCACCGGCGACGACGAGGACAACCGGGCCGCGGTGCGCGCGGTGCCGCGCACGGACCTGGACCTGGTGGGCCTGGCCGTACACGGCCCGCGCAACGCGGTGGACAAGATCGTCAAGGGCGCGCGGCTGCACCCCTAGAGCTTGGTGACCTTGCCGGTGGCCAGCTCGTAGGTGGCGGAGAAGACCTTCACCCCGTGGTGGGCGACCGCGTCGCTGACGATGTTGGAGCGTTCCCGCAGGATCCCGGCGCTGCGCCGGGCCTGCTCGGCCACGCACGCGGCGAGGAACGCGGCGGGGTCGGAGTTCGGCGCGGTGGCGCGGACCGCGGGCTCGACCGAGCGGACCAGCGTGCTGATGTCCCCGCTGACCTCGGCGTCGCCGTTGACGACGTCGATGGTGGCGCTGACCGCGCCGCAGCTGGCGTGCCCGAGGACGACGATCAGCGGCACGCCGAGGTGCTCGACGGCGTACTCGATGCTGCCGATGACGGCCGTGTCGAGGACCTCGCCCGCGGCGCGGATGACGAACAGGTCGCCGAGGCCCTCGTCGAACACCAGCTCCGGCGGCACCCGCGAGTCGGCGCAGCTGAGGATCACCGCGAACGGGTGCTGCCCGTTGACCAGCGACTCGCGCCAGGCCAGCGACTCGTGCGGGTGCTTCTGGTGCCCGGCGACGAACCGGTCGTTGCCGGCGACGAGCTTGCGCCAGGCCTGGTCCGCGGTCAGCTCGGTGACCCGGGGGTCGCCGGCGTGCCTGGGTGCGGCCGAGGCGGTGGCTCCCGTCGTCATGGTGGCTGCGGCCGCTGTCGCGGCGGCGCCGAACAGGGTGCGCCGGGACAGCCCGGCGCCTTCGGTGTTGATCACGTGCCCAGCGTATTACCGCTCGACAAGGTGTTCGGGCAGACTCGGCGGCGTGCACGTGTGCTTCGTCTGCTCCGGCAACATCTGCCGCTCCCCCATGGCCGCCCTCGTCCTCACCGAGCACCTGCGGCGGGCCGGGCTCGCCGACCAGGTGCGGGTGACCAGCGCCGGCATCGGGCCGTGGCACGTCGGCGAGCCGGCCGACTCCCGGGCCGCGCGCACGCTCGCCGGCGCCGGCTACCCCACCGGGCACGTCGCCGCGCAGGTCGGCGCCGAGCACCTCGACGCGGACCTGCTGCTGGCCATGGACGCCGGCCACGAGGCGGCCCTGCGCGACCTGCTCGAGCACCACGGCGACGACCCGGACCGGGTGCGGATGTTCCGCTCGTTCGACCCCGCCGCCCGCGGCGACCTCGACGTGCCCGACCCGTACTACGGCGACCGGGACGGCTTCGCCGACGTGCTCGCCATGATCGAGGCGGCCACACCCGGCGTGCTGGCCTGGGTCCGCGAACGGCTGTGAACATCGAGGCGCTGACCGGTTCGCCCGCGACGAGCACCACCTCGCTCGGCGGCACCGCGCGGCGGGTCGAGCTCGCCGACGGCCGGACCGTCGTCGCGAAGCGGCACGACCAGGTGACCGCGTTGCGGGCCGAGGTCGCCGGCCTGCGCTGGCTCGCCGAGCCCGCGGCGGTCCCGCTGCCGGAGGTGCTGGGCCACGACGACGAGTGGCTGGTGGTGGACCTCGTCGTGCCGGGCGCGGCGTCGGCCGGGGCCGCCGAGGGGTTCGGGCGCGGGCTGGCCCGGCTGCACGCGGCCGGCGCGCCGGCGTTCGGGTCGCCGCCGCCGGACGGGCCGGCCGACGCGTGGATCGGCCTCGCGCCGATGCGCAACGTCACCGGTGACGCGTGGCCGGCCTGGTACGCCGAGCACCGGGTGCGGCCGTACCTGCGCGGCGCCGTCGACCAGAGCGTGCTCGCGGGCGGCGACGCGCGGGCGATCGAGACGGTGTGCGAGCGGATCGAGTCGCTGGCCGGGCCCGCCGAGCCGCCCGCGCGGCTGCACGGGGACCTGTGGAGCGGCAACGTCCAGTGGTCCGCCGACGGCCGCGGGTGGCTCATCGACCCGGCGGCGCACGGCGGGCACCGGGAGACCGACCTCGCGATGCTGCACCTGTTCGGCTGCGCGCGGCTCGACCGGATCGTCGCGGCCTACGACGAGACCGCGCCGCTGGCCGACGGCTGGCGCGGGCGGGTCGGGCTGCACCAGCTGTTCCCGCTGCTGGTCCACACGGTCCTGTTCGGCGGCGGCTACCCGAGCCAGGCCGCGTCGGCCGCCCGGGCGGCACTGCGCGGATGACGCTGGCTTACCGTGGTGGGGTGCGGTTGCGGTTCCTGCTCCGGCCCGGATGGCTGGCGTTGACGTTGGCGGTGCTGATCTTCGCCGCCGCGTGCTTCGTGGTGCTCGCGCCGTGGCAGTTCAGCCGGCACGCGGAGCGCAAGGCCACCAACGACGCGATCAACCGGTCGTTCACCGCCGCCGAGGTGCCGATCGAGGCCCTGCTGCCGGCCGGCGAACCGCCCGGGCCGGACACCGAGTGGCGGACCGTCACGCTCACCGGCAGCTACCTCGCCGACCACGAGGTCGTGGCGCGGCTACGGACGGTGCAAGGGCAGCCGGCGTTCGAGGTGCTCACCCCGTTCCGGCTCGCCGACGGCGCGGTGGTCCTGGTCGACCGCGGTTATCTCCGGCCCAAGGAGAGCGCGGTCCCCGGCTATCCGGCGCCACCGTCGGGCACGCGGGAGCTGACCGCGCGGATCCGGGTGGACGAGCGCGACCCGCGCGCGCGGGCGGCGCTTCCCGGCGACAACGGGCACCAGCAGGTGTACGCGGTCGACTCACGAGCCGTGGCGAAGGTGACCGGTTTGACGATCCGGCCGGGCTACGTGCAGCTCACGGACGGCAGTCCCGGGGTGCTGGCGGCGCTGCCGCTGCCGGAGCTCGACGCGGGGCCGTTCCTGTCGTATGCGCTGCAGTGGATCACGTTCGGCGTGATGGCGCTGCTGGCGTGGCTGTACTTCACGTGGCGGGAGATCCGGCCGGGCGGCGTGCTGGCGACACCGGCGCCGGAACGGCCGCGCCGGGTGTCGGTGGCCCGGCAGATCGCCGAGGAGGAGGCCCGGGAGCGGGCCGCGTCGGCTTAGCTCTGGTCGCGCTGGCGGGGTCGTCCTCCGCGACACGCGTCGCCGCCGGCACCTCGCGTGGCCTCCGGCCCCCGGTATCAATTCTACGGGTGGACACCGACATTTCCGGGCGTCGTCGAGTCGGCTGTGGACAGTCCCGTTCTGGCGCGCGCTTGTCCACAGGCCCAACATCGGCGGCCCGAAAGTGTCGGTGCCCGTCGGTAAGCTGGATTCTGGGGGGCCGGAGGCCACGCCCCGCCCGATTCCGGCGGTTGTCCACAGGCTCGCTCGGCCGCGCCCATAAATGGTCGGTGTGCCTCAGTAGGCTGGATCTCGGGGGCCGGAGGCCACGCCCGGTCAGCGGGCGGCCGTCAGCGGCGGGAGCGGAGCAGCGCGATCAGGGCGGTGAGCACGGCCGTCAGGCCGCCCACCACCCGGGACAGCTCCACCGCGCGCGTCACGTGGCCGGAGTCGGGCATGCGCCCCTCCCCCATCACCGGGCGTTCCTCGACGCCGTGCGCGTACACCGTCCGGCCGCCGAGCCTCACCTCCAGCGCGCCGGCGAAGGCCGCCTCCACCCGGCCGGCGTTCGGGCTGGGATGGGCGGCCGCGTCGCGGTGCCAGGTCTGCCACGCACCGCGCCAGGAGCCGCCGACCACCGGGGCGCCGACGACGGTCAGCGCCGCCGCGAGCCGGGCCGGCAGCAGGTTCACGACGTCGTCGAGCCGGGCCGACGCCCAGCCGAACCGCCGGTAGCGCGGCGACCGGTAGCCGACCATCGCGTCCAGCGTGTTGACCGCGCGGTAGCCGAGCAGCCCCGGCACCCCCGCGACCGCACCCCACAGCAGCGGCGCCACGACCGCGTCCGACGTGTTCTCCGCGACCGACTCGACGGCCGCGCGGGCCAGGCCGTCGGCGTCCAGCTTCTCCGGGTCGCGGCCGCACAGGTAGGGCAGGCGTTCGCGGGCGGCGGGCAACTCGCCGGCGTCGAGCTCGCGGCCGATCGCCGCGCCCTGCACGGCCAGCGACCGGCCGCCGAGCACGAGCCACGTCGCCGCCGCGGTGGTGGCCGCCTGGACGACCGGCCGGCCCCGGCCGGCGCGCTCCGCGAGCACCCCGATCGCGACGGCGCCTCCGCTGAGCACGGCCGCGTGCACGATGCCGGGCAGCTTGTGGTCGCGGTAGAGGACCCGCTCGACCCGCTCGGCGACCTTCCCGAAGCCCGCCACCGGATGCCCCCGCCGCGGATCCCCGAACGCCCCATCCGCGGCGACGCCGAGCAGCAGCCCGACCGCACGCGCCACGCTCACCACGTCCGTCACCCCCACCGCCCGGCCGGTTGCCGGGCCACCGAGGTCGACACGGTAGCGCCACCGGCCACACGACCCGCACACAGGCGCCGATCCCCGGCCGCCCACCGTTCCTCGGCGGCCGTGGGCCCGGGCTAGTCCGCCTCCCCGGGATTAAAAGTGTGCGTTGCGTCCCGGCGAATGGTGCGGGTATCGAGGTGGAGGGTGGCTGGGTGCCGTCACGGTCCCCTGAGGTTCCGGTGGTCGGCGCAGGACTTCACCCGATGATCTACGAGACAGGCCTTAGGCGGCAGCCCAGGCGGACAGCATCAGGCGGGCGATCGAGGTCGGGCCGGGGAGCTTGAGGCCCTCGATGTCGCCGCCGGCGGCCAGGGCCTTTCGCAGCTCTGTGCGGGAGACCCAGCGGGCCTCCTCTATCTCGCCGTCGGCGGGGCGGAGCTCGGCGCCTCGTGGGGCGAGCGCCGTGAAGCCGACCATGATCGAGCGGGGGAACGGCCACGGCTGGCTGCCGAGATACCGGATGCCGGTGACCGAGACGCCGACCTCCTCGGCGATCTCGCGCGCCACGCACGCCTCCAGCGACTCGCCGGCCTCGACGAAGCCCGCCAGGACCGAGTAGCGCTCCGGGGGCCAGATCGGCTGCCGGGCCAACACGACACTGGCGCCGTTGACGCCGACGTCGTCGTGCACGAGGCAGATGACCGCCGGGTCGGTGCGCGGGTACTCCTCGCGCCCGCACCCCGTGCAGTGGGTCGCCCATCCCGCGTTGACCCGCTCGGTGGGCGCGCCGCACTTGGCGCAGAAGCCGGCCCGCGCGTGCCAGCCGGTGAGCCCGACCGCGGTGGTGTACAGGCCCGCCGACGTGTCGTCCAGCAGCGCACCGACCGTGCGCAGGTCGTGCCACTGCTCGCCGTCCTCGGAGGCGGCACCGGTCCACAGGCCCCACGCGTTGTCCGGCGACGCCACACCCTCACGCAGCTGCTCGGCCCGCTGCACCGCCCAGTAGCCGACCCCGTCGTGCTCGCCGAGCAGCAGCGCGTCCGGCGGGCGCTCGTCGGCGATCCGCACCGCCGGCCGGGTGGCGAGCGTGGTGGCGCCCGCGCCGACCGGGGTGCGGCCCTTCTCGTCCAGCAGGATGACCCGGCCGGTGGCCCACAGCTTGGCCAGCCGGGCCGGGTCGGTGCGCACCAGCTCGTTGCGGTCCACTGTGGACCGCGACAGGCTGGGCAGCTCCGCGAGCTGGAACGGGGTGCTCATGCGGTGACGACGCCGCCCAACGACTGCAGCAGGCGCAGCTGCGCGGCATCGCCGACGACGACACCGGTGTAGCGGGTGGGCGCGAAGAACTCCAGCGCCGCCTCCGCGATCTGCTCGGCGCTGACCGCCGCGAGCCGCCCCGGGTGGTCGACGAGCCAGTCGACACCCAGCCCGAGCTCGGCCAGCGCGGCGAGCTGCGAGGCGAGCCCGCCCTGCGACGCGGTGGAGATGAGCAGCGACCCGATCGCGTACTGCCGCACGGTGTCCACTTCGGACTCCGTGGGCGGCACGAGGCCGAGCCGGGCCAGCTCGTAGCGCATCTCGAGCAGCGCGGGCGCGGTGACGTCGCTGGCCGTGTCGGTCTCGACCAGCAGCGTGGCGCCGCTCGGCGTGAACTCCACGGACGACCGCGCGTGGTAGGTGTAGCCCTTGTCCTCACGGATGTTCTCGACCAGGCGCGAGGAGAAGAAGCCGCCGAACACGAGGTTGGCCAGCTGCAGCGCCGGATACTGCGGGTCGGTGCGCACGATGGCCTGCGCGGTGAGCCGCAGCTGCGACTGCACCGCCCCCGGCCGCGGCACGAACAGCAGGTCGCCGGCGGTGATCTCCGGCAGGTCGGGCAGCTCGGCGGCCGCGCGGTCGGCGGACCAGCCGGACAGCGCCCGGCCGATCCGGGTGACCGCGTCGTCCGGCGTGACGTCGCCGACCAGCACCAGCACCGAGCCGCGCGGCAGGACGCCGGCGGTGTGCAGCGCGCGCACCTGCTCGGGGGTGACCGTGGCCACGTCGCCGGCCTCGGGCATCTCGCGGGTGTACGGGTGGTCGCCGTAGCGGTGCCGCTGCAGCGCCTCGCGCGCGATGACGCTGGGCTGGGACCGGGCGACCGCGATGCGCTCGACGAGCCGGTCGCGCTCGCGGCCGACCTCGTCGTCGCGGTGGACGGCGCCGGTGAGCGCGTCGGCGAGCACGTCGAGCAGCGTGTCGAAGCCGCTGGCCAGCGCGTTGCCGCTGATGCTGAGCCGCTCGGGGTCGACGCCGGCGTCGAGCTCGCCGCCGACGAGCGCGAGGTCGGTGTCGATGGCGACCCGGTCGCGGCGGTCGGTGCCGGTGAGGATGGTGGCGGCGAGTACCTCGGCGCGTGCCGCGTGCAGCGGATCGGTGCCGGCGAACGGGATGCGCAGCCGCAGCTCGACCGTCGGGACGGTGGGCGCGTGGACCGCGACGACCCGCAGGCCGTTGTCCAGCACGGTGTCCACTGAGGACAGACCGGTGGCCGCGCGCTGCACGGCGAGCGCGGGCAGCGGCCGCGGTCCGAGCTCGGTGTGGCCGATCTCGGCGGCCGTGCGGAACGTGGTCACTGGTCTCCTCCTGCGGGCGTGACGGTGAGGACCGCACGCGAGTCGGGGCGCAACGCCTTGGCCGCCGCGGCGACGGCGTCCGGGGTGACCGCGGAGATGCGGTCGGGCAGCGTGTGGACGAGGCCGGGGTCGTTGTAGAGCAGCTCGAGCGAGCCGAACGCGAGGGTGCGCGAGATCAGCCGGTCGTGCTCGCGGTGCAGGCCGGCCACCCAGCGGGCGGTGACCTTGGCGAGCTCCTGGTCGGTGGGCGGCGTGGCCGCGAGCTTGTCGAGCTCCTCGTCCACGGCGGCGAGCACCCGGGCCTGGGCGACGTCGGGCGAGTGCACGGCGGTGACGATGAACGTGTCCGGGTCGCGCGCCTCGAACGGGCCGAACAGCCCGCAGGCGGCGTTGACGTCGGTGACCAGCGGCTCGCGGTGGACCAGGCGCTGCTGGAGCCGGGAGCCGTCGCCCTCGGAGAGCACGGCGGCGAGGACCAGGTTGGCGAGGTAGCCGTCGAGCTCGTTGACGGGGTCGGGCATCCGGTAGCCGAGCGCGAGCGCGGGCAGCGGCGCGTGCGGGTCGACGTGCTCGCCGCGCAGCTCGCCGGCGGGCGGCGGCTCGGCGAACGAGGGCCGCTGGGGCGCCGGGCGGGCCGGGACGTCGCCGAAGTGCTTGTCGATCAGCTCCCTGGCGCGCTCGACGCCGATGTCGCCGGCGACGGTGAGCACGGCGTTGGCCGGCGCGTAGTAGGTGTCGAAGAACTGCGCGCAGTCCTCGAGGGTGGCCTGCTCGAGCTCGGTGAAGTCGCCGTAGCCGTTGTGCGCGTTGGGAAAGGTCTGGTAGAGGACCGGGGGCAGGAGGATCCAGGGGAACCCGCCGTAGGGCCGGTTGAGCACGTTGAGCCGGATCTCTTCCTTCACCACGTCGACCTGGTTGCGCAGGTTCTCGTCGGTGAGCTTGGGCGCCCGCATCCGGTCGGCCTCGAGGAAGAGCGCGCGCTCGAGGCCGGCGGAGGGCAGCACCATGAAGTAGTCGGTGTAGTCCGGATGGGTGGACCCGTTGAAGGTGCCGCCGGAGGACTGCACGTGCCGGAAGTGCGCGAGCTTCTCCAGGCTCTCGCTGCCCTGGAACATGAGGTGCTCGAACAGGTGCGCGAAGCCCGTGCGGCCCTCCGGCTCGGACCGGAACCCCACGTCGTAGTGCACGCTCACGCCGACGACCGGAGAGGTCGGATCCGGCGCGAGGACCACACGCAGACCGTTGGGCAGCGTGAACCTGTTCAGCTCGGTTGCTGGCATATCCGCAGCCTACGTGTCAACGCCGACGATCGGCGGCCAGCCCGGCGAGTGGATCACCGCCTCGGGTGAACGGCGTTGTGGCTTCCCTCGGTGGCGTGTTGGTCGGCGGCCGAGGGCGGCCGCGCGGTGGGCCGAACACCGTACGTTTGGCTCCCGTGCGCGGGCGGCGCTCGCGCGCGCGAGCAGAACTCCGGTAGGGCAGCCCCCACCCACTCCGGGGTCAGTTGTTGCCGGACCACGGATTCTGTTGCCAGACCACGGATTCGGCGCGTCGGGCGAGCAGAGGTGGCGGCAGGGCGGGGTGAGGTCACTCGGAGGAGCCGGTTAGGGCTTGTTGGCCTGCTTCGTCCGTTTTCAGGCGGGCCCAGGAGCCGTCGGTGAAGTGGATCTGGAGGAATCTCGGGCCGCCGCGGAACTGGGGGACCAAGGGCTGCTTCCACTTCTCCACGCCGGCCAGGGCCTGGCGGGGGGCCTCGAACTCGCAGACCAGCTCCGCGTCGCCTGGACGTTCGTGTAGGGGTGGGCGGCGCATGCTCTTGGCGAACTCCGTGGCCGAGGCCTTCACGAACTTGCCCAGCCCGCGCAGCGCGCCGCCGATCGACCCCTCGCGTTTGGCCTCCGCCAGGTGGTCCTCCGCGTCCTGGCCCGCGGCGCGGTCGCGTAGGCGCAGCACGGCAACCCGGTGCGAGGTGATGACCAGCCACGCGTGCTCGTGCCGCAGGCCTCGATAGAACCCGACCGCCGCGCACTGGGGATGGTCGCCGCGGACCGCGATGTACTCGCCGGCGGTGCCCCCGCCCACGAAGGCGTCGATGACCGCGCCCGCACCCCGCTCGAACGCGCCCGTGGGGTGGCCGTCCTCGTCGAGGCCGCGCACCTTGTAGCGCTCACGGTCGAGCTCGCCGGCCGACGCCAGCACCTGGATGACGTCGCCGCGCAACCAGGACGAGGCGAGCGAGCCGACGAGCCTGGCCTCCGCGACGCCCGGCACCTCGTGCGGAATCTCGGTCATCAGGCGAACCCGCGATCCATCGCGTCCCGGTTGTGGCCGTTGCGCTGGTTGACGGCCGTCTGGATCTCCTTAAGCGCCCGCACCAACCACTGCGGCGTCTTGGAGATCTGCCTGAGGAGCCGCCGCTCGCTCTGCTCCTCAGCCTGCCGCAGCCAGTCCTCCGCGCTCGACACCGTTCCTCCGCACATCGGTCCATCCGGGTGTTGCGCCGAACGTACCGAAGCCCACCGACAATCGGCGGTCGTTCAGCGAAGCTGCCCCGATGCGGTGAGCACCGCGTCCAGCTCGCGGAGGAACACGGGGAAGTCGGCGACGATGTTCTCGCCCTCGAACCAGTAGATGCCCGCGGTGCCGTCGGCCGCCGTGTCGAGGTCGGCGAACCGGGCTAGCCAGCCATCGGTCTCGCCGAGCACCACCGCGTAGGGCAGCGACCGGGACAGCACCATCTCCCGGTCCGCGGCCGGCACCTCCGACGCGTCGGTGCCGCGCAGGTAGCCGAGCAGCCCGCGCACCTGCTGCACCAGCACGCTGCCGCGCTTGGTCCGCGCCGGCATGAACCGGGCGCCGAGCGCGAGGCCCAGCCCGCCGATCACGACCGCGACGCCGAGCAGCGCGTGCCCGATCGTCAGCGCGAGCACGACGGTGGCCGCGACGCCGAGGACCGCGACGAGCACGCCGGCGAGCATCCAGCGGGTCCGCTCGTGGTCGGGCCTGCGGGCGAACCACTCGTGCCGCACCACCCCGGCGTAGAGCTCGTCGCGAACCCCGGACAGGTCGAGCCGGCGGCCGCGCAGCTGGGCCAGCGACACCTCGCTCGCGTCCCCGAGGAGCGCGTTCCACACCGCGCGCTCGTGGCCGGTGAGCGCGTCGTCCGGCGGGTTGCGGCGCAGCAGCAGCCAGTCGTCCCCGGCGCGCCGGACCGAGAGGTAGTTGCGTACCGCGAGGTCGACGACGGTGGCGGTGACGTCGGCGACGTCCACGTGCTCGTCGACGACCGTGCCGACCTCGCCGGGCAGCACGCCGTCCGGCGAGGCGAACGCGACCCGGCCGCCGTCGGTGACCAGCAGCTCGACCGGGCCGACGTCGGCGGCGAGCGCGCGGGCGTCCCGGCCGCGGGCCAGCCACAGCAGCACGAACCCGCCGACCAGCACCAGCGCCAGCACGCCGAGGCCGAGCCCGCTGACCGGGGTGAGGGCGAACGCGCTCGTCGTGACGTCGTCGAACCTGGCGTTGCCGCCGACCGCGCCGCTGGGCAGCGTGACCGCGAGGTCGACCCGCTCGCCGGCCGCCAGGTCCTCCTGGACGACCCGCAGGACCTGGCCGTGGTCGGTGAGCGCGGACGAGCAGGGTGCCTCCGAGCCGCGCCGGCCGGCCAGGCAGACGATCTGGCTGGGCAGCTCGGGCGCGACGAAGCTCGCGCGCAGCAGGCGGACGTTGACGTCCCAGCCGCCGGCCACCTGCCAGCGGACCTCCTGGTGGTCGCCGGCGTCGACGACCGCGCCGTCGACGGTGTAGGTGACCGTGGTGGCGCCCCCGCCGAGCCGCATGACGAACTCGTCGCCGGTGATCTCGGTGCTGCCGTTGCCGGCGAGCTTCACGTCCCGGACGGTGAACACCCGGTCCGTGTCGTCGCCGGCCTGGATGCGCAGCGGCTGGTGGCGGGTCATGGTCTTGCGGGCCTGGACGAACACCTGCTCGGTGACCGACAGCCGGCCGTCGTGCTCGACCTTCAGCGCGATGTTGACGCTCTGCGGGAGCAGCGGCACGGGCCGCGGGCCGGTCGGCGGGGTGCTCGGCCTCGTGGGGTCGAACGAGATCGACGGACCGGTCGGCACGGGGAACTCGAGCGTGGGTCCGCCGGGCGGTGGCGGAGGGATCGACGGTCCCGTCGGTTGCGCCGATCCCAACATCGCGGCGCCGGACACCGCTGCTGCCGCCGCGAGCGCGGCCCCCCAGTTCGCCAACACGCCTGCGGAGGATAGTGCAGTGCCCATATGCTCACCGCCTGTCCGGCAAGATCGGGCCGGGGTGATCTGCCGGGTGATCGGATTGTGGGGGGACAAGCGGGGATGACTCAGCCACCACCGGGTCCGTGGCGGCCGACCGGGCCGCTGCCACCGCCGCAGGCGCGCCCCCTTCCGCCGCGACCGGCCCCGGGGTACCGGCCGGGTCGGCACGCGGGCCCGCCGCCGGCCGCGCCCTCTCCCACGCCGCCGTACCAGGGCGGGCCGCCGACCGGGCCGTACCAGCGGCCACCCGGCCAGACCGGGCCCTACCAAGCAGGGCCACCCGGCCAGACCGGGCCATACCAA
Source organism: Actinophytocola sp. (assembly GCF_036402745.1). Lineage (GTDB taxonomy): Bacteria > Actinomycetota > Actinomycetes > Mycobacteriales > Pseudonocardiaceae > Actinophytocola. The sequence goes on along the minus strand of NZ_DASWSJ010000135.1, from coordinate 29,736 downwards.
GCCGGGCCGACCGGCCAGACCGGTCCGTATCAGGCCGGGCCGCCCGGTGGGCCGCCCCGACCGCCGTTCCCGCCTCCCGGCCCCGGTGGGTTCGGGCCGCCGCCGGGTGGGCGATTCCCCGGCCCGCAAACGTTTCCGCCCGGCTTTCCCCCACCCGGCCAGGGCGTCCCGCCGCCCGGCTCGACGGCGCCGCCGTGGCTGCAGGGCTATCCCGGCCATCCGGGGATGCCGCGCCCGCGGCCGAAGTCCAACACCGGCCCGCTGGTGGCGACGATCCTGGTCGCCGTGCTCGTCGTCAGCGCCGGCCTGATCGGGTTCCTCGCGCTGAACAAAAGCGGCGACCACGTGGCCGACACCGGCTACGACGCGCCCGCGACGACCAGCGGCAACGAGTCGAGCACCACCACCGAGACCACGACCACGACCACCGACGCGACAACGACGACCACCACCAGCGACACGGTCGGCACCACCACCCAGGACACGCCGACCGAGACCACCCCGGCGGGTCCGCAGCCGGTGTACACGCTCGGCGACAACCCGCTGTTCGCCGCCGACAACGGCACGCCCGCGGTGACCTGCAACCTGGTGCGCTGGACGACCGACCCGCAGGGCGCGGCGGCGTTCTTCACGAGCGCGATCCCGTGCCTGGACGCGGCGTGGGGACCGGTGATGCAGCGGGCCGGGCTGCCGTTCTTCCCGCCGAAGATCGAGTTCCCCGAGGGCACCGAGTGGTCGAGCCCGTGCGGCTCGGTGTCCGGCGGCCGGGCGGCGGCGTTCTACTGCGCGGAGAACAACACGCTGTACATGCCGTTCTCGGGGCTGCAGAGCGAGACGTACGGCGCGCACCCCGGGGTGTACCTCGCGTTGCTGGCCCACGAGTACGGCCACCACGTGCAGGCGCTGAGCGGGGTCATGGACGCCTACGCCCAGGCACGCTACGACGCGGGCGTGGACTCGGAGGCGGGGCTGGAGCTGTCCCGGCGGCTGGAGCTGCAGGCGCAGTGCTTCTCGGGCATGTTCCTCGCGGGGACCTACTCCCGCGGCTCGGTCGACGACAACATCCTCAACGAGGCCCGGACGACCCAGGACCGCGGCGACCACCAGGCGGGCGTGCCCCGCGACCACGGGACGGACGCGCACACGTCGGGGTGGTGGGAGCAGGGCGCGCAGAAGAACCGGACGTTCCAGTGCAACACGTGGCTCTCGCCCCCGGCGGACGTGGCTTAGGCAGGCTCAGGCCACCAGGCGCAGGGCGGGCGGCAGGGCCGTGCCGCGCGGGCCGCGGCGGATGAGGAACGCGTAGCCCGCCCCCGCGAGACCGCTCGCGACCACGAACACCAGGCCCAGCCCCTCCCCCGGCGCGCTGTCGCCGACGGCCGCGGCGGCGGAGTGGACCACCAGGTCGTCGCGGGGTGGGCCGGGGGGCACGAGGATCTCGACCGGCTCGCCCTTCGTGTGGCCGCAGCCGTCGAAGCGGGCCCGGCGCTCGGCGCCGTTGATCTTGAACGTGACCGTCTCGGTGGCGCCCGCCTTGCTGCACGGCGCGCCCGCGGTGACCGTGGCGGCCACCCGGGTGCCCCCGTCCTCGGCCGCCGAGGAGAAGCCGAGCAGGCCGAGCGCGCTCACGACGACCGCGACGAGGACGCTCAGCACGAACAGCCCCAGGCCCGCCGCCGCCCAACGCAAGTAACCGGGTGGTACCTGCCAGCCCGCGATCCGCACCCGACGATGGTCGCAGATGCCATCGAGGGTGAGTACCTCAGTCGGTGTCGCTCGCCGGAGTGACCTTCTTGACGTAGAGCAACCGATCACCAGGCTCGATGGCGTCCGCCTCCGGGTGATCCACTCGGAAGAGTGTCCCGTTGCGGACGACGCCCAACACTATGTCGGACAGGTGGCGCGGCGACCCGCCGATCTCGCCGGGCTCGACGTCCCGCTCGGCGATCGCCAGGCCGGACTCGGGCGTGATCAGGTCCTCGACCATGTCGACGACGCTGGGCGTGTGGGTGGCCATGCCGAGCAGCCGGCCGGCCGTCTCGCTGGAGACCACGACCTGGTTGGCGCCGGACTGGCGGAGCAGGTGGACGTTCTCCGCCTCCCGCACGGCCGCGACGATCTGCGCCTTGGGGGCCAGCTCGCGCGCGGTGAGGGTGACGAGCACCGCCGAGTCGTCCCGGTTCGCGGCCACGACCACCGCCCTGGCGCGTGGCACGCCGGCGACGCGCAGGACGTCCGAGCGGGTGCCCGAGCCGTGCACGGTGACGAGGCCGAGCGCGGAGGCGGCGTCCAGCATCGACTGGTCGGTGTCCACCACCACGATGCGCTCGGCCTCGACGCCGTCGGATAGCACCGAGCTGACCGCCGAGCGCCCCTTGGTGCCGTACCCGACGACCACCACGTGATCGCGCACCTTCGACCTCCATCGTTGCAGCTTGAAAGCCTGACGGGAGCGCTCGGTGAGGACCGCGAGCGTGGTACCGACCAGGACGATCAGGAAGAGCACCCGCAGCGGGGTGATCACCAGGATGTTGACCAGCCGAGCGGTCTCGCTGACCGGGGTGATGTCACCGTATCCGGTGGTCGACAGCGACACGGTCGCGTAGTAGAAGCAGTCCAGCAGCGACAGCCCGTCGCCGTTGGTGTCGCGGTAGCCGTCGCGGTCGAGGTAGACCAGCAGCACGGCCGCGAGCAGCGCGACGAACGCCCAGATGACCCGGCGCACGATCGAGGCCATCGGGCTGACCGAGCTCTCCGGCATGCGGATGACGCCGACCAGCGAGTGGTCCGGTCGATCGGTCAGCCGGTCGACGGCCAGGCGCGCACGCAGCTTGCGCGACAGGCGGTGCCCGGGCTCGTCAGGGCTGGTCACGGGCGCAGACTAACGTGGGGGCCGCCGGTGTCCGGCGACCCCCACACGGTTGGTTGCTCAGTAGTACGTGATGTCCCAGTGGTTGCTCTCGTCGTAGTAGACGTTGCCGGCCGACGAGCGCCACTTGCCGCCGCCGATGGACGTGAAGTTGCGCTTGACGTAGTTGGTGGCGCAGGTGGTCCTGGCGATGTCGACCTTGTAGCCGTTCCGGTGGCTGTAGGTGCCCGAGGCGTGGCCGGTCTCGGTGCCGCCGGTGATGGTCACCTTGCACCTGCTGGACTTCTTGAACGCGATGATCCCGCTGATCGTGCCGGACTTGATGCCGGTGAACGAGGTGCAGTTCGGCTTGTTGCGGTCGCTGCAGCCGCCGCTGGAGGTCCAGCTGATGTTGGCGGCACGCAGCTTCGCGGCGGCCTGGCTGTGCGTGAGCTCCTTGCCGCTGGCGTCCGCGTCCTGCCCCGGCGTCGCCAGCACGAGCCCCGTCGCCACCGCGACGGCGGCCGCGAGCCCGGTCAGTACCTTGCGTATCCCCATGTCGTCCTCCTCGCTTCGGGTTGCCCTCGCGGAGGAACGTCGCATCGCCGGGCCCGGTCGCCGAGCGGTTGTGCACGCCGGGGAACCGGAAGTGCACGGCGCGGCAAGACCTTCGGCGGGGTCAGGCCGGGTTGTCGCGGCCGGCGCGGTGGCGGGCGCGGGCGTCGTCCATGTCGGTGCCCCACAGGAGCATGGCCAGAAGGATCTGGGCGGCGTCGAGCACGCGGGGGAAGACCGTCGGGTGGCCGCTGGGGCCCCGGTTCGCGTCCCAGAACTGGATGTGCCAGCCGCCCGGGACCCGTTCGAGGACAAGGGCGTCCGGCTTCGGCTCGAGGATGCCGTACTCGACCGGCAGCACGCCGTGGAACGCCAGGCGCTCGCGCAGCTGGTCCAGGACGTGTTGCTCCACGGGCGAGAGCGGCTGGATCGGCTGGCCGGTCACGAGGTCGGCACCGCGCCGATGAGGTTGCGCAGCCCGTCGGCGTCGATCAGGTTGGCCGGGCTCAGGGTGCGGTCCTGGCGGATGTGGTGGAACGCCGCGCGCACCCGCGAGACCGGCACCGCGGACAGGCTCGCCCACGCGAGCCGGTACGCGGCCAGCTGCACGGTCAGCGCGGGCAGGTCCTCTTCGCGCGGCAGGGCACCGGTCTTCCAGTCGATCACCGTCCAGCCGCCGTCCGGGTCGGCGAAGACCGCGTCCATCCGGCCCCGCAAGGAGATCCCGGCGACGTCGCAGCTGAACGGGACCTCGACCTCGTGCGGGACGCGGTCGGCCCAGGACGAGGACAGGAACGCCTCCTTCAACGCCTCCAGGTCCGCGTCGGGGGCCGCGTCGGCGTCGGCCGAGCCGGGCAGCTCGTCGAGGTCCAGCAGCGCACGCGAGCCGAAGCGCTTCTCCAGCCAGGCGTGGAAAGCGGTGCCCCGGCGCGCGACCGGGTTCGGCGGGAACGGCAGCGGGCGGCGCAGCCGGCGGGCCAGCGCGGCGGGGTCGGCGGCCAGCTCGACCAGCTGGCTCACCGACATCGACGGCGGCAGCGACACCTGCTCGCGGCGGGCCGCGGCGGTGGCGCGCTCGGCCAGCAGCACGTCCGTGTCGGCCAGCCAGCCCTCGGGGTCGTCCTCCAGCAGCAGCTGGCCGGCGCCGCCGCGCAGCGCCTCCTGCTCGGCGCGGACCAGCGCGGCACCCTCGCGGACGTCCGCGCGGCCCAGCGACAGCGGGTCCGCCGGCCACACCGCCGTGCGGTCCGCGTTGGCCAGCGGGTTCTCCTCGTCCTCCGGCGGCGGCTCGGCCCAGTGCCCGACCGACGCCACCCGTTCGTCCATTGTGGACACGGCGGAGACGACCGAGGTGAAGAAGTCCGACGGGCCCTTCGGCTTCGACCCCGTCCGGCCCCACCAGTGCGCGGACACGAGCAGCGTGCGCTCGGAGCGGGTGAGCGCCACGTAGCAGAGCCGGCGCTCCTCGACCAGGTCCCGCTCGGCGAAGGCCTCGGCGTGCCGGGTGAGCTCCTGCTCGACCTCCTTGCGGTTGGCCGCGCCGGCCAGCGACAGCGACGGCAGGTCGGCGGCGTCGCCCCGCAGCGGGGCCGGCAGCTCGGTGACCGCCCGCAGCCAGCACGAGGTCCGCTTCCGGCTCGGGAACACGTCGTTCACCAGGTGCGGCACCGCGACGATCTGCCACTCCAGGCCCTTCGCCGAGTGCACCGTGAGGATCTGCACGCGGTCCTCGGCGACCTCGACCTCGCCCGGCTCCAGCCCGTCCTCCGCCGCCTCGGCCGCGGCGAGGTAGTCCAGCAGCGCCGGCAGGCTTGCCGACGGGCTCGTCTGCGCGTAGTCCGACACGACGTCGGCGAACTTGTTCAGGTGCGCCCGGCCCGCCCCACCCGGCCGGGCCTTCGCCTCGACGTCGAGCAGCATCGCCCGCTCCACGTCGGCCACCAGCTCCGGCAGCGGCTGGTCCAACCGCCGCCGCAGCCCGCGCAGCTCCCCGCCCAGCGTGCGGATCCGGCGGTAGCCCTCGTGCGAGTACGCCTCCGCGTCACCCGGGTCGTCGATCGCGTCGACCAGGCCGGCCTGCTCCGTGCCCTCCCCCGGCACCGTGTCGACGAGCGCGCCCACGCCTTCCGAGGCCTGGTAGGACCGGCCGAGCTCGGCCGCGCGCCGCCACAGCGCCGCCAGGTCCGCCGCGCCCAGCCGCCACCGCGCGCCGGTGAGCACCCGCGCCGCCGCCGTGCCGGCCAGCGGGTCGATCAGCACGCGCAGCGCCGAGACCAGGTCCCGCACCTCCGGCTCGTCCAGCAGCCCGCCGATGCCGACGACCTCCACCGGCAGGCCGCGGGCCCGCAGCGCCGAGGCGAGGTCGGTCATGTCCGCCCGCCTGCGCACCAGCACCGCCGCGGTCGGCGGCCGGCCCGTCTCGTCCACTGTGGACCGCCAGCGTTCGGCGACGGCGTCGGCGAGCCACTCGACCTCGGCCTCGACGTCGGCGAACAGTCCACATCGGACATCGGCCGGCCCGGCCCCGGCGGGCGCGCGCAGCTCGTCGACGTCCAGGCCCGCGGCCCGCAGCGGCGCGGACACCGCGTTGGCCAGCGCCAGCACCTCGGGCGGGTTGCGGAAGCTCGTCAGCAGCCCGTAGCGGGTGGCCGGTTTCCTGCCCTGCTTGGGAAAGTCCGTCGCGAACCGGGGCAGGTTGGCCGCGCTCGCGCCGCGCCAGCCGTAGATGGCCTGCACGGGATCGCCCACCGCGGTGACCGGCATCGGCTCGCCGTCGACCCCGCCGAACAGCGACCGCAGCAGGATCCGCTGCGAGTGACCGGTGTCCTGGTACTCGTCCAGCAGCGTCGCGCCGTAGCGCTCCCGCTCGCCGCGCACGACCTCCGGCTGCGTGCTGGCCAGCCGCGCGGCCAGGGCCATCTGCTCGGCGAAGTCCAGCGCGCCCTCGCGCCGCTTGCGCTCCGCGTACGCCCGCACGAGCGGCAGCAGCGCGAGCCGGAACCGTTGGGTGGCAACGACCTCGCGCAGGTCCTGGGACAGCTCGGCGCGCTGCCGGGGCCCGCGCGGCGCGTCCTCGATGGCCGCGCAGACCTCCGCGGAGTAGCGGGCCAGCGCCTCCTCGTCGACCAGGTGCTCGGCGAGCTCGCCGGACAGCTCCAGCAGGTAGCGGGTGACGGTGACCGGCACCCGGTCGGTCTCCAGGTCCTGGGTCCAGGTGGCGACGACGCGGTGCGCGAGCTGCCAGCACGCGGTCTCGGTGAGCAGCCGCGCGCCGGGCTCGACCGGCAGCCGCAGCCCGTGCTCGGCCACCAGCCGGCCGGCGTAGGCGTGGTAGGTGAGCACGGTCGGCTCGCCGGCGTACACGGCGGCGAGCCGCTCGCCGCTCGGGTCGATCCGTTCCAGCAGCCCGGACCCGGCCAGGCGCCGCAGCCGCGCCCGCACCCGGTCGGCGAGCTGCCGCGCGGCCTTGCGGGTGAACGTGAGGCCCAGCACCCGGTCCGGCGTGACCAGGCCGTTGGCCACCAGCCAGACCACCCGCGCGGCCATCGTCTCGGTCTTGCCCGCGCCCGCACCGGCCACGACCAGCGCCGGCTCGATGGGCGCGGCGATCACCGCGGCCTGCTCCTCGGTCGGCGCCGGCAGGCCGAGCCCGGCGGCCAGCAGGCGCGGGCTGATCACTCGGTCACCTGGCGGCCGCTGGAGTTCATCGGGCAGCTGAACCGCACCGGGCAGCGCGGGCAGTCGGGGTTCTGCCGGGCGACGTAGTCGGGGCCGACGCTCGCCGCGGCGGCGTCGGCGACCACGCCGGTCCAGTGCTTGAGGCCGTCCTCGCCGACCGGGTCCTGGTTGCGCTCGGTCGCGAGCTTCTTGCGGTTGGCCTTCGACACGTACAGCAGCCGCGCGCCGCCGGGCTCGCGGTCCAGGCCCAGCCCGACGAACGCGCCGTAGGCCGCGGCCAGCTGGTAGACGGCGAGCTGCGGGTGCTCCTTGGCGTCCGCCTCGCTCACCGGGACCCGGCCGGTCTTCACGTCGACGACCACGGGATGCCCGTCGGCGTCGGCCTCGAGCCGGTCGACCCGGCCGCGGATGCGCACCGCGGGGTCCGCGCCGGGCACGTCGACGGCGAAGTCCTGCTCGACGGCGACCTGGGTGAGCTCGCCGCGGGTGGCGCGCAGCCAGCCCATGAACGTGTCCATCATCGCGTGCACCCGGGCCCGCTCCCGCCGGGAGAACCACGGCGCGCCGGCGTCCACGACGTCCCACGCCCGGTCGAGCTCGGCCCGCAGCGCCACCTCGTCGGCGCCGTCGGCCGCGGCCTGGGCCAGCGCGTGGACGAGCACGCCGGTGATCGACGCCAGCTCGGCCGGGTCCTGGCCGCCGTGCCGCTCGACCATCCAGCGCAACGGGCACCTCGCGAGCACCTCGACCGTCGACGGCGAGACCACGACCCGCTCGTCGGCGACCCGCAGCGGCTGCGCGCTCGACAGCTCGGGCAGGCCGTACCAGACCTCGGGGCTCGCACCGGGCACGCCGGCCTCGGCGAGCCGGGCCAGCTGGCGGGCCGCCCGCTGCCGGCGCTCGGGTGGCGCGGTGCCGTCGCACACCGCCCGGCGCAGCTCGCCCACGAGGTCCGCGAGCACGAGCGCGCGGCGCGGGCCACCCAGCGCGGTGGGGCGGGCGGCCTCCTCGACGTCGCCGCCGGCGAGCTCGGCCAGGAAGCGGGACGGCTGCTCGTCCTCACCGCGGATCGCGGACAGCAGCAGCGTGTGCCGGGCCCGGCTGGCCGCGACCAGCAGCAGCCTGCGTTCCTCGGCCAGCAGCGGCGCCGTGGCCGACAGCCCCGCACCGTCCACTCCGGACAGCAGGTCGGTGAGCCGCTCCACGCCCAGCAGCGAGCCACGCAGCCGCAGGTCCGGCCAGGTGCCCTCCTGCACGCCGAGCACGGCCACGACCGTCCACTCGCGACCGACGGCGGCGTGCGCGGTGCTGACCGACACGGCCTCGCCGCGCTGCGCGGCCGGCGCGAGCGTGTCGCCCACGATCCGTTGTGCGGCAAGGAAGTCGGCGAACCCCGTGACGCCCGCGCCGGGCAGCCGGTCGGCGTAGCGGCCCGCCGCGTGGAACAGGCCGACGATCGCGTCGAGGTCGCGGTCGGCGTGCGCGCCGAGGGTGCCGCCGCGCTGGGACTGGGCGACCCAGCGTGCCTCGAGCCCGCTCTGCTGCCACACCAGCCAGAGGACCTGCTCGATGCCGACGTTGTCGGCGATGGCCTGCCGGGCGGTCGCCAGCAGGCCGGCCACCCGGCGGACGCTCGCGGCCTCGGAGTCCTCGAGCGCGGCGAGCGTGTCGTCGTCGTTGAGCACCTCGACGAGCAGCTCGTCGCTGGACCGGTCGTTGCCGGCGGCGAGCTCCAGCCGGCGCAGCCCCCGCCGCAGCCGGCGCAGCGCGAGCGGGTCTGCGCCACCGAACTGGCAGGACAGCAGCATCTCCGCGCGGGCGGGGTCGAGGACGTAGGGGTTGGCCGCGACGCGCAGCAGCTCGAGGAACGGGCGGACGGCGGGCTGGCGGGCCAGTGGCAGCTCGTCGGCGTCGGTGGTGACGGGCACGCCGGCCGAGGCCAGCGCGCGCTGCAGGATCGGGACCGAGCGGGTGGCCGAGCGGACGAGGACGGCCATCCTGGACCAGGGGACGCCGTCGATGAGGTGGGCGCGGCGCAGCTGGTCGGCGGCCCAGGCGGCCTCGGCGGCGTCGGTGGCGTGCAGGCGGACCTCGACCCGGCCGTCGGCGCTGGCCGGCTCGTCGGGGTCGACGGTGGGTCGCTGCGGGGCGACGCCGGGCAGCCGGGCGGCGAGGCGGGCGACGGCCTGGTGGACCGCGGGCGCCATCCGGTGCGACGTGCGCAGGACGATGGTGCCGCCGTCGGGCTGGGTGTCGCCGAGCAGCCGCGGGTCGGCGCCGCGGAAGGAGAAGACGGCCTGGTCGGGGTCGCCGGCGAGGACGAACTCCTTGGCGGCGAAGCCGAGCCGGGCGAGCAGGCGGTACTGCAGCGGGTCGAGGTGCTGGGCGTCGTCGACGAGCAGGTAGCGGACCCGGCCGCGCTCGCCCGCGAGGAGGTCGGCGTCGGTCTCGAAGGCGAGCAGCGCGCTCGCGACGAGCTCGGCGGCGTCGAGCGCGGGCGCGCTCTCCTGGGCGACCGCGCTGTCCGCGGCGCCGGCCAGCAGCGTCACCTGCTCGTACTGCCGGGCGAACTTGCCGGCGGCGACCCACTCCTCGCGCTTGGCGTCCCGGCCGAGCTTGACGAGGTCCTCCGGCCCGAGCCCCCGCTCGGCCGCGCGGAGCATGAGGTCGCGCAGCTCCTCGCCGAACCCGGGCACGCCGAGCGCCGGCCAGAGGCGGTCGGGCCAGTAGTGCGCCTCGTCCTCGACGTCGCCGGCGAGCAGCTCCCGGACGACGGCGTCCTGCTCGGGCCCGGAGAGCAGGCGCGGGCCGGGGACGTCGCGCATGGCGGCGTGCAGGCGCAGCACCGCGAAGGCGTAGGAGTGGACGGTGCGGACGAGCGGCTCGCGGATGGTTCTGATGTCGTGGTCGTCGCCCTGGGTCAGGATGGCGCTGATGGCCTCGCGGACGTCGGTGGCCGCCTTCCTGTTCGCCGTGATGACGAGGAGCTGCTCGGGGTCGACGCCGCCGCGCAGGATCCGGTCGGCCGCGACCTCGGTGAGCAGGGTGGTCTTGCCGGTGCCGGGGCCGCCGAGGACGCGGACGAATCCTTCGGCGCCGTCGAGCACGCGCTGGGCCGCGGCATCCCACCGGGAGGGCCGTCGGGGTGCCACCGGCCGGCGGACGAGCCGGGGAGCCGAGGTGACCACCGGACGATGGAACCACGGCGGCCGGCTCGGGTGTGCATCGGCACGCCGTCATACTTGGCGCCGTGGACGAGGAGCTGCACGAGCGGGTCCGCGAGGTGATCGCGTCGATCCCCGCCGGCCGGGTCGCGTCCTACGGCGACGTCGCCGCTCTCGCGGGGGCGTCGACGCCGCGGCTGATCGGGCGGATCCTGGGCGAGGACGGGCACGACCTGCCGTGGCACCGCGTGCTGCGGTCGGACGGGACGCCTGCGCCGCACCTCGTGCACCGGCAGCTCGAGCTGCTGCGGGCGGAGGGCGTCCTGGCGGACGGCCAGCGGGTGAGCATGCGCGAGTACCGCTGGCGGCCTTGACACTCGTTGGCCTCCGGCCCCGGTTTCCAGCCTACGAGCGGGCACCGACAGTTTCGGGTGGGCCGGGTGCGGTCTGTGGACGACCCCCGGCGCGGTCGCGACCGGCTTGTCCACAGGCCGGCTCGGGCCCGGCCGGGTTTGTCGGTGCTGGTTCGTAGCATGGAACCCGGGGGCCGGAGGCCACGCCCCGACCACCTGTCCACAGGCTTTCCTTGCCCGGCCCCGAATTGTCGGTGCGCGTCCGTACGCTGGATTCCCGGGGGCCGGAGGCGTCAGAGGGTCTCGTCGGCGTTGGTGCGGTGGGCCAGGTGTTCCGCGGGGATCTGGCCCAGGCGGCCGGCCTGGAAGTCCTCGAACGCGGTGATGATCTCCTGGCGCGTGTTCATCACGAAGGGGCCGTAGCGGGCCACCGGCTCGTTGATCGGGGCGCCGCCCAGCACCAGGATCTCCCAGCCCGTCGGCGAGTTCGCCGGCTGCGCGTCCGCCGCCTGCATGGTCAGCGCCTCGCCGTGGCTGAAGACCGCCAGCTGGCCCTCCTCGACCGGCCGGCGCTCGGGGCCGACCGTGCCGCGGCCGGACAGCACGTAGACCAGCGCGTTGTAGTCCTCGGGCCACGGCATCGCGAGCCGGGCGCCGGAGCTGAGCGTCGCGTGCAGGTAGGTGATCGGGCTGTAGGTCATGCCCGGGCCGTCGTGGCCGTCGAGCGAGCCGGCGATCACGCGGACCAGGGCACCGCCGTCGTCGCTGGAGAGCAGGGTCGCGTCGCGGGCGCCGATGTCCTGGTAGCGCGGCGTGATCATCTTCTTCTCGCGCGGCAGGTTGACCCACAGCTGCACGCCGTGGAAGAGGCCGCCCTTCGCGACCATGTCCTGCGGCGGAACCTCGTTGTGCAGGATGCCGGCGCCGGCGGTCATCCACTGCGTGGACCCGTCGGTGATGAGCCCGCCGCCGCCGATGGAGTCGGTGTGCTCGAACGCGCCGTCGATCATGTAGGTCACGGTCTCGAACCCGCGGTGCGGATGCCACGGCGCGCCCTTGGCCTCGCCGGGGCCGTACTCGACCGCGCCCATGTGGTCGAGCAGGAGGAACGGGTCGGCCATCGACAGGTCGACACCCGGGAACGGCCGGCGGACCTGGAAGCCCTCACCCTCGAGGAACCGCTGGGCGGTGACGATCCGGTGCACACCACGCCAGTTCGTGTCCGGCGCGGGCAGGTCGGGTAGGCGGGGCAGGGTGAGCGTGTCCGCGGTGATCGCCGGCATGACGCCTCCTAAGTCAGGTGCTCGATCCTATGTCCACCCCAAGGTAGTTGCGTCCTCAATTATTCCGCCGAGTGACGCACTGCGCGGTACCGCTATGTTTCCCGGCGCACGGCGGTGAGGAAGGGGCACTCGATGAGCCTGGTGGGCCGGCAGCTCGTGGGGACGTGGGTCGTGGGGTCGGCGACGACCGGCACGCTCGCGGTGCTGTTCACGCTCGACCGGGGCGGGCTGCCGGTGTCGCCGCTCGACACGTTGCCCGTGCTGTCGCTGCTCGGGGTGCTGGGCATGCTCGCGGCCCTGTTCGCCGCGCTGGGGTTGCTGGCGTGGGGCACGGGTGAGGTCAGCTGGCTGCCGGACGAGGTGCGCGGGCGCGTGCTGTGGACCGTGCTGGTCGGGGTGGCGGGGCTCGCCGGCTGGGGGTACGCGGCCGCGGCCACGTTCGCCGGGGGGTTCTCGCTCCCGGTTCAGCTGGTACTGGGGTATGTCGCCGGCGGGCTGCCGTTCACGCTCATCGCGGCGATGCTGCTGCGACCGGTGCGGGTCGACGCCGTCGCCGTCGGGGTGGCGGTCGTGCTGCTGCTCGCGGGCGCGGTGATCATGGACGGTCACCCGATCCAGGTGTGCGCCGGGCTGCTGTGGGCCCTCTTCGGGCCGACGGTCACAGGTCTCTGATCTGGTGCGCGGCGCGTTCGAGGCCGCGCAGGGACTGCTCGGTGGAGTGCGGGTGCAGGGCGTGCACGGCGAGCCGGAAGAGCAGCGCGTGCAGGAGCGCCTGCGGCCAGTCGGCCAGGTGTGACCAGCGCTTCAGGATGCCCTCGTCCGCACCGCCCCAGGCCAGCGCGTCGACGACGACCACCGCGGCGGCCCACTCGGCGGGCCGGTGGAAGGCGGTGAAGTCGATGATCCCCGGCGCCGCGTCGCCGGCGAAGAGGACGTTGCCGAAGAGGTCGCCGTGCACCACCTGCGGTTTGGCGCTCAGCGGCTTGCGCGCCCCGGCGAGGACGTCGAAGAGGCGCCCGCCGAGCGCGGGGTCGAGCGGCGCGTCCTCGGTGCCGGCGGCGGCCCGGTCCGCCACGGCGAAGACGTCCGTCCGGGCGGAGAGGAACCGTGGGACCGGCAGGTCGGCGGTGGCCTTGTGCAGCCGCAGCGAGGCGGCGACGACCTCGTCGTAGCGCGGCTCGGGCCGCCCCTCGACGTGCCGGAACGCGGCCCACCCGCCGACGACCCAGCGCCCGTCGCTGGCCCGCAGCGACCGACCGATCCGGATCTCGGGAACGTGCAGGTCACCGAGGGTCTGCGCGACCCACGACGCCTCGGCCGGGTTGGTGATGGGCCGCAGGGCGATGTCGCCACACCGCCACAGCGGCCCGGCGTCGATGAGCTCGGGCTCGATCTCCTTGGTGCCGAACGCCGCACGGACGTGCAGGGGCGGTGGGGACGCACTCACGATGTCGCACGCTACCGCGTTCCGCGTGGATCACCACGTGGGCGGGCTGCACCGGAGGGTTGTCCGCCCGTGAGTTGTCCACAGGGCCGGGTTCGCTCGGCCGATTTTGTCGGTGCTGGTTCGTAGAATGGATACCGGGGGCCGGAGGCCGCGGCCCCCGCGGCGCGGCTCTTGCTGACGCTCACTCGCGCTGGCGGACTCGGCTCGCTTCGCTTCTGCTTGTTGGTGAGCCGCAGGTCGCTGCTCACCAACAAGCCTCACCAAATCAAGTTTCAGCGATCAGTACGTCGGCAGGCTCGGGTCCACGTCCCTCGCCCAACCCAGAACGCCGCCGCCCACGTGGACGGCGTCGGCGAAGCCTGCCTTGTGCAGGGCCGCCAGCGCCTCCGCGGACCGGCCGCCCGACTTGCAGTGCAGCACGATCGGCTTGTCCTGGGGCAGCTCCGCCAGCGCCTCGCCCGACAGGATCCTGTCCTTCGGGATCAGCACCGCGCCGGGGATGGACACGATCTCGTACTCGTGCGGCTCGCGGACGTCGATCAGGGCGAAGTCGTCGCCCCGGTCGAACTTCTCCTTCAGCTCGCGCGGGGTGATCGTGTGGCCGGCGGCCGCGTTCTGGGCGTCGTCCGAGACCACGCCGCAGAAGGCGTCGTAGTCGATGAGGCCCTCGATCGGCTTGGACTCCGGGTCCTTGCGGATCCGGATGGTCCGGTACGACATCTCCAGGGCGTCGTAGACCATGAGTCGGCCCAGCAGCGGCTCGCCGATGCCGGTGAGCAGCTTGATCGCCTCCGTGACCATCACCGAGCCGATCGACGCGCACAGCACGCCGAGGACACCGCCCTCGGCGCACGACGGCACCATCCCGGGCGGCGGCGGCTCGGGGTAGAGGTCGCGGTAGTTGAGGCCCTGCCCGTTCGGCGCGTCCTCCCAGAACACGCTCACCTGGCCCTCGAACCGGAAGATCGAGCCCCACACGTACGGCTTGCCCAACAGCACCGCCGCGTCGTTGACCAGGTACCGGGTGGCGAAGTTGTCCGTGCCGTCGAGGATCAGGTCGTAGGGCCGGAAGATGTCCAGCGCGTTGTCCGAGGTGAGCTGCTCCTGGTGGAGGTTCACCGTGACGAACGGGTTGATCTCGGCGATCGACTCCTTGGCCGACAGGGCCTTGGGCTTGCCGACGTCGGAGATCCCGTGGATGACCTGACGCTGCAGGTTGGACTCGTCGACGATGTCGAAGTCGACGACGCCGAGCGTGCCGACCCCGGCCGCGGCGAGGTAGAGCAGCGCGGGGCTGCCCAGCCCACCGGCGCCGACCACCAGCACTTTGGCGTTCTTGAGCCGTTTCTGCCCGTCGACCCCGACATCGGGGATGATCAGGTGTCGGCTGTAGCGGGCGACCTCCTCCTTGGTCAGCTCCTCAGCCGGTTCGACCAGCGGCGGCAAACTGCCTGCCATGGTTCCTCCTTGACGCGCGTACCCGTGCTCCCCAGTCTGCTCAGGTTCAACGCATTCGTCCCGTCGCGTCTTCCTTCGTTCCCACATGGCGGGACGCGCACAGCTCAGCTCGGCGGGCGCGCCTGCGGGTTGGGCCAGGGGTTGTACCGGCACACCTTGCCGTCCGCGACCACAGGGTCGACGTTGCCCGCCTGGTTGTTGAGCTGCGCGACGTAGTTGTTGGCCACCCCGAACGTCTGCTGCATCATCACCGGCGCGAGGTCGCCGTTCTTGGCACAGCCGACGTGCCCGCGGCGGAACGCGTGGCCGATCTCGTGGTTGATGGCGTAGGACCGGTAGCTGCCCATGTCCCCACCGAAGGCGACCGCGCCGCGCACCCAGCGGGCCAGGTTGATCATCACCCGGCTCTCGCTGCGCCGCCAGCAGGACGACTCGTACCTGATCGAGAAGCCGCAGTAGTCCGGCCTGTGCACGGTGTCCGGGGTGGACAGGCTGATCCGGATGTCCGGCTGCTGGCTGCCGTCCACCCGCTGCACGGACACCTGACCGGTGGACGCCCAGCCGCGCGGGTCGGCGAGCGTGGCGTCGACGAGCGAGGCGAACGAGTCGTTGCCGCCGTAGGGCTTGAGGTCGATGCCGCGCTCGACCTCGATCGTGTAGGTGAAGAACTCGCCGGAGTTGCCGATGCGCTTGCCGGTGCCCGGGAGCACGTCCCACGCGCCCTGGCCGTGCTGGGCGAACCCGGCGCCGTTGGGGAGCTCCGCGGTGGGGATGTTGACATCCGGCGGCACCGCGGGCTGCTCGGTGACCTTGGGGTCGGCCGGTGCGTCCTCGGCGGGCGCGTCGCCGGCCGGCAGCCGCTGACCGGCGTTCTGCGCGCTGGCGCCCGAGGTGTCCGGGCCGGTGGTCTGGATGAGCACGAGCACGGTGATGGCGACCAGCACCGGGACGGCGTAGACCCGCCAGCCGTAGGCGGCCACGAAACCCCGCACGCCACCCTTGCGCTCAGGCCGTTTCCGCTGGCCCCGCCGGGGCGGCTGGTCGGCGGGACGCCAGGAGGCAACCAGGGGCTGCGCAGAGGTCCGGCGCCCGCCCGCGCGGTACCGATCCTGCGTCGCCCGTTTGTTCACGCAAACAGGGTGCCACAGGCGTCACAGAACACGCCCGGCCGAGCCCGGCCGAGTGAGTCCCTTCACGGTGGTGAACCGATCGGCCCCCGCAACCGTTACCAGCGGCCGGCGTCGGCCTGCTCCCACATGCCGAGGACCGCGCGGGCCACCG
Organism: Actinophytocola sp.; assembly: GCF_036402745.1. Lineage (GTDB taxonomy): Bacteria > Actinomycetota > Actinomycetes > Mycobacteriales > Pseudonocardiaceae > Actinophytocola. The sequence continues at coordinate 13,669 of NZ_DASWSJ010000135.1, read as the reverse complement.
TGCCGGGGCGCTCCATCTGCGCCACGTGCCCGGTGCGCGGCAGCACGAGCATCCGGCCGCGGGGCAGCAAGGTCGCGGTCCGCGGCGCCTTGCGGACGGTGACGAGCCTGTCCTTGGCACCCCAGACGACCAGGGTCGGCACGCTGATGGTGGGCGCGATCGTCCACAGCGAGCGCGACCGCGGCACCAGCCAGGTGCGGAACAGCCCGACAGTGCTGCGGGCGAGCGCCGGGTTGGACCACACCAGCCGCTCGCGCTCGCGGAACTCGTCGGCCGCCTCGCGCTTGCGGGACTCCGGGATGCGGTCGGGCTCGGCGAAGCAGAGGGCGAGCAGGCGCAGGACCCGCGTGTCCACGTCCTCCCTGGCCAGCCGTCTGCGCACGGACGGGCCCACGAGCGGCAGGTAAGCGATGGCGAGCCGCGGGTCGGACATGCGGGACAGGTAGGGCCGCAGGTCGGGCACCGCGGGCGAGATGAGCGTCAGCGTGCGCACCAGCTCGGGGTGGCGGGAGGCGAGCAGCATCGAGATCGCGCCGCCCATCGAGTTGCCCAACAGGTGCACCGGGCCCGCGCCGAGGCCGCGGATGAACCGGGCCACGGTGTCCGCGTGCGCCGGCATCGAGTAGTCGAAGTGCTCCGGCGGCTCGGTGCGGCCGAACCCGGGCAGGTCGATGGCGATGCCCGGGACGTGCCCCGAGAGCTGGCCGGCCAGGTCGGTCCAGTTGGTGGCGGACCCGCCCAGTCCGTGCACGTAGACCGCGGTGGCGTCGGCCGAGGCCGGACCGGGGGTGCGGCGCACGTGCAGGGTGACCCCACCGGAGGTCTGGTCGGCGCCGGGCCAGGGCGGGATCGACATGTCGACCGGCGGCAGCACGGCGTCGGAGAGGGGGACGTGAGTGACCGGAGGCCTGGTCACGGCGCTGATGCTCATCCGTCCAGTATCCGTGACTTCGGCCGAGCGTCGCGGATACCCGTTACCCGCGAGTAGTGTCATGTCACCCGCACGGGTCGGCAACCCCGACCCGGAAGGAGTGACGCGCGTGGGAGGCGGCATGTCGGAGACGATGCAGGGCTTGGCCGGGCAGGCCCAGGCGAACCGGGCGGCGCGGCTGCCGCGGACGGCGCGGCGGGCCCAGCTGCTCAACGCGGCGCAGGACGTCTTCGCCGCCAACGGCTACCACGCGGCGGCCATGGACGAGATCGCCGAGCGGGCCGGGGTGTCCAAGCCGGTGCTCTACCAACACTTCCCCGGCAAGCTCGAGCTGTACATGGCGCTGCTGGAGATGCACGTCGATGAGCTGATCATGCGGGTCAGCGACGCGATGGAGTCGACGACCGACAACAAGCTGCGCGTGCAGAACGCGGTCAGCGCGTACTTCGACTTCGTGGACGGCGAGAGCCAGGCGTACCGGCTGGTGTTCGAGTCCGACCTGCGCGGCGAGCCCGCGGTGCAGGCGGCGATCGACCGCGGCACGGACGCCTGCGTGAAGGCGATCACCGCGACGATCACCGCGGACGCCGGCCTCGACGAGGAGCGGGCGTCGCTGCTGGCGGTGGGGCTGGTGGGGATCAGCCAGGTGGCGGCCCGCTCGTGGCTGGCGAACAACCGCTCGATGGCCAAGGAGGAAGCCGTCGGGTTGATCTCGACGCTGGCGTGGAAGGGCATCGGCGGCGGCTACCCGCTGCAGAGTTCCTGACACTGCTCCTGACACCGCTCCTGACGCTTCCCGGATGTCCCCCGGAACTTCACCGGGAGGACGTGGTGTGCCCGACCGGTTACCCGCAGTATTGACCCTGTGACGGGCATGTTCGAGGTGCTCAACCGGGTCACCGGGGAGCTCACCGGGATGCTGGACACGCCGTGGGTGTGGCTCGTCGTCCTCCTCGTCGCCGGGCTCGACGCGGTGCTGCCGTTCATGCCCAGCGAGACCACGGTCATCATCGTCGCCGTGCTGGTCACCCCCAGCCCGACCCTGCTCCTGCTGCTGGTCGTGGTGGCGGCCGTCGGCGCGATGGCCGGCGACTGGCTCGGCTACGTCGTCGGCCAGCGGGCCGGGCCGGGCGTGGTGGCCATGCTCGACCGCGGCGAGCGCGGGCGGCGCCTGCACCGGTGGGCCGAGGAGCAGCTGCGCCGGCGCGGTGACCTGCTGATCCTCGCCGGCCGCTACCTGCCCGGCGGCCGGGTGGCGGCGATGCTGTCCGCCGGCGCGCTCGGCTACCGGGCGCGCCGGTTCCTCGTCGTCGACGCCGTCGCGACCACCGTGTGGGCCACCTACGCCACGGCGATCGGCTTCGTCGGCGGCGTGGCGTTCGCCGAGCACCCCGTGGTCGGGCTGATGCTGGCCTTCGCGATCGGCCTGGTGCTGGCCGCGTTGATCGAGGTGGGCCGGCGCGTCGGCGAGGGTCGTTGCCAGGAGTAGCGTTCTCAGGATGTCCAGAGAACCCGACAGCACCGGGGACGCCAGACGGGACCGCTGGCGGTCGCACCGGGCTGCGCGGCGGGCCGAGTTCGTCGAGGCGGCCATGCGGGCACTCGCCGAGCACGGGCCCGATGTCGGCATGGACCACATCGCCGCGGAGGCCGGGGTCACCAAACCCGTGCTATACCGGCACTTCGCCGACAAGGCGGACCTGTTCGTCGCCCTCGGGCAGCGGGGCACCGAGATCCTCTTCGACCGGCTCATCCCGGCGCTCAACAACGAGGAGGCGCCGGTCCCCCGCATCCGCAAGAGCCTCGACGCGTTCTTCTCCACCGTCGAGGAGCACCCGCACCTCTACCGCGTGCTGGTCCGCCGCTCGTTCGCCAAGGCGACCGTCGAGCAGGACATCGTCGCCGAGGACAAGGAGCTGATCGCCAACGCGCTGAGCACCCTGCTCGGCGACTACCTGCGCTCGCTCAACATGGACTCCGGCGGCGCGGAGCCGTGGGCGCACGGGATCGTCGGCATGGTGCAGAACGTCAGCGAGTGGTGGCTCGAGCGCCGCACGATGAGCCGCGACGCGGTGGTCGAGTACCTGACCCAGATCATCTGGTCGGCGATCGACGGCTTCACCCGCGCGCAGGGCATCGCGCTCGATCCGAACAAACCACTCGAGGTGAACAAGGTCGTGAAGCTGTCCGAGGTGCGCCGCGACGGCGCCGACGGAACGGCCGGCTGAGGGTCCGGCCCAGGGCTACGTGGCGAAGCCCACCCGGCGGCTGTCGGCCGTGCCGATCTCGACGTAGGCGACCCGCGCGGAGGGCACCACGAACCGGCGCCCCTTGTCGTCGATCAGGCTGAGCGTGCCGGCGGAGTCCTTCAGCGCGGCCGCGACGAGGGACTCGATCTCGTCGGGTGACTGCGTGCTGTTGAGCACGATCTCCCGCGCGGTGTCCGCGACTCCGACCTTGACCTCCACGAAGACCTCCGCCTCACTGCATGGGTTGACCCGACAAGGCTAGCCGAGACCGAGCGCGGTCATCCGCCTGCCATGTGCCTGCTGCAACCGCCGGAACAGCGCGGCGATTCCCGCGAGGTCGCCGGTACCGCTGACGATCAGCTCGGCGAGCCCGTCCCGCTCGGCCACCACGTACTGGGCCTGGGTCAACGCCTCACCCAGCAGCCGCCGGCCCCACAGCGTCAGCCGGTCGCGCACGGTCCGGTCCCGCTCGATCGCCGCCCGGACTTCGCGCTCGGCGAACGCGGAGTGCCCGGTGTCGGCGAGCACCTCGGTGACCAGCTCGCGGGTCTCGTGGTCGAGCCAGCTGGCCATCTCGCGGTACAGGTCGGCCGCGAGCCCGTCCCCCACGTAGGCCTTGACCAGCGACTCCAGCCACGAGCGCGGCGCGGTCGAGGCGTGCCAGGTGTCGAAGTGCCCGATGAACGGCCGCATGGCGTCCTGCACGTCCTCCCCGTGCCCGGCGAGGAAGGCGTCGATACGCGTGTAGTGGCCGATCTCGGCGGCGGCCATCGCGGACAGCGCGGCGCGCCCGGGCAGCGTCGGGGCGGTGCGCGCGTCCTCGGAAAGCCGGTCGAACGCGGAGAGCTCGCCGTAGGCCAGGACTCCCAACAGGTCGACGATCCCAGGGTCGATGGGGCTTTTCCCGACCTCACCAGCCGCGTCGCTCATGGGCCAGAGGGTATCCGGCCGCCGACGCAGGTAGACTGACCAGGACGCGAGCTTTCTCAAGCCGCGTTCAGAGGGTGTGCGCGCCTCGCCGGCCCTCCCGCACCGCCAGGTGTGGTTGAGCGGCCCGTCCAGGGCGGAGCGCGCTGGACTAGAGGGAGAGACACGATCACCGTCAACACGGACAACCACAACAACCATTCGACCGAGACCGAGGTAGACCCCGTCACGCTGGAGCACAGCGAGGCCGGCGTCCCCGAGACTGACATCTCACACCCGCTCCAGGCCGGCGCGCCGGTCCGCGACGACTCCCCCACGTTCGCCGAGTTCGGCGTGCACGCGGAGATCGTCCGGGCGCTCGCCGAGGCCGGTATCGAGCGGACCTTCGCGATCCAGGAGCTCACGCTGCCGCTGGCGCTCGCCGGCGAGGACGTCATCGGCCAGGCCCGCACGGGCACCGGCAAGACGCTCGGCTTCGGCGTGCCGCTGCTGCAGCGGATCACCACCCCGGGCGACGGCACGCCGCAGGTGCTCATCGTCGTGCCCACCCGCGAACTGTGCCTGCAGGTCACCCACGACCTCACCGACGCCGGCAAGTACCTCGGCGTGCGGGTGCTGTCCATCTACGGCGGCCGCCCGTACGAGCCACAGATCGAGGCGCTGCGCAAGGGCGTGGACATCGTGGTCGGCACCCCGGGCCGGCTGCTCGACCTGGCCGAACAGCGCCACCTGGTGCTCGGCAAGGTCGCCGCGCTGGTGCTCGACGAGGCCGACCGCATGCTCGACCTGGGCTTCCTGCCCGACATCGAGCGGATCCTGCGGATGGTCCCCGAGCAGCGGCACACCATGCTGTTCTCGGCCACCATGCCGGGTCCGATCATCACGCTGGCCCGCACGTTCCTCCACCAGCCCACGCACATCCGGGCCGAGGAGACCGACGCCGGCGCCATCCACGAGCGCACCCACCAGTTCGTCTACCGGGCGCACTCGCTGGACAAGATCGAGGTCGTGGCGCGGGCCCTGCAGGCCCAGGGCCGCGGGCTGGCGATGGTCTTCAGCCGCACCAAGCGCACCGCCCAGAAGGTCGCCGACGACCTCGCGGAGCGCGGTTTCGCGGTCGCGGCCGTGCACGGTGACCTGGGCCAGGGCGCCCGCGAGCAGGCGCTGCGCGCGTTCCGCGCCGGCAAGGTCGACGTGCTCATCGCCACCGACGTGGCCGGGCGCGGCATCGACATCGAGGGCGTCACGCACGTGATCAACTACCAGTGCCCGGAGGACGACGGCGCGTACGTGCACCGGATCGGCCGCACCGGCCGCGCCGGGCGCGAGGGCGTCGCCATCACCCTCGTCGACTGGGACGAGGAGCCGCGCTGGAAGCTCATCAGCGACACGCTCGGCCTGGGCATCCCGGAGCCGGTGGAGACCTACTCCACCTCCGAGCACCTGTTCGCCGACCTGGGCATCCCCGAGGGTTCGACCGGCCGGCTGCCGCTGGCCAAGCGCACCCGGGCGGGCCTGGCGGCCGAGCCGGAGGAGGACCTCGGCGGCGGTGGCCGCGGCCGGGGCCGCACCCGGCGCACCCGCGCCGGGGCCAAGAGCGAGACCGGCGGCGAGCGCGAGCGGTCGCACACCACCGAGGGCGAGACCGGCGACCGGCAGCGGCGGCGTCGCCGGCGCAGCCGCGGCGGCGAGAGCCAGCAGGCCGAGCCGGCCGCCGAGACGCCGAGCACCTCGCCGGCCAGCCGGTCCGACCGGCCGGCCCGCCAGCAGCGGCGCCGCAGGCGCAGCCGGGGCGGCGTCGAGAGCGCGGGCGAGACACCGAACACGACCGAAACAGCGCCTTCGGCAGACTGACACCTCGTGACCCACGACATCGGGGACGAGGACGTGCTCGACGGGGGCGCGGAACCGGCGAACCACGAGCCGGTCGAGCGCTCCCGCTTCCGCCGCAAGCGTGACGTCTTCCTCGTCGCGCTCATCGCGGTCGTCGCGCTGGTCGTGGGCCTGCTGGTGTGGCGGTCCAGCGACATCCGAGCGACGACGTCGCAGACCTACGCCGGCCGGGCGACCGAGCCGGCGCTGCCGAAGACATTCCCGCCCTCGCTGGGCGAGACGTGGCGCGCCGCGAGCGCCGCCACTCCCCAGCCGGTGACGACGAAGACCACCGTGGTCACCGGCAACGGCGGCGAGGTGGTCGGCCGCGACCCGCTCACCGGCGAGGTGCGCTGGCGGTACTCGCGCGACCTGCCGCTGTGCACCGTGTCCGCCGCCTGGACGATGGCGATCGCGGTGTACGCGAAGTCGGCGAACTACCTGCCCTCCGACGACCCGCGCAGGCCCGGTGGCTGCAGTGAGGTCACCGCGTTCGACCCGGGCACGGGCAAGCGGGGCAAGCCGCCGGAGCCGAACGAGCACCGCGACAAGCCGTTCGGCGGCCAGCGCAACTCCGACGCCGAGCTCGGGACCCGGCTGCTGTTCGACGGCAGCTACGTCACCACCACCGGCGGCGAGCTGCTCACGACGTGGCGGTCGGACCTCGTGCAGACCATGGAGTACGGCAAGGTGCCGACGCTGGTGAACCCGGACAAGCAGCCGCGTACCGGGTGCACGTACGGCTCGGTCGCGGTGGTGCAGGGCCGGATCGCGGTCGTCGAGCGGTGCCCGCAGGACGCGACCGACCGGCTCACCGTCTACCGGGCCACCGGCAACAACGACTCGGAGAAGCCCGAGGTCGTGGCCAGCGTCGTGCTCGGCAGCAAAGGCGCGCGGGTGGTCGCGATGAGCGACCAGTGCCGCATCAACGCCCAGGACGAGAACGACGTCCAGCAGTGCACCGCGGTCGTGGTGCCCAACCCGGCGCGGCTGGTGGTGCTCGACGAGAAGGGCGTTCAGGTGGCGAGCCACCCGCTCTCGCTCGCCCCGGGCGACCTCGATGGCGACCCGGCCGGGCACGTCGTGGCCACCACCCGCACGCCCGGCGCGGTCTACTGGTTCACCGGCTCGCGGACGATCGCGCTGTCCCTCGCAGACCTGAGTCCACTGTGGACGGTGGAGGACGCGCAGGGCCCGGGCACGCTCTTCGCCGGCCAGATGCTGGTTCCGGTCGGCAACGGCCTCGCCGTGCTCGACCCCACCGACGGCAAGCCGGTCGGCACGATCCCGGTGGACCGCGGTGGCTACCGGGGGCCGGTCACCATGTCGACGTTGGGCCCGATGGTCTACGAGCAGCGGGGCGAAACGCTCGTGGCGCTGCGCTGACCCGGTGAGTCCACCTCAGCTCTACGACAGTTCGAGGTGGCATGAGGCACACTCGAAGGGTGAGTATGCCGTCGCAGATCAGCCCGCACCGGGGTCGTCGCATCGACCTGCCCGGCCAGTACGGCCCGATCGCCGCCCTGCGCGCGAAGGCCGCGGCCCCCACCGCGACGGCGTTGCTGCTGCCGGGGTACACCGGTTCGAAGGAGGACTTCGCGCCGCTGCTCGACCCCATCGCCGACGCCGGCCTCGACGCCATCGCCATCGACCTGCCGGGCCAGTACGAGTCCGCCGGGCCTGACGACGAGGACGCCTACCTGCCGGCGCCGCTCGGGTCCGTCATCGCCGACCTCGCTGGAAAGCTTGCCGCTGAGGGCAACCCGGTCGTCCTGCTCGGCCACTCCTACGGTGGGCTCGTCGCCCGCGGCGCCGTGCTGGCCGGCGCGCCGATCGTCGGCCTCACGCTGATGGGCTCCGGCCCAGGCGAGCTGCCCGACGGCCTGCGCCGCCAGGCCCTGGACATCGGCGAGCCGGCGATGCGCCAGCATGGGATCGAGGCGGCCCAGTTGCTGCGCGAACAGCTCGATGCCGCCGCGCCGCCCCGGCCCGGGAACTCGGTCGAGCTGACGGCCTTGATGCGCGACCGGTTTGTCCGCTGTCAGCCGGCCGCGTTGCTCGGGAAGGCCCGGGCGCTTCGGTCGGAGCCTGATCTGGTGTCGTCGCTGGCTCGCGTGCTGCACACGTCGGGGATTCCGTGCCTGGTCGTATGTGGGGAGGAGGACGACGCCTGGGCCGTGTCGACGCAGCGCGACATGGCCGATCGGCTGGACGCCGACTTCGCCGTCATCCCTGCGGCTCGGCACTCGCCCAACACCGAGAACCCTGGCGAGTTGCTCGAGACGCTCATTCCGACCTGGCGATCCTGGCTGACCGCCTGAGTTCTCGCTCCACCGGCCGCGGCGTCAGTGCCCGGAACGGCTCTCGAGCTGGGGTTCGGGCTCTTCGCCGCTCGCTTCGCGCCGCTGTGCGTGCGGGATCAGGCCCACCAGAGGAGCCACATCGTGGCTGCCGTGATCGCTACCACCGCCACCGCCGCGACGGCCGCCAGCCAGCCCGCCGCCCGGTCCGCCACGCGCTGCACCAGCACCGCCAGCACGGCCGCGCCCAGGTGCCCGCCCACCATCGCCGCGCCGGGGCCCGGGACGTTGCGGATCCAGGCCAGCACCTGGAAGACCAGCACCACGATGGCCAGCACCGACAGGCCCACGGCCAGCGCGCCGGCCAGCTCGCGGCCGAAGCCGCCTCGGTGGGTGGTGACGCGGCGGGAGCCGGGCGGCTCCGCGGACAGGGCCACCGTCGTGGCGCCCGACATCGCAAAGGGCACAGTGGGCGAGTTCATCGGTTCTGACACGGAGGTCATCCCTTCACCTCGTCGGCCCTCGCCAGCAACGCCCACGGCTCGGCCTGCGGGCCCGCCGCCTGCCCCTCGGGACAGCTGCGCCGGAAGTCACACCAGGCACATTGTCGCCCGACCTGCGGCGGGAACAACACATCCTGGTCGCCACCGGCATAGAGGGTATCCGTCGCCAGGTTGAACTCCTCGGCCGCCTCCTCCGCGCGCTCCCTGTGCCTGGTCAGCGACGCCTCGGTGTGCTCCCACGCGGCGACCGTCCCGCTGGGCAGGTGGTGCAGCTCCACCCGGCGGCACGGGCGGCGCAACGTCCGCCGCGCGGCGAGGGCGTAGAGGGCCAGCGCCTGGGACGCTCGGGCGTCGTCGGTGGTGAGGGCGGCTCGGCCGGTCTTGTAGTCGACGATGACCAGCTCGCCGTCGCGCTCGTCGATCCTGTCGACCCGGCCCTCGGCGACGATGGTGCCGATCGGGGCCGAGACCCAGCGCTCCAGGCCGATCGGGTCCTCGGTCACGTCGGTCTCGGCGACGTAGTCGGACACCCAGGTGGCCGCCAGATCCCGGTACGTCGCCGCCTGTTGGGGGCCGGCGAAGCCCTCGTCGTTCCAGTGCTGGCCGACCAGCGCGGCCGCGGTCTCGGGGGTGCGCCGGCGCACGGGCAGGTCGAAGAACGCCCGCAACGCGTTGTGCACCACCGCACCCAGCGTGCTGTGCGCGTACGCACCCCCGCGCGGCGGCGTGGGCCTGTCGACATAGGCCATCCGGTAGCGGCGCGGGCAGTCCATCCAGGTCGACAGGCGGGACGGGGTGACCTTGATGAGCTTGCGGGGCATGGCGTCGAACCCGAGTTGCACGCCACCAACCGTAGAGCAGCGCACCGACACTTCCGGAGCTAGGCGCCGGCCGCGAAGCCCCGCACCGAGTCGGCCACCAGCTGGACGGCGATGGCAGCGAGCAGCAGACCGGCGATCTTGGCCAGCAGCACGATCCCGCTGTCCTTGATGATCCTGATCAGCGCGCCGGAGTACCGCAGGCACAACCAGAGGACGAGGTGCACGGTGACGATCGCGAGCGCCAGCGCAAGGTAGGAGCCGGCCCGCCCGTCGGCCTGCCGCACGAACACGATGGTGGCCGCGATGGCTCCCGGGCCGGCGAGTAGCGGGGTGCCGAGCGGGACCAGCGCCACGTTCACGTCCTCGACCTCCTGCGGCTGGTTGCTGTCCCGGCCGGTGAGCAGGTCGAGCGCGATCAGCAACAGCAGCAGGCCGCCTGCGCCCTGCAGCGCCGGAATGCCGATGTGCAGGTAGGACAGGATCGCCTCGCCGCCGATGGCGAACAGGCTGATGACGCCCAGCGACACCAGCACCGCCTGGCGGGCGGCCCGCAGCCGCGCGGGCCGGGGCCGGCGGCCGACGAGGCTGAGGAACACCGGCACGGTGCCCGGCGGGTCCATGATCACGACCAGGGTGATCGTGGCCTCGGAGAACAACCGGAGGTCGAAGAAACTCACGACCCGGCCACGATCTCGACGCCCGTGGCGCGCTCGGCGATGGCCTCGAGCATCTCCGGGGCGGTGGTCTCCTGGCCGAGCCCGATGACCTTGTTGGTGCCGTGGTAGTCGCTCGAGCCGGTCATGATCAGGTCGAGGTCGGCGGCCAGCGCACGCAGCTCGGCCCGCGCCTCGGGGCCGTGGTCGGGGTGGTCGACCTCCACGCCGTCGAGCCCGATGCGGGCCAGCTCCTTGATGACGTCCGCGGTGACCGTGGGCCCGCGGTGGTGGGCGAACGCGTGCGCGAGCACGGTGACCCCGCCGGCCTCGGCGATCATCTCGATCGACTCGTGCACCGGGGTGCGTGAGCTGGGCACGTAGTAGCGGCCGCGGTCGTTGAGGAACCGCGCGAACGCGTCGTCGACCGAGGTGGCCACGCCGGCCCGGACCAGCGCCATCGCCAGGTGCGGGCGGCCGGCCGTCGAGTCCTCCGGCAGGCCCGCGAGAAGCGCGTCGGCGTCGACCGGCAGGCCGTCCGCGGCCATCTTCTCGGCGATCCTGGCCAGCCGCACCCGGCGGTCGGCCCGGGTGCGTGCGTACTGGGCCACCACCGCGGCCGCCGCCGGGTCGAACAGGTAGCCGAGCAGGTGGACGGTGCAGTAGCCGCCGCGGCCGTCCGGGCTGACGCAGGACAGCTCGGCGCCGCGGACCAGCCGCAGGCCGGCCGGCAGCGCGGCGACGGCCGCGGCCCACCCGGAGGTGGTGTCGTGGTCGGTGATCGCGAACGTGTCCAGGCCGGCGGCCGCCGCGTGGGCGACCAGCTCGGCCGGGGTGTCGGTGCCGTCCGATGCCGTGGAGTGGGTGTGCAGATCGATCCTCACGTCCGCTATTCAACGTGAGGGGTCCGGCAACTGTCCGGTCAGCCCACCATCGGCTTGCGGCGGGCCAGGCGCTGGGCCCTGATCATCGAGAACCTGGCCGCCTGCTCCTCCTTGTTGCCGAAGACGAGCTCGGAGATGGCGTCGTAGACCTGCTCGGCCTTGGGCAGGTAGTCGATGTTGTTCAGGGCCTGGATCTGACCGGCCGACTCGACGACCATCGTGCCGTAGCCGAGCAGGCGGCCGGCCAGCGTGCGCTTGTAGGTGAGGTCGGTGACCTTGGTGATCGGCATCATCAGGACCTTCGTCGTGATGATGCCCGTGGTCATCATGACCCGCTTGTCGGTGACCACGATCCGCTCGACCCACCAGGACAACACCAGGTAGGTGAACCGCAGCACCACGAACAGCGCCGCGTACCACAGGATGTTCTGCAGCAGCCACATCGATGGCGGCAGCAGGTAGGAGATCATCACCGCGACGGCCAGCAGCGCGATCGCCTCGAAGATGTCCCAGGCCAGGCACGCCCAGTGCAGGCGCACCCGGATGACCCGGCGCTCGGAGTCCAGCAGGTACTCGTCGGAGTCGCGTGGCGCGAACATGGTTCGACGGTACTCGGATCAGGTCTGGAAAACCGAGCGCACGAACGTAATCACCGCTTCGGCGGCACCTTTCAGCGTGTTGAGGATGGACGTCACGAGCGCGGCGGACTGGACCGGTTGGGTCACGAGAAAGAACACAACCAACGCCGCGCCGGAAATTATCAGAACCTTCTTGACATTCACCGCGAGCTACTCCGTGTCCTACGCGATCCATGATCGTCGGTTGGCTGACATACCCTGAAACACTTGTACCGCACTGCGCGGCCGAAGGGGAGCCCAGTCCCGCTCTTGGGGCAGCCTCGGCGTGTGGTACGGCTTTTCGGCTACGCTGCGTGTTCGTGGCGAGTGTTGATATTCCGATGGTCAGGTGTGTCGGGGCCGTCGTGCATGACGCTGCGGGACGGCTTTTGCTGATCAAGCGGGGCACACCGCCCGGACAGGGCCTCTGGTCGCTCCCCGGAGGCCGCGTGGAACCCGGCGAAACGGACGCGGAGGCGGTTGTCAGGGAGCTCCGCGAGGAGACCGGGCTCGACGTCCGGCCAGGCGAGTTGATCGGCTCGGTCCACCGCCCGGCCCCCTCCGGCGTCTTCGAGATCTTCGACTACGCCTGCACCGTGCTCGGCGGCTCGCTCCGGGCAGGTGACGACGCGGCCGCCGCCGACTGGGTGAACTTGATCGACTTCAACACGATGGAGCGACGGGGCGAGCTGGTGGCTCAGCTGGCGGACACGCTGCGTGAGTGGCAGGCGGCGCCGAGGGCCTAGCGAGCCTCCTGACCGATGCGAGCGCTAGTCCGCCTCCCCGGGATTCAAAGTGTGCGTCGCGTCCCAGCGAATAATGCGGGTATCGAGGTGGATGGTGGCTGGGTGCCGTCACGGTCCCCTGAGGTTCCGGTGGTCGGCACAGGACGTCACCCGATGATCTACGAGACAGGCCCTAGACGAGCCACTGCATGCGTTCCCCGTGCCAAGCGGTCTTCGCCAACGCGGTCGCGATCGGCCGGCCGTCCGACCAGCGGACCAGCCCCAAGGTCCCGAAGGTCGCCTCGCCCTCGCCGGGGCGTAGGTCGTCGCGGCCGGGCAGCAGGGGTTCCAGCGCCGACCGGTAGGCCTCCTGACTGACCCACCACAGCGGGCGCTCCACCGCCAGCGCGTCGAGCGCATCGAGGAATGCCCGCCTGCGGTCCGCGTCGAACAGCCACAGCACGTTGCTCGTCAGCACGACCAGCGGCACCTCGGCCGGGATGCGGGCGGCGACGGCCGGGAGGTCCTCGACGGCATCGCCCGCCACCAACTCCGGGGGCGACTTGCGCTGGGCGGTCGCGGCCGCGCCGAACAGGCGCAGGCGTTCCGGCTGGTCCGGCCAGATGCACGCCTCCAGCCACGCGTACTGCTCCTCGTCCGTCAGATCCACCGGGTGCGCGTCCAGCCCGATCCTCGCCGCCGTCGTGAGCTTCTTCGGGATCGACGGCAGGCTGGCACCCGGCGCGAGCGCCAGCGCGCAGTGCAGGCCGACCGTCGACCTGGCCGGGCCCGCGGCGAGCTGGCCCGCCTGCTCGGTCTGGTAGCGGTAGGCGTAGGTGTCCATACCGAGCAGCAGGCCCGCCGACGCGCCCACCTCCAGGAGGCCGACCGGATTGCCGGCCTGCTTCGCGGCGATGGCGACCGCCGGATAGAGGAGCGCCGCCCGGCGGACCTCGTTGGTCTGGGTGACCCGCGTCGCGATCAGCTCGCGGACGCGGTCGGCACGTTCGAGCACGAACGTCCGGAACAGCGGCCAGGTCCCGCCGTCGGGGCCGTAGCTGCCGCCGAGCGACGGGTAGTAGTTGGTGAGCTCGTGGAACGGCTCCGCCTGCAGGACCCGCTGGACCGCGGCGAACAGCAGCGTGGCGCCGGCCGACAACGCATCTGTGGCGGTGAGGAGACCGGCC
>NZ_DASWSJ010000134.1:0-34523 GCF_036402745.1 Actinophytocola sp. | reverse complement strand
GCGAGGCCGCCGGCCGCGTCGTCAGGCCGGGCCGGCGCCGAGCGCGGTGGCCGCGGCCACCACGTCGACCAGGCCCGTGCCCTTGTCGAAGCTCGACAGGTACGGCCCGGCCGCCTGGTAGGGCGCGCCCGCGGTGTACTTGTACGCCGTCGACTTGAGGACGTCCTCGATCTCGCCCGCCGTGGCCGACGGCTTGGCCTGGAACAGCTGGGCCACGATGCCGGTGATCTGCGGCGCCGCCATCGACGTCCCGCTGATCACGTTGTACGTGCCCACGTCCAGCGCGCCGGGGCCGTTCATCGGCTGCAGGCCGGTGGAGCAGATCGGCAGGTACAGCCGGCACGCCGAGACGATGTTCTCACCCGGCGCGGAGATGTCCGGCCAGGTGCCCGAGTCGGCCGCGGCACCGCGCGAGGAGAAGTCGGACACGGAGCCGTCGCGGGTGCCGGTGCCCAGGTCGTTGTAGGACGCCACGGACAGGATGCCCGGGGTCGGGTCGGTGCCCGGTGGGTTCGACAGGTTCGCCGAGCCGTCGCCGCCGTCGTTGCCGTTCGCCCACACCGTGACCACGCCCTCCGCGGCCAGCTGGCGCTGGATCTTCGCGGTGGCCGAGTTCGGGTCGAACGTGCCGCCGCCGGACGGGCCGTAGGAGTTGTTGATCGCCTTGATCGGCGGGCAGGTCGCGGCCGGCACGCCGGCGCCGCACGGGGCGGCGTGGTTCTCCAGGACCCAGTTCAGCGCGGAGTCCGCACCGATGATCAGCAGCACGGCGCCGACCGACAGCGACACGATCTTGGCACCGGGCGCGGAGCCGCCGACCGTGGTCCCGTTGGACAGCGTGTAGTTGTTGCCCGCCGCGATCCCGTTGACGTGCGTGCCGTGCCCACCGCCCGAGAGCACGTCGGTGTCGACGAACGTGGGCACGTCGACCAGGCAGCTGCTGGTCGGCGGGTCCTCGGTGAGGCACACGCCCTTGAGGCTGCGCACCACGCGCGTCTGGCCGTCGGCGCCCGTGAACGCCGGGTGGGTCGGGTCGACGCCGCTGTCGATCACCGCGACGGACACCCCGGTGCCGTCCAGCTTCGCGCCGTTGGCCCCCACCAGCGTCTGCTGGGCGGCCAGGCTGCGGGTGGCGGTGGTACCGGAGCTCGCGAAGAGCCGGATGGGGTCGTTGCCCTCGACATAGGTGACGCCCGGAAGGGCGCGCGCGGCCCGCACCTGGCTCGCGGTGCCGCTGGCGGCGACCACGCCGATGCGGTCGAAGCTGGTGACCTCGGCCAGCCCGGCCTGCCGGACGGCGGCATCGGCGGCGGCGAGGTCCTTGCCGTGCACGAGCACGGTCATCGGCAGCGCGGCGGCCGCCGTGTCGAGGGTCCGGGCCAGCGACGCCGACAGTGGCGCGAGCACCGCGCCCGGTGCGGCGGCGGCGGGGACACCGAGACCCAGGGGAAGAACGACGATCGCGGCGGCGAGAGCGGCCTGTCCCAAGGACCGGCGTCTGGCCTGGCCGCGTAAAGAACGACCGAGCATGAAAGCCTCCAACCAGCGGCAACAGTTGACCCCCTAAACGAGTGTCACACCAACAGGTGACGTGTGGTGTGCAAGGGACTACGGATGGTCGTAGGGGTGGTCGGCCGTTCGGCCCAATCCGCGCGTCCTGGCGTTTACAGCACAACCGGGCCGGCGCTAGCCTGCAAGAAGTTTCAGTCTCTTTCGCAAGGCTCTCGACGAGGAGAGATCGCAATGCGAGAAAGATCCCTGCGTGCAACCGTCCTGTCCGCCCTGGCCGTGCTGCTGTCCGGCGCCGTGCTGATCCCGGCGGCACCCGCCGCGGCGGGCACGGTCGCCGCCGCCGACACCGGCGTCCCCAACGGCGACGTGATCGCCAACCTCTGGTCCTGGAACTGGCGCTCGGTCGCCGCCGAGTGCCGCGACCACCTCGACCCCGCGGGCTACGGCGCCGTCTGGGTCGCCCCGCCCGCGGAGTCGCTGCGCCATCCCAGCGGTGTCTGGTGGGACGTCTACCAGCCCTACAGCTACCGGCTGAACGGCCGGTTCGGCACCCAGGCGCAGTTCGCCGCGATGGTCACCGCGTGCCACGGCGTCGGCGTCAAGGTCTACACCGACGCCGTGATCAACCACACCGGCGCGCAGACCGGCACCGGCTACGACGGCACGGTCGTCACCGACAAGTACAACCCGCCGATGTACACCCGCGGCCAGTACAACGTGGACGTCTGCAACCACTCGATCAGCAACTGGGGCGACGTGTGGGAGGTCCAGCACTGCGAGCTGCTCGACCTGCCCGACCTCAAGACCAGCGACGCCACCGTGCGCGGCACGATCGCCGGCTACCTCAACTCGCAGCTCGCCCTCGGCGTGGACGGCTTCCGGGTCGACGCGGCCAAGCACATCCCGAGCGGTGAGCTCGCCGCCATCGTCGGGCAGCTCGACAACACCACCTCGGGGACCCGCCCGTTCGTCTTCCACGAGGTCTTCCCCGGCGAGCCGCCGGCGCCGAGCGACTACTACGGCAGCGGCGACGTGCTCGACTTCACCTACGCGGACAAGATGAAGAGCGCCTTCCAGGGCGACATCGCGACGCTGTCGTCCTTCGGCCCGAGCTGGGGCATCCTGCCCGCCGCCAACTCGGTCTCCTTCGTCACCAACCACGACACCGAGCGCAACGGCCGCCACCTCACCTACAAGGACGGCGCCACGGCCACGCTCGCCAACGTCTTCCAGCTCGCCTGGAAGCACACCACGCCGACCGTCTACGCGGGGTTCGACTTCGGCAACACCGACCAGGCGCCGCCGAACTCGAACGGGTTCGTCACCGACACCACCTGCGGCAGCGGCTGGCACTGCCTCGACCGCGACCCGGCCGTGGCGGGCATGGTCGGCTGGCACAACGCGGTCGGCGGCGCGAACGTGACCAACTGGCAGTCCCCGGCGGCCAACGTCATCGGCTTCGGCCGGGGCGGCGCGGGTTTCGTCGCCATCAACAACACCGGCGCCACCCACACGGCGCAGTACACCACCGGCCTGGCGGACGGCACGTACTGCAACGTGGTCAACGCCTGCGCGAGCCAGGTGACCGTCAGCGGCGGCCGGGCCACGCTCGCCGTGCCGGCCAAGGGCGCGGTCGCGTTCCACCCCGGCGGCACGGGCGCGCCGAACCCGGGCCAGGTCACCGCCGGCTACACCGTGCAGGCGGAGACCGTGTGGGGCCAGAACGTCTACGTCGTCGGCGACATCGCGGAGCTCGGCGCCTGGAACCCGGCCGCCGCGGTGCCGCTGACGACCGGCACCGGCACCTATCCGCGCTGGTCCGCCACTGCCACGCTGCCCCCGAACACGAGCGTCGAGTACAAGTTCGTCATCAGGCAGGACGGCCAGCCCGTGATCTGGGAGACCGGCGCGAACCGGACCCTGCGCACCCCGGCCGGCGGCACGCTGTCCGTGGACGGCGGCTGGTTCCGGCGCTGATCACTGGCTCGGCGGCAGGGTGACGCCACGGTCGCCCTGCCGCTGGGATCGGCGCGGGCCGGCGCCGGTCGAGCCGCGGACGACGAGCTCGGGCATGAACACGAACTCCGCGTGCGGCGCCGGCGTGCCGCCGATCTCCTCCAGCAGCGCGTTGACCGCGGCCTGGCCCATGGCCTCGACCGGCTGGCGCAGCGTGGTCAGCGGCGGGTCGGCGAACACGATCAGCGGCGAGTCGTCGAAGCCGACGACCGACACGTCCTGCGGCACCGACAGGCCGCGCTGCCGTGCCGCGCGGATGGCCCCGAACGCCATGAGGTCGCTGCCGCAGATGATGGCGGTGCAGTCCCGGTCCAGCAGCGCGGTCGCCGCCGCCTGTCCACCTTCGACGGTGAACAGGGAGTGCTGCACCAGTTCCTCGGCCTCCTCCGCCGTGACCGGCAGCAGCGTGCGCATGTGCTGCACGAACCCCTCGATCTTGCGCACCACCGGCACGAACCGGCGCGGCCCGATCGCGAGGCCGATGCGCTCGTGGCCCAGCTCCACCAGGTGCGACACGGCCAGCCGCACGGCCGCGCGGTCGTCGGTGGACACGAACGGCGCCGACACCTTCTCCGTGTAGCCGTTGATCATCACGAACGGGACGCCGCGGCCGGCGAGCTTGACGTAGCGGTTCATGTCGGCCGTCGAGTCGGCGTGCAACCCGGAGACGAAGATGATCCCGGTGACGCCCCGGTCGACCAGCAGGTCGGTGAGCTGGTCCTCTGTGGAGCCGCCGGGGGTCTGGGTGCACAGCACGGGGGTCCAGCCGCGGCTGGTGAGCACCTGCTCGATGACCTGGGCCAGCGCGGGGAAGATCGGGTTGCTGAGCTCGGGGGTGATCAGCCCGATCAGCCCGGCGCTGCGAGCCCGCAGCTTGGGCGGGCGCTCGTAGCCGAGGACGTCCATCGCGGTGACGACGGCCTGCCTGGTGGAGGTCGAGACCCCGGCCCTGCCGTTGAGCACCCGGCTGACCGTCGCCTCGCTGACCCCGGCCTGTGCGGCGATGTCACTGAGACGAGCGGTCACACCGCCTGACTCTATGTCAGCCACGGCCGGCGTCCTCCCTCCAGGGCGGGCATGTCCCGTGCCTCTGAATGAAAGACCTTGCGTGGACTTTCAGCAAGCCTCTGGCGGGGTCAGCCCAGTACGCCGTGGGTGCTGCCCAGGCCCAGGGCGAGGCCGGCGCCCGTCACGTCGCCGGCCAGGCCGACGCTGTCGGTGACGATGCCGGTGATCGGGTCGGCCTGGGTGGCGAGGGGACCGGCGATGGGACCGGCGAGGTGACCGGCGACGTCGGCGGCGGCCGCGGGGGCGAGGGCCAGCAGTGCTGCGGCCGTGCCGACGGTCGCGGCCATGAGGTTGCGCATCATGGGTTCTCCCTGGGTGTGATCAACTTGGTGCGCCGAACCTAGCCCGGGGCGGCGCCGCGAGCCTTGGCTGTGCACCTATCGTGTGTACGCCGACCACGCTGAGCCGGGGTTTGCCGCTCCACAGTGGACTGTCGGACCGGTCTGGTACGACATGGGCATGACTGGTCTTGGTGTTTCCGGCCTCAGCTGCCGCCCGAGCGGCTGCGGGGCGTGGTGCGTGCGGCCGCCGCACCGACCACCACCACGTCACCGTCACGGACGCGGCCACCATCGCGGCGGCCGTGCACGGGCTCGCCGGGGCCGACACCGTCGTTCTCCAGCCCACGGGCGACGAGCCCGACCCGAGGGCTTCGTCCGGTTCGCGGCAGAGGAGGTGCGGCCGCTCGTTCCCTGAGAGCTCATCGGCCGGAGGTGGCGACGTGCCGATGCCCGAACGGCACGTCGCGGTCAGCCGCTGAGGCCCGACCAGAAGGCGCAGTTGCTCTGCCGGGCGATGTCGACCGTCCCCACGTGTCCGGGTGCCAGGCCGAGTACGTCGTCGGCGTCGTGGAAGCGTGGCCAGCCAGCAGGCCTTCCCTTGTGGGCGAACGAGGTCCAGTAGCCGACCATGCGCGCGGCGAGGCGCTGCTGCGGTCCGTCCAGCGCACCGAGCAGGCCCGGCCACAGGAACGTCAGCTCGGTCGCGTGCTCCGCGCCCTCGTCGAACCCCGGCACGTCGATCAACGGTGGCGCCCCGCGATCGGCGAACTGGTATGCGTAGACCGGTACCCGCGCGTCGGCCAGCAGGCGGTACGCGTCGAGATGCGTGCACGTCGACAGCGGGCCGCCGAAGTCGGTCTCGATGGTGGCCAGCGCGATGCGCGGCTCCGGGTAGCGGGCCGCCGGATAGCGCGCCAGCACCTCGGAGCCGTAGGTCGACAGGACGATTGCCTCGTATCGCGCCGCGGTGATCGGCTGCGGGTAGAACAGCGCGACGTACAGGCGCATCTCGTCGAGGTTGTTGCCGTGCATCACCGGCACCCGGTTGAACCGGCCGCGCGCGATCGCGTCGGCGGGCTGGCGGGGGAGCACGCCGTCACCGCCGGCGACCGGGCCGGTCGACCCGCTCAGCGCCGCGAACCGGTCCACCAGCGTCTTCGCGGGCAGCCCGCGCAGGCAGCCGGCGTCGGCGCAGCCGGCCGAGGACGCCACCCGGACCGCGTCCTGCTCGGCGGCCGCGACCGTGCGGGCCGGGAACGTGCAGCTGTAGCTCTGCATGATCACCTTGTGGAACAGCCCGGCCGCCGTGGGGGAGACCAGCGACGCGCAGGTGTCCGCCGCGCCGGCCGACTCGCCGAAGAGCGTCACGTTGCCCGGATCGCCGCCGAACGCCGCCGCGTTGTGCCGCACCCAGCGCAATGCCGCCTGCTGGTCGAGCAGCCCGTAGTTCCCCGCCTGCAGCCCTGGCTCCGAGGACTCGAACGCCGGGTGCGCGAGCCACCCGAACACGCCCAGCCGGTAGTTCACCGTCACGACGACCACCGAGCCGTCGCGGACGAGCGCGGATGTGTCGTAGCTGCTCCCGGAACCGGTGAGGTTGGCGCCGCCGTGCAGCCACACCATCACCGGCAGCCGCCCGTGCGGGCGTTCGGGCGCGCTGACGTTGAGGTACAGGCAGTCCTCGTCGTAGGTGGTCGACCCGCCGTACGCCGGCGCGATCTGCGCGCACTGGCTGCGCGGGGCCGTCGCGTCGTACACGCCGTGCCACGGCCGCACCGGCCGCGGTGCCCGCCACCGCAACGAACCGACCGGCGGCCGAGCGAACGGGATCCCCCGGAACAGCCGGAGCGTCCCGTCGGACGTGCCCCGTACGAGCCCCGCGTCGGTCCGCACCACACCGGGCGAGGCGGTGGCGGGCGAGGCCGTGGCGGGCGAGGCCGGCACGAGCCCGGCACCCAGAGCAGCCGCGAGGAGGACCACAACCGATCTCATGACAACTCCGTCCATCGATCCGGTGTTCATCAATCGCACCATGGAAGAAGATGGTTAGCTAGGTCCCTGCCCGAACCATCCACGACGCGAGGCAAAATCCACTCATGGGGGACAATTGGAGGCCGTCAGGCCAGTGCGGACTTTTGATCATCGATATCGCGGCCTTCGGTGATCGAACCCGTACCGACTCGGTCCGGCACCACGTCCGTCGCGTCCTGTACGACCTGCTGGAACACGGTTTCCACAATTGCCACATCGAGGCCGCCGACTACTACCTCGAAGATCGCGGGGACGGCGCGGTCGTCGCCATTTCCCCGCGCGTTCGCACCGCGGTACTGATATCCCAGCTGATCGACTGGATACATGCCGGCCTACGCCAGCACAACGCCGTCTCCAGCGACGTCGCGCGCTTGCGGCTGAGAATCGGAATTCACACCGGCGAGGTCGACACCGACGACCACGGCATCGTCGGCACGGCGGTGAACCACGTCTTCCGGCTGACCGACGCGCCCGCGCTCAAACGGATGCTCGAGGGCTCCGGCGCGGCGCTCGCGGTCATCACCTCCGACCGCGTGTGGGAGGACGTCATCCGGCACGCGCCCGACCTCGTCCAGCCCGCGGAGTACGCGCCCGTGCAGGTCGAGCACAAGGAGACGGCGGCCAGGGCGTGGGTCCGGCTCGTCGGTACGGCCACCGCCGCCCGCCCGCGGCCGAAGGAGGCCGCCCGGTCGATCACCTCGTTCGTCGGCCGCGACCAGGAGCTCACCGAGCTGCACGGGCTCATCGCGCGCAGCCGGCTGGTCACCCTGGTCGGCCCGGGCGGCGTCGGTAAGACCCGGCTCGCCCGCGAGACGCTCCACGTACTCGCCGGCGAGGTCAGCACCACCTGCGCGGACGGCGCCTACCTCGCTGACCTGGCCGACTACCGCGCCGGTGACGACCTCTGCCGCGCCCTGCTCAACACGCTGCGCTCGTCCTACGGCCCGCCGGGCCGCGGCCCGACCGACGAGGCCCTCGTCGCCGCGCTCAACGGCCGGCGGGTCCTGCTCGTTCTCGACAACTGCGAGCAGATCCTCGACGACGTCGCCTCCGTCGCCGAGGCGCTGCTCACCCGCACCGACGGCACCACGCTCCTGACCACGAGCCGGGAGGCCCTCGGCATGGCCAGCGAGACGACGTTCTCCGTGCGGCCGCTCGCCGTCCCCGCCCTCGACCACCGCGAGCACGACGTGCGCAAGTACGCGGCCGTCCAGCTGTTCGTCGATCGCGCCCAGTCGGCCGACCCCGAATTCCGGCTCACCGCGGGCAACGTCGCCGACGTCGCCCGGGTCTGCCGCAGCCTCGACGGGCTCCCGCTGCCGATCGAGCTCGCCGCCGCCCGGGTGCGCGCGCTCACCCCGCGCCAGATCACCGAACGTCTCGCCGACCGATTCCGCCTGCTCACCAGCGGCTCGCGGACGGTGTCCCGGCACCGCACGCTCGAGGCCGTCGTCGACTGGAGCCACGACCTGCTCGACGAGCCCGCCAAGGAGGTCTTCGCCCACCTGGCCGTCTTCCGCGGCGGGTTCTCCCTGTCCGCGGCCGAGGACCTCGCCGACCGGGTGGGGCTGTGCCGGGCGACGACGGCGGACCTCGTCGTCCGGCTCGTGGACAAGTCACTGCTGCAGGCCAAGCCCGCGGACGACGGCGCGATGCGCTACCGGATGCTGGAGACGCTGCGGGAGTACGCCGCCGGCAGGCTCGCCGAGCGCGGCCAGGTCGAGAAGGCCCGCCGGCACCACGCCGAGCTGTACGTCGAGCTGGCCGAGCGGCAGTCCGACGCGCTGCGCGACGCACGTCAGGCGGACGCCGTCCGGCTGCTCGAGCGCGAGGACGACAACCTGCGTGCCGCGTTCGAGTGGTGCTGCCGCACCGGGAACCACGACCTGGCGCTGCGCCTCGGCGCGGCCCTCGGCTGGTACCTGTGGATGCGTGGCGACCGCGCGTTCGGCTGGGCCGGCCTCGCGCGCGCGATCGACATCCGCTCGACCGAGCAGGACCCGGTGCGCCGGGTGCGTGCTCTCATCTGGTCCTGCCACCTCGGCTCGGTGGGGCACAAGGCGGTCGAGCCGGCGGCCCGCGTGCACGGCCGGCAGGCCAAGGCGATCCTCGAGCAGCTCGGCATGACCCGCACGGTCGAGTACGGCTACTGCATGTTCGTCAACGCGTTCGCCTGCTACCGGGAGAACCAGCACGACGACGGCGACGCGATGATCGCGCGGGCGGTGTACCTCGCCACCGAGCTGAGCGACCCGTGGCTGATGGCCTGCGCGACGATCGTGGCCGGCATCGGGCACGCCCTGCGCGGCGAGTTCGCCGACGCCGACCGCCGGCTCACCGAGAGTGCCGAGCACTACCGCGGCGTCGGCGACCGCTGGGGCGAGCACCGCTCGCTGATCTGGCTCAGCCGCACCAACGAGGCCGTCGGGCGGCTCGCGCGAGCGGAGGAGACCGCCGTGGCCGCGTACAACCTGGTGCACTCGCTCGAGCTCGACGGCGCGGGCGCGCCGCTGCTCGGCTGGATCGCGCGGCTGCGGGTCCTGCGTGGCAACGAGGCCGGGGCCGCCGCCACGCTCGCTCTGGTGGAGGAGCACCGCTGGTGGCGCCGGACGTCCGAGGGCGTCGGCTGGATCTCCGACTGCCAGGCCCTGCTGATCGAGCAGCGCGCCGGGGCGGCGGACACCGCGCCGCTGCGCCGGGTCGTCGAGCTCTACGGGCGGGCGGCGACCGAGCTCGCCGCCGCCGGCCTGCCGGTGCACGCGGTGTACAGCCGCTGCCGCCAGGCGCTCGTGCTCGCCCGGCTCGGCGCGCCCACCGCGGTCGCGCTCGACCAGGCTGCCAAGGTCGCCAACGCGCAGGCGGACCGCCGTGCGCTGGCCGTCGTGCTCGACACGATGTGCCTCGTCGCGACCGATCGAGCGGCGGCGGAACGGCTGCTCCGGCTGGCCGACGCGCGGTGGCGGGAAGTCGGCGGGCAGCGCTCGGCGAGCTTCGTGGCCGACCTCGACCGGCTCCGGCGCGGCGCTACGGATCCGGGGTCCGGACGGTTCAGTTCACCTTTGTGATCCATGTCACATGAACCGCTCGAACCTCTGCTGAACGTTCGAGCCGTTATCCCACGTATATAGGGGCGTTGGTGATGGGCGAGCCGTGTCCAAACAACGTCGTTGACGCGAAATGGTCGTCCTGAGAAAAGCGTCGTAGAGGAGTCGTGTCCAAATGCGGATTCGTAACACTGGGATCGCCGGCCTCGCGGTTCTCGCCGCGGTGGCGTCGGTGCTGCTCAGTGGTTGTGAGCTGCGCGAAGGCGCCGACAGTGAATACGGCAACAGCAGTAACAACGGATACGGCATGAAGAATGTGAACGTCGCACCGAACGAATTAGCCAAAGGAATTACCGGTTCGGGAATGAGACAATTCTGAGCGGCCGCGGGCGGATGATGATGCGGCGCGGAATTCTACGCTGGCTCGTGGCGGGGCTCCTGGCGGTCGTGGGTGCGGCCTGCCCGGTGGCCGGAATCGCTCTGGCCAGCCAGTCCTCGAGCCAGGCCGGCCAGGCAAAGGCGGACTCCCAGGGCATCGAAAGGCTCGACCGGGAGTTCCTCACGGTTATTCGCTTCGCGAACCTGTGGGAGATTCCGATGGGTGTGCTGGCCCAGGAACGCGGCAGCACCCAGACGGTCAAGGACGTCGGCAAGGTCCTGGCGCAGGACCACACGAAGCTCAACACGATCGTCGCGCAGCTGGCCCGGCAGTTCAACGTGAAGCTGCCCGACCAGCCGACCTCGTCGCAGAAGTCGTGGATCGCCGACATCTCCAGCAAGAACGGCCTCGAGTTCGACCGGACGTTCGCCGACCGGCTGCGTGCCGCGCACGGGACCGTCTTCGGGCTCGTCGCCGAGGTGCGGGCCGGCACCCGCAACGCGGCGATCCGCGACTTCGCCCAACAGGCCAACAACATCGTCATGAAGCACATGACCCTGCTCGAGGGCACCGGCGACGTCTCGTCCGACCACGGGATGTTCGCGGAGGCCTCGGCCCGGACCATCGCCTACCCGGAGAACTCGTTGGGACGCAGTGACATGCTCGTCGGCGGCATCGTGGTGGTCGTCATGATCGCCACCACGCTGGCCGTCGTCCGCACCTTCAGCACGCGAGGGTCGGCCGAGTGAACGCCATCACGATCGCCCTGCCGCAGCACGACATCGGCATCCGCGAGGTGGCCGCGTTCTCGGCCCGCTCGGCCTACGTCCTGATGTGCTTCACGCTCTGCTGGGGCATCTTCACCGCCACCGGCTGGATCAAGCGGCTCACCGGGCACCAGGCCATCCGCTCCGGCCACATGATCCTGGCTTCGCTCACGCTCGCGACCGGCATCACGCACGCCATCGTGTTCCTGCTGCTCCGCGAGCAGTCGATGTCGATCGCCGGGCTCGTGGTGCCGTTCACCGGGAAGCTCCGGCACACGCTGGGCATCCTCGGCCTCGAGATCATGGTCGCGATCACCCTCGCCACCGGGCTGCGGCGCTTCGTGAAGTACCGGCGCTGGCTGCGGTTCCACCAGCTGGCGTACCCGGCCGTCGCCATGGTCGTCGTGCACTCGTGGTTCGGCGCCATCGCCAACGGGCACCTCGCGGTGCTCTGGCTGGGCGGGCTGACGGCGGTGACGCCGGCGGTGACGCTCACGGCCCTGCGGTTCACCCCACCGCGGGTGCTGATCAAGGCCGGGCTGCTCAGCGCGGCCCCGGCAGCCACCCCGCCGCACGTGGCGGACATGGACCCCGCGGAGGCACCGAACAGAGGCGTCAACGGAAAGAAAGTACAGGTCAGCGTCGACAACCAGCGGTGCCGGCGGTACGGGATCTGCCAGGCCGAGTCCCCGGAGCTCTTCCAGCTCCTGGCGGACGGTCGCCTGCGGTACGTACGCGACCCGGACACCGGAAGCCGCGCCGGGGCACAGGCGGCGGCACGTTCCTGCCCCATGCAGGCGATCCAGTTGCAGGAGGTACGCAGCCGATGAACCGTGCTGAGCGGATCGTCGTGGTGGGAGCCGGGCTGGCCGGACTTCGGTCCGCCGAACGGCTCCGCGAGAAGGGTTTCGAGGGCGAGATCGTCATCATCGGGCAGGAGCGGACCCCGCCCTACCACCGGCCGGCGCTGTCCAAGCAGCTGCTCAACGGCACGATGCGGCCCAATGACCTGATGCTTCCGGCATACCAGGACGTCGGCGCGAAGTGGCGGCTGAACACGCCCGTCCAGTACCTGCTGCCGCACAGCAGGGTCGTCCACCTGCCCGGCGGCGAGGAGATCAAGTACGACGGGCTCATCATCGCCAGCGGGGTCGAGGCGCGGCGCCAGAACGGCGTGCCCTACCACGACCCGCGGGTGCTGGTGATGCGCACGCTGCCCGACGCGCTGGACCTGGAGCGGGCGATCAGCTCGAGCCGCGGCCCGGTGGCGGTGATCGGCGGCGGGTTCACCGGCTGCGAGATCGCGGCGAGCCTGCGGCACATGGACCGCGAGGTCACCCTCATCGGCCGCTCGCCGAACCTGCTCGGCAACGTACTCGGGCCCGCGCTCGGTGAGTGGCTGACCGGCCTGCACGGCGACCACGGCGTCGACCTCGCGCTCGGCACCTCGGTCAAGCAGTGGCACCCGCGCCCCGAGGGCATCGGGCTGCAGCTGGCCGACGGCACGACGATGCTCGCCTCCTGCGTGGTCCTGGCCACCGGCACCGTGCCGTCCACGTCGTGGCTGCGCGGGTCCGGCCTGCCGCTGGACGACGGCGTGGTCTGCGAGCCGACCTGCCACGTGGTCGGCGCCGAGGACGTGGTGGCTGCCGGCGACGTCGCGCAGTGGCCCAACGTGCGTTTCGACGACGTGCCCCGGCGCATCGAGCACTGGCTCAACGCGATCGAGATGGGCCGCGCCGCCGCGGAGAACCTGCTGGCCGGCCGGGCGGCGTCGGACCCGTTCACGCCGATGCCCCGGTTCTGGACCGAGCAGTACGGCGTGCGCATCCAGGCCGCGGGCGTGCCGAAGCTCGGCAAGGACATCGTGGCGCTCGGCAGCCCGGACGACGGCACCGGCACGGTCTTCGGCTACGCCCGCGAGGGCCGGCTGATGGGCGTGGTCGGCGTCGACTGCCCGTCGTCGGTGCTGTCGTGGACCGACAGCGTCGCGCGGCAGAACCCGGTGCCCAAGCGCGGCCTGCCCGCCGCCGCGAGCGAGGCGCCGGCCGGCCGCACCGCGCCGGCCACCCCCGCGACCCCCGGGCTCGCGGCCAAGCGACGGGGCAAGCACTCGTTGCCCGCGAAGGACAAGCCGGCGCGCCGCGAGGAGCAGGCGGCGCCGAGCATGGGGTACCTCGAGCCGGCCGCCAACGGTGGCCCGGTGCAGTCCTCGGCGCGGCTGCGGCCGGCCGACTCGCGTGGCCGGATCCAGCCCGTCGGCGGTGCGAGCCCCGTGGACCCGACCGGCCTGATGCCGGTGCTCGGCCCGGACGGCCTGCCGGTGGACCAGTCCCAGCGGCTCCAGCCGGTCGGCGCCGGCCGTCCCGCCGAGCCGGGCGGGCGGATGCAGCCGGCCCGGATGGCCGCCCCCGCGCCGGCCACGACCGGGCGGATCGCGCCGGTGGGTCCGGCCGACTCCGCGCGGCTGCGGCCGGTCGACGCCCGGATGGCACCCGGTGGGCGCGGTCCGGCGGACTCCTACGACCGGCTCCCGCCGGTGGGTGGGCCGCCGCCGGCCGGGCCGCCACCCGGTGGGCCGCGGCCGGGTCCGGAGGACTCCTACACCGGGATGTCGCCGGCCGAGGGTTTCGCGCGGTACCTGGAGGCCCAGAGCCGGCCGGGCCGCGGCCCGGAGGATTCCTACGACCGCATGCCGCCCGCGCCGCCTGGTGGCCGGGGTCCGGCGGACTCGTTCGATCGGATGCCGCCTGTGCGGCCGGGTGGTCCGGTGGATTCCTATGACCGGATGCCGCCTGCGCGGCCTGGTGGTCCGGCGGATTCCTTTGATCGGATGCCGCCTGTGCGGCCGGGTGGTCCGGCGGACCCCT
Organism: Actinophytocola sp.; assembly: GCF_036402745.1. Lineage (GTDB taxonomy): Bacteria > Actinomycetota > Actinomycetes > Mycobacteriales > Pseudonocardiaceae > Actinophytocola. The sequence continues at coordinate 20,555 of NZ_DASWSJ010000134.1, read as the reverse complement.
ATGACCGGATGCCGCCCGCGCGGCCGGGTGGCCGGGGCCCGGAGGACTCGTTCGACCGGATGCCTCCGGTCGGTGGCCCGCTGCGGGCGGTGCCAGGCGGCCGCGGTCCCGCGGACTCGTTCGACCGGATGCCCGCGGTGGGTGGCCCGCTGCGGGCCGTGCCCGGCGGCCGTGGTCCCGAGGACTCCTTCGACCGCATGCCGCCGGTGCAGGGTCACGTAACCAGCAACGGCCGGCCGGTCAACGGCCACCTGCGGCCGGTGCAGGGCGTGGGCCCAGCGGACTCCCACGGCCGGCTGCCCGCCGTCGACCCGCGTGGTCGCGGCCCGGCCGACTCCTTCGACCGCATGCCGCCGGTGGACCCGCGCGGTCGGGGACCGCAGGACTCCTTCGACCGGATGCCGGCCGTCGACGGCCGGGCGGACTACCGGCCGCCGCGGCGGGTCGAGGGTGCCTGGGACGAGCCGGCCGGCCGGCACAGCGCCGACGACGGTTACGACCGTGGCGACCCGCCGCCGCTGAGCGGCCGGCTCGGCCCGGCGGACTCCTACGGCCGGCTCCCGCCCGTCGACCGCCGCGGCCCGGCCGACGCCTACGACCAGCTGCCGCCGGCCGATCCCCGCGGTCGCGGCCCGGCCGAGCTACCGCCGGCCGACCCGCGCGGCCCGGTCGATCCCCGCGGTCGTGGGCCGGCGGACTCCTACGACCGCATGCCGCCCGCGCGGCGGGGCGGTCGCCCGGGGCCGGCGGACTCCTACGACCCGCGTGGCGCGTCGGACTCCTACGACCGGATGCCGCCCGTGCGGCCCAGCGGCCCGCTCGGTCCGGTGGACAGCAACGGCCGGCTGCGGCCGGTGCGCACGCAGCCCGGCGGGCGGCGGCGACGCGGGTAGAGCTTGAGCCCGGCTTCGGGCGCGGTGAACGGCGGCGGTGTTGGCGACAAGGCCAGCGCCGCCGCCGTCAACAATCGAGGCCGGCTTCCAGCAGGGCCAGCGCGCGCCGGCCCTGCGTGAGCACGTCCTTCGCGATCTGCGCGCCCGTGCGGCCGGCCAGCGCCTGGCCGTGCACGAAGTCCTTCAGCGCCCGGTTGACGCCCATCAACGCGTTCGCGACCACCCACGGCCCGATGTCGTGCGGCTTCGCCGACGTCTCCGCCGCCACCAGCTCGGCCAGCTCGCGCGTGTAGCGGTCGAACACCTGCCGCTCGCGGGCCTGGAGCGCCGGGCTGTCGGTGATGACCCTGGCGATGGTGGCGATCCGCCCGACCGCCTCCGGGTGGTCCACAAGGGAGTGTGGACGCAGGACGAAGCGGCGGAACGTGTCGAGCATCCGCTCGCCGGCCGGACGCTGCCGCACGGCGTCGACGAGGGCGACCTCGAAGTCGTCCATGCCGTCGTAGACCAGGTCTTCCTTGGTGGGGAAGTAGTTGAAGACGGTGGCCACCGAGACCTCGGCCTCGCGGGCCACCTCGGACACCGGTACCTGGTCGAACCCGCGCGCCGCGAACAGGCGCAGCGCTGTGTCGAGGATCTTGCGGCGCGTCTGCTGCTTCTTGCGCTCGCGGAGTCCGAGCTCGGTCATGTCTCTCAGGTTAGCACTTGACTTGGTGTGACTCCAAACTTAGAGTCACACTAAAGATAGAGCGACAACAAGGGAGAAGATCATGAGCACCGAGATCCTGGACCTCATCCAGCAGTGGGCCTCCGTCGAGCTCGACGGCGACGTGGACGCGTACAAGGAGCTGTTCGCCGAGGACTTCGTCGGCATCGGGCCGGTCGGGTTCGTCCTGAACCGGGACCAGTGGGCCGGCCGGCACGTCCACGGGCTGAAGAACCACGAGTTCACCGTGACGGATCCGCACGTGCGGACCTACGGTGAGACGGCGATCGTCGAGGCCGTCGAGCAGCAGCGGACCACCGCGATGGGCCGGGACACGAGCGGGTCGTTCCGGGTCGGCGTGGTGGTCGTGCGGCAGGACGGCCGGTGGGTGATCGCGCACATCCAGCTCAGCGGCCCGTTGATCGCGCCCGGTGAGATGCCGTCGTTCGCGAAGTGAGCGAGCCGAGTTCGGGAGGGGATCATGCCTGTCCAGCTGAACCACACGATCGTGAGCGCCCGGGAGAGGCGGGAGACCGCGTCGTTCCTCGCCTCGGTCCTGGGTCTGCCGGAGCCGACGCCGTTCGGGCCGTTCCTGGTGGTCCAGTGCGCGAACGACGTGTCGCTCGACGTCCTGGAGGTCGAGGGCGCGGTGGTGCCGCAGCACTACGCGTTCCTGGTCACCGACGACGAGTTCGACGAGATCTTCGGCCGGATTCTCGACCGTGGCCTGGACTACTGGGCCGACCCGTTCCACAACGAGCCGAACCGCGTCAACCACCATGACGGCGGCCGGGGCGTCTACTGGTCCGACCCGAACGGCCACAGCCTGGAGATCATCACCGTCCCCTACGGCGGCGGCTGAGCGGTCAGGCGTCGACCAGGCCCTGGAGCAGCGGGCCGTAGTGGGCGACGACCTGCTCGGCGGTCAACGCCGACACGCCGGGCAGGTTGATCGCCAGCCGCACGGCGCCCAGGCCGATCAGCTGGGCGCAGATCAGGTCGGCGCGAAGCTGGGCGTCCGCGCAGGCGAGGCGGGCGGCCAGCGGCTGGACGAAGTAGCGCTGGAAGGACGCCGAGAACTCCGCGCCGTTGGGGCGGAACGCCGCCAGGACGGCGCGGAGGAACGGGTCCGAGTGCGCCCGCTCGTGCAGGTCCAGCAGGGTGCGGACCAGGTGCTCGCCCAGCCCGGGCAACGCGCAGTCGAGCAGGGCCGTGGCCTCGGTCTCGAAGGACACGGCCTCGGCGAAGAGGTTCTCCTTGGTGCCGAAGTACTTCACGACCAGCGCCGCGCTGACCCCGCAGTCCAGCGCGATGTCCCGCAGCCCGACCTCGGCGAACCCGCGCTGCGCGAACCGCCGCCGGGCCGCGCGCAGGATGGCGTCCCTGGTCTGCCCGGCCCCGGAGGCGTCAGGTGCCCCGGCACCACTCGGGTCCGTGCCCATGACGGGCGAGCCTACTAAGCGACCAGGTCGACGTCGGCCTCGCCGCCCAGCTCGGTGACCTCCGCGACGTGCCCGCCCGCCCGGCGGATCACCAGCGTCACGGCCATCGCGAGGCCGGCGGCGACCAGCGACGCGCCGGCCGCGATCGTGTAGGTCAGCTGGAAACCCGTCGACGACGCCACCGCCGCGCCGTCCACCCGCACGGTGAACGCCGCCAGGAACGTGCCGCCGATCGCCGCGCACGTGCTCGTGCCGATCGTCCGCAGCAACGCGTTGAGGCTGTTCGCCGACGCCGTCTCGGTGGCCGGCACCCAGCTCATGATCAGCGTCGGCATCGCCGAGAAGCACAGCGCCGTCCCGATCGACAGCAGCATGAGCACCGCGATCAGCACGGGGAGCCCGCCCGGCAGCAGCGCCTGGCACACGTTGGCGACGAACATGATCAGCGCGCCGCACAGCAGCGTGACGTGGGCCCCGCGGCGCGCGGAGATCTTCGCCGACACGGGGGAGAAGAACAGCATGCCGAGCCCCATCGGGAGCATGCACACGCCGGCGAGCATCACCGACACGCCGAAGCCGTACCCGGTCGCGGTCGACGCCTGCAGCTGCAGCGGCGTGAGCATGAAGCTCGCGAACATGCCGACCCCGACGAGCGTCGTCGCGAGGTTGGTGAGCAGCACGACCGGCCGGGTCGACGTGCGCAGGTCCACCAGCGGCGAGCGGACCCGCAGCTGGTGGGTGGCCCACACGCCGAGCACCACCACGGACCCGGCGAACAGCCCGATCGTCGGCGTGCTCGCCCAGCCCCAGTGCGCGCCCTGCGAGATCGCGAGCAGGAGCGCCACGAGCCCGGTCGCGAGCCCCAGCGCGCCGAGGACGTCGAACCGGCCGCCGGTGTGGATCGGCGACTCCGGCACGAAGGCCACGACGAGCACCAGCATCACGAGCGACGCGCCGGTCGCCGCCCAGAAGACCGCGTGCCAGCTCAGCAGCGCGGCGATCACCCCCGCGGTCGGCATGCCGATGGCGCCGCCGACGCCGAGGGTGGAGCTCATCGTCGCGGTCCCGGCCATCACCCGCTCGGGCGGCAGCTCGTCCTTGAGGATGCTGATGCCCAGCGGGAGCACGCCGAACGCCGCGCCCTGCAGCATCCGCGCGACCAGCAGCGAGCCGAACGACCAGGCCACCGCCCCCACGAGCGAGCCGACGGTCATCAGGCCGAGTGCGACGGCCAGCACCTTGCGCTTGCCGATCATGTCGCCGAGCCGGCCGCACACGGGCGCGCAGACCGCGCCGGAGAGCATCGTGACGGTCAGCAGCCACGATGCCGAGTCCTGCGAGAGATCCATGAGCCGGGAGATCTCGGGCAGCAGCGGGACGACGAGGGTGTGCATCAGCGACACGGTGATGCCGCAACCGCACAGCACGATCATGAGCCGACGGGACTGGTCCGTCCGGGACGGTGAACCGATGTTCACCCCTGGAGTAAACAGATGTTCACCCCGCCGGGTCAATCGAGTGTGACCTTCGCCCGACCGCGGCTTTAGCGTTGCGTCCGAACCGGCCGCGGCGCCGGACTCGCGTTGCTGACCGGAAAGGACCGGGACGTGTCGGTGCTCGGGCTGGCGCCAGGGCTGCGACCGAGGCCGCCTGACCGCGCCCGCGCCCGGAACCTGGTTGCCCGCTGGGGCATGATGCGGTCGTGGATCAAGCGAGCCGGCTGCGGACCGTCGTGGCCACCCGGTACGTGACGCCCCTTCGCGAGGGCGGGTCGCTGCCGGGCCTGGTCGAGGCCGACGACCTCGGCATGTACGTGCTCAAGTTCCGCGGCGCCGGCCAGGGGATCAAGGCGCTCGTGGCGGAGGTGATCGTCGGCGAGCTGGCCCGCCGCCTCGGGTTCAAGGTGCCGGAGATCGTGCTCGTCGAGCTCGACCCGCAGCTGTCCAAGGCCGAGCCGGACGAGGAGATCCAGGACCTGCTCAACGCGAGCGGCGGCATCAACCTCGGCTTCGACTACCTGCCCGGCTCGTTCGACTTCAACCCGCGCGTGCGCGACCCCGGCGCCGACCTCGCCGCCCGGCTGCTGTGGCTCGACACGCTCGTGCTCAACGTCGACCGCAGCTGGCGCAACCCGAACATGCTGCTCTGGCACCGCGAGGTCTGGCTGATAGACCACGGCGCCTCGCTGTACTTCCACCACCGCTGGGGCCCGGGCTGGCAGCCGGCGGCCGGATACCGCTACGACGCGAGCGACCACGTGATGCTGCCCGCGGCCGGCTCGGTGGCCGACGCCGACCGCGCGCTGCGGCCGCTGGTCACCGCCGACGTGCTCACCGGGGTCCTCGCGCTCGTGCCGGACGAGTGGCTCGCCGCCGACCCGGCGTTCGGCTCGCCCGACGACGCCCGCGCCGCCTACCGTGCGTACTTCGACACCAGGCTGGCGCAGGCCGGCACCTGGGTCGCGCAGCTGGAGGAGACCCGTGCCGCACGTGTTTGAGTACGCGCTGGTGCGCGCGGTGCCGCGGCAGGAGCGCGGCGAGTTCATGAACGTCGGCGCGATCGTCTACTCGGCGACGCTGCGGTTCCTGCGCTGCCGGACCCACGTCGACGCCGACCGGCTGCGGGCCCTGGACCCGGCCCTGGACCTCGACGTCCTGCGCGACGCGCTGCGCTCGTGGAGCCAGGCGTGCGACGGCCCCGGGCCGATGGCCGACAGCTCGCCGGGCCAGCGGTTCCGCTGGCTCACCGCGCCGCGCAGCACGATCGTCCAGACCTCGCCGACGCACACCGGCCTCACCGACGACCCGCAGGGCGAGCTCGACCACCTGATGCGCACCCAGGTGCTGCCCCCGGGCGATCACCCCTAGTCTTCTCGCGTGGCGAAGTACTTCGACGTGCACCCGGAGAACCCGCAGCGGCGCGCGATCAGCCAGGTCGTCGACATCCTGCGCAGCGGCGGGCTCATCGCCTACCCCACCGACTCGTGCTTCGCGCTCGGGTGCCTGCCGGGCAACAAGGAGGGGATGGAGCGGATCCGCCAGATCCGCCACCTCGACGACCGCCACCACTTCACGCTGGTGTGCCACGACTTCGCCCAGCTCGGGCAGCTCGTGTACCTGTCCAACACGGTGTTCCGCGCCATCAAGGCCGCGACGCCCGGCAGCTACACGTTCATCCTGCCGGCCACCAAGGAGGTGCCGCGCCGCCTGCTGAACGCGAAGAAGAAGACCGTCGGCGTGCGTATCCCGGACCACGCGGTGGCGCAGGCGATCCTCGCCGAGCTGGGGGAGCCGTTGCTGTCGAGCACGCTGCTGCTCCCCGGCGAGGACGAGCCGATGACGCAGGGTTGGGAGATCAAGGAACGTCTCGACCACGTGGTGGACGCGGTGATCGACTCCGGCGAGTGCGGCACCGAGCCCACCACGGTGATCGACTTCTCGAACGACGAGCTGGAGATCGTCCGCGAGGGCGCCGGCGACCTCGCCCGGTTCGAGTGACTACTCGGGGATGATCCGGACGATCACGCGCTGCTCGGTGTCGTTGTGGCCGGGGTAGCGGTCGACGCCCAGGTACTTCTTGGCCAGCGCGTCGGCGTGGGCGTCGGCGCCCTCGTCGACGAACTCCGCCGTGCCGCGCAGCACGAGGGTGCGGTACGGGTCGGCCTTGTCGACGACCGAGATGGCGACCTTCGGGTTGCGCACCAGGTTGCGGTGCTTGACCCGGCCCTTCGCGGTGTTGAACAGCACGGCCTCGCCGTCGGTGTCGATCCACACCGGGGTGACCTGCGGGGTCCCGTCGGACATGACGGTGGCCACGTTGGCGATCTGCGGCTCGCTCAGCAGGGCGAGGTCTTCAGGGGTCAGCTTCTTGGTCATGATCGGGCCAACCGTCCCGTTCGGCCGGGCTATTCCCACCGAGCGGGGAATTAACTCGGTCGTGCCCGCCGTTACGCTCGATGCCGTATGACTCCGCCATCATCGCCTGCCGTGGGCACTCGCCTCGCCGATCTCCGCGCGCGCCTCTCCGAGGTGACGCTGCGCGACGAGCGGCGGATTCGCCGTAGGCTCGACGGGCTGGACAAGCTCCGCGACCAGGCGGTCAAGCAGCAACGCATCGCCGAGATCGCCGGCGAGGTCGACAAGGCCGTGGCCAGGATCGAGCGCCGCCGGGCCGCCATGCCGACCGTCACCTACCCCGCCGAGCTGCCGATCAGCCAGCGGCGCGAGGACATCAAGAAGGCCATCGCCGAGCACCAGGTCGTGATCGTGGCCGGCGAGACCGGCTCCGGCAAGACCACCCAGCTCCCCAAGATCTGCCTCGAGCTGGGCCGCGGCGTGCGCGGCCAGATCGGCCACACCCAGCCCCGCCGGATCGCCGCGCGCACGGTCGCCGAGCGGATCTCCGACGAGCTCGACGTGCCGCTCGGCGCCGCGGTCGGCTGGAAGGTGCGCTTCACCGACCAGGTCGGCGACGACACCCTGGTCAAGCTGATGACCGACGGCATCCTGCTCGCCGAGCTGCAGTCCGACCGCCAGCTCCACCAGTACGACACGCTGATCATCGACGAGGCGCACGAGCGCAGTCTCAACATCGACTTCATCCTCGGCTACCTCAAGCAGCTGCTCCCGCGCCGGCCCGACCTCAAGGTCGTCATCACCTCGGCCACCATCGACCCGGAGCGCTTCTCCCGGCACTTCGACGACGCGCCCATCGTCGAGGTCTCCGGCCGGACGTACCCGGTCGAGGTGCGTTATCGCCCGATCGTGGACCCCGACGACCCCGTGGCCGACCCGGACCGGGACCAGACCCAGGCCATCCTCGACGCGGTCGGCGAGCTGTGCGCCGAGGGCCCGGGCGACATCCTCGTGTTCCTCTCCGGTGAGCGCGAGATCCGCGACACCACCGACGCGCTCGTGGCCCAGGACCGGCCCGGCACCGAGATCCTCCCGCTATACGCCCGGCTGTCCACAGGGGAGCAGCGGCGGGTGTTCCAGGCCCACCGCGGCCGCCGGGTCGTGCTCGCCACCAACGTCGCCGAGACCTCGCTCACCGTGCCGGGCATCAAGTACGTGATCGACCCCGGCTTCGCGCGCATCTCCCGGTACAGCAACCGGCTCAAGGTCCAGCGGCTGCCGATCGAGCCCATCTCGCAGGCCTCGGCCAACCAGCGCGCGGGCCGCTGCGGCCGCACCTCCGACGGCATCTGCGTCCGGCTCTACGCCGAGGACGACTTCGACGCGCGCCCCGAGTTCACCGACCCGGAGATCCTGCGCACCAACCTCGCGTCGGTCATCCTGCAGATGGCCGCCGCCGATCTCGGCGACATCGCGGCGTTCCCGTTCGTCGAGCCGCCGGACCGCCGGCACATCACCGACGGCATGAACCTGCTGCACGAGCTCGGCGCGCTCGACAGCTCGACCAAGGAGTCCGAGGCGCGGCTCACCCCGTTGGGCCGCAAGCTCGCCCGGCTGCCGGTGGACCCGCGGCTCGCCCGCATGGTGCTGGCGGCCGACCAGAACGGCAGCGTCAGCGAGGTCGTCGTGATCGCCGCCGCGCTGTCCATCCAGGACCCGCGGGAGCGGCCGGTCGAGAAGCAGGCCGCGGCCGACCAGCAGCACGCCCGGTTCCGCGACCCCGAGTCCGACTTCATGTCCTACCTGAACCTGTGGCGTTACCTCACCGAGCAGAAGCGTGAGCTGTCCGCCAACCGGTTCCGCAAGCTCTGCCGCGCCGAGTTCCTCAACTACCTGCGGGTGCGCGAGTGGCAGGACGTCGCCGGCCAGCTGCGCCAGATGGCCAAGAGCCTCGACGTCACGCCCAACGAGACACCCGCCGACCCGGCCAAGATCCACCTGGCGCTGCTCGCCGGGCTGCTGTCGCACATCGGGCTCAAGGACCCCACCGGCAAGGAGTACCTCGGTGCGCGCAACGCGAAGTTCGGCATCTTCCCCGGCTCGGCGCTGTTCAAGAAGCAGCCGCGCTGGGTGATGGCCGCCGAGCTGGTCGAGACCACGCGGCTGTGGGGCCGGGTCGTCGCGCGCATCGATCCCGAGTGGATCGAGCCGCTCGCCGGGCATCTCGTGCGCCGCACGTACAGCGAGCCGCGCTGGGAGAAGAAGCGGGCCGCGGTCATGGCCTCCGAGCGGGTCACGCTGCTGGGCCTGCCCATCGTCGTCGACCGGCCGGTGAACTACGGGCGGATCGACGCGCCGGTGGCGCGCGAGCTGTTCCTCCGGCACGCGCTGGTGCAGGGGGAGTGGCAGACCAACCACAAGTTCCTGCGGCGCAACGCGGAGCTGCTCGCCGAGGCCGAGGAGCTGGAGCACAAGGCGCGCCGGCGCGACATCGTGGTCGACGAGGAGACGCTGTTCGAGTTCTACGACCAGCGCGTCGGCCAGGAGGTCGTGTCCGGCCGGCACTTCGACACGTGGTGGAAGAAGACCCGCCGCGAGCAGCCGGAGCTCCTGAGCTTCGACCCGGCGATGCTGGTGAACCCCGAGGTCGCCGACGTCAGCCCGGAGTCGTACCCGAATGCCATGCGGCACAACGACATCCGGCTTGGCCTCCAGTACCGGTTCGAGCCGGGCACGGCCACCGACGGGATCACCGTGCAGGTGCCGCTCGCGCTGCTGAACCGGGTGAGCGCGGACGGCCTGCCGTGGCAGGTGCCGGGCATGCGCGAGGAGCTCGTCACCGCGCTGATCCGGTCGCTGCCCAAGCCGGTGCGGCGCAACTTCGTGCCGGTGCCGGAGTTCGCCGCCGCCGTCCGCGCGCGGCTCGCCCCCGTCGCCGAGCCGTCGCTGGACCTGGTCGCCGCCGAGCTGCGCACGCTCACCGGGGTGGTCGTGCCGCCGGACGCGTGGCAGCTCGACCAGGTGCCGCAGCACCTCAGGACGACGTTCCAGGTGGTCGAGGAGTCCGGCGAAGTCATCCTCGAGGGCAAGGACCTCGGGGCGCTCAAGCGCGAGCTGGCCTCGCGGGTGCGCGAGTCGCTGGCCTCCGGGTCGGAGGGGCTCACCCAGGAGGGCCTCACCTCGTGGTCCTTCGGGACGCTGGAGCGCGGCGTGTCGCTGCGCCGGGCGGGCCAGCAGGTCACCGCGTACCCGGCGCTGGTCGACACGGGTGCGAGCGTCGCGATCCGGCTGTTCGACAGCGAGGCCGAGCAGGCGCGGGCGATGTGGCGGGGGACGCGGCGGCTGGTGCTGCTCACCGTGCCGTCGCCGGTCAAGCAGGTGGTGCGCCAGCTGCCGAACGCGGCGAAGCTCGCGCTGTCGGCCAACCCGCACGGCGGCGTGCCGGGGCTGCTGGAGGACTGCGTCAACGCGGCGGCGGACACGTTGATCGCCGCCCACGGCGGTCCTGTGTGGACCGCCGCCGACTTCGATGCCTTGGTTGCCGCCGTCCGCGCGGGCCTGGCGGACACGACCTACCAGGTGCTCGACCGGGTGCGGGGCGTGCTCACCGCCGACGCCGAGGTCGACACGGCGCTGTCCCGGATGACCGGGGCGGTGTTCGCCGAGTCGGTGGCCGACATGCGCGCGCAGCGCTCCGCGTTGGTGTTCAACGGCTTCGTCACCGCCGCGGGACTCGCCCGGCTGTCCGATGTGGAGCGTTACCTGCGGGGCATCCTGCGGCGGCTGGACAAGCTGGCCGAGCGACCGGACCGCGATCTCGAGTGGACGTACGCGGTGCAGGACGCGCAGCAGGCCTATGCCGAGGTGCGCGGCCGGCCAGGGGACGACGGCCGGGTGCGCTGGATGATCGAGGAGCTGCGGGTCAGCTACTTCGCCCAGACGCTGGGCACGGCCTATCCGGTGTCGGAGAAGCGGGTGTACCGGGCGATCGACGATCTCGGCTGACCCTTGCTTTTGCGGCCGTCGGCACGCTTAACTCTCATGTGAGTGATGAACCAGTTCCACGTAAATGTGGTGAGGAGTTCTCATGAGGGTTCGAGCCGCCGGGGTGGCCCTGTTGGTCCTGATCGGATCCGCCGCCGTCGAGCTGCCGGTGGTCGCCGCGCCCGCCCTGCCGGCGGCCAACATGGAGGCGGTGGTGAAGGCCGCGCAGATCGACCCGCGCCGGCCGGACACCGCGCTCACCCCGGGAGCCCGCGACAGCGTCCTGCTGGTCGAACAGGCCCTGGACGCGAAGAACCTGCTGGCCACGAGCTACGTCGACGGCCACTTCGGCACGAAGACGGTCGATGCGTACGCGGCATACCAGCGCTCGCTGGGCTACACGGGCCTCGACGCGTCCGGCCTGCCGGGCCGCACGTCGCTGCAGACCCTGGGCGAGGGCCGCTTCACGGTGACGAGCACGCTGACGCCGGGCGCCCGCCTGACCTACCACAGCGCGACGATGAACACTCGCACAAAGGCGATGCTCGTGGAGGCCGAGCGCCTGCTGGCCCGGACGTTCACGATCACCCAGGGCTCGTACACCCCCGGCAACCCGGACTCGGCCGGCACCCACGACGGCGGCGGGGTGGTCGACATCTCGGTGTCCGGCATGTCGACGACGCTGCGCACCACGGTGGTCCGGACGCTGCGCCAGGTGGGCTTCGCCGCGTGGCTGCGCACCCCCGACCAGGGCTTCGCGTACCACATCCACGCCGTGGCGATCTCCGACACCGACCTGTCCCCGGCGGCCCAGCACCAGGCCGGCGACTACTACCTCGGCCAGAACGGCCTGGCCAACCGCGGCCCGGACGACGGCCCCCAGGTCACCAGGGTCACCTGGGAGGAGTACCAGCGGGCCTAGCTGAACGGGCTGTGCGGGCGGTCCTGGGGCTCCCCGTCGAGGAGGATGTCGACCTTCTCGTTGTAGAAGCAGGCCAGGCCGGCCACCTTCTGGCTCTCGGGCAGCGGCGAGCGGTAGATCCACACGATGTCCTCGTGCACCGCCTCGCCCGTGTCGACATGCCAGTACGACGCCGTTCCCTTGTACGGGCACTGGGTCTGGTTGTCGGACGGGCGAAGCAGGTCCATGCGGATGTCCGGCAGCGGCAGGTAGTAACGCGGCGGCAGGCCCGTCTCGAACAGGATCCGCGGCTGGTGCGAGTCGGCCACCGTGACGCCGTCGATGCGGACCTCCACGTGGCGCGAGCTCGCCAGGATGTCCACCCGCTTGTACGGGTCGCGCGGGTGGACGTAGATCGGCTCGTCCTCCTCCAGCCACTCGTCCATCGCGTCGAAGCGGAGCATCACCAGGTCGCGCAGCTCGGGGACGGGGGAGTCCAGGTAGCGGCGCGCGGCCGCCGACACGGTCACGCCGTCGACGACCACGTCGTAGAGCGTCGCGTCGCCGCGGCTCGGGGAGTGGTCGACCGCGCCGGTGGCCTCGAGCTTGGCCCGGACGTCGGCCAGCGGCAGGTAGTACGTCGGGTAGTACGGGATCTCCCACACCAGCACCGGCCGGTGTGAGTCGGCCACCAGCTGCCCGGACACGTACGCCCGGACCCGCTTGAGGCCCGTCTCGATCTTCACCTTGCCACGCGTCTGCGCCATGCGCCCCAACCTACTCCGAAATCAGGGCTGGACCTGGAGCGCGCTTCGGGTCCCAGAATGCAGACATGACGAACAGGCGAAAGCTGGGAACCGTCGAGGTCAGCGCACTCGGGTTCGGCTGCTGGGCCATCGGCGGCCCATTCTCGGACACAGAGGGAAAACCGCTCGGCTGGGGCGAGGTCGACGACGACGAGTCGATCCGCGCGGTGCGCCGCGCCGTCGACCTCGGTGTCACGTTCTTCGACACCGCGGACGTGTACGGCGCGGGCCACAGCGAGGAGGTGCTCGGCCGCGCGCTCGCCGGGCACCGGGACGAGGTGGTCATCGCCAGCAAGTGGGGCAACGTCTTCGACGCGGACACCAAGGTGCGCACCGGGACCGACGCCTCGCCGGGGTACGTGCGCCGCGCCTTGGAAGCCACCCTGAAGCGGCTCGGCACCGACCACCTCGACCTCTACCAGCTCCACATCGGACCGTCCATTGAGGACGCGGTGGCCCTGCGGGAGGCGGGCGAGGACCTCGTCCGGGACGGCCTCGTCCGCGGCTACGGCTGGAGCACCGACGACCCCGGGCGGGCCGCGGCATTCGCGGCCGGGCCGCACTGCGTCGCCGTGCAGCACGAGCTCAGCGTCCTGCACGACGCGCCGGAGCTCCTGGCCGTGTGCGACCGGCACGACCTCGCGAGCATCAACCGCTCACCGCTGGCGATGGGCCTGCTCGGCCGGCGCACCGCCAGCCGACCGGCCACGGGTGCCGACATTCGCTCGGCGGCGCCGGACTGGCTGCGCTTCTTCCGGGACGGCGTGCCCACCGCGCAGTGGCAGTCCAGGGTCGACGCCGTCCGCGAGATCCTCACCAGCGACGGCCGCACGCTCGCCCAGGGCGCGCTCGGCTGGCTGTGGGCGCGCAGCGAGCGGACCATCCCGATCCCGGGCTTCCGCACCGTGGCGCAGGCCGAGGAGAACGCGGGCGCGCTCGCGCACGGCCCGCTGACGAGCGAGCAGCTGGCCGAGCTCGCCGAGGTGGCTACTGCACCGGGGAGTCCGGCGGTGGCAGCTGGATAGTGCGCTGCGGCTCGACCTCCGCGACGCCGGGTACGGCCGACAGCGACGCGAGCTTGTCGCTGTCGGCCGTGCCGATGACCACGCCGACCTCGGTCAGGACCTCGGTGACGGACAGGCCGGCCTGGCGCAGGGCCTCGACGACGGCGGCCAGGTCGGCGTCGTCGTCGGTGGAGACGAGGACCTCCTCCAAGCCGGCCTCCTCAGGTGTCAGGGCGCTTGCACCAATCCTGCCCCAACATCGGTCGAGGGCAAGCCCAGCCGCCGCGCCGTCTGGGACAGCCGCGCCCACAGCTCGTAGGCCCGCGCGCCGGTCGCGTGCCCGATCAGCGCCGCGACGCCGGCCGCGTGGGGCGTGGCCATGCTGGTGCCGCTGATGCGCCGGTACCGCCGGTCCATCGGCCAGCTCGAGTACACGTCGACGCCCGGGCCGGCCAGGTCGACGCCACCGACGGGCCCCGTCCCGCAGGAGAAGTCGGCGACCGCGCGGTTGGCGTCGATCGCGCCGACGGCCATGATCGACGGGCAGTTGGCCGGATGCCCGACCGGGTTGACCACGCCGGCCGACCGCTTGCTCTCGTTGCCCGCCGCGGCGATGATCAGCGTTCCCGCGGCCAGCGCCCGCTGGGCCGCCCGCTCGAACAGCCGCGAGTACGGCTGGTCCGGCGTCGTCGGTGCGCCGAGCGACATCGACACCACCCGGCATCCGCTGGCGACCACCCACGCGATGCCGGACAGGATCCCGCCGTCCGCGCCCGAGCCCTCGTTGCTCAGCACGGGCTGTAACGGGGGTCACAGTTCGACGGTCGACACTCGTATACGAGTCGGCCGTCTAATGTCGATCCCATGCAGACCTGGCCATCCCACCCGGTGCCGCGCGTTCCCGGCACGCCGCGCCCGCTGCGGCTGTACGACACGGCCACCGGGGAGATCCGCCCGACGACCCCGGGCCCCACCGCGACGATGTACGTCTGCGGAATCACCCCGTACGACGCCACCCACCTGGGGCACGCGGCGACCTACCTGGCGTTCGACCTGGTGCACCGGCAGTGGCTCGACAACGGGCACGACGTCCACTACGTGCAGAACGTCACCGACGTGGACGACCCGCTGCTGGAGCGGGCCGAGCGGGACCACAGCGACTGGGTCGTGCTGGCGATGCGGGAGACGGCGTTGTTCCGCGAGGACATGACGGCGCTGCGGGTGCTGCCGCCGCGGGACTACCTCGGCGCGGTGGAGTCGATCCCGGAGATCGTCGAGGCGGTCGCCAAGCTGCTGAGCGACGGCGTGGCCTACCGGGCCGACGACGAGCAATACCCGGACATCTACTTCGACCGGCTCGCGTCGGGCCACTTCGGCTCGGTGTCGAACTACGACGCCGACACGATGGCGAAGTTCTTCGCCGAACGCGGCGGCGACCCGGACCGGCCCGGCAAGCGGCACCCGCTGGACGCGCTGCTGTGGCGCACGGCGCGGCCGGACGAGCCGAGCTGGGACAGCGAGCTGGGGCCGGGCCGGCCGGGCTGGCACGTCGAGTGCAGCGTCATCGCGCTGAACCAGCTGGGCATGGGCTTCGACGTCCAGGGTGGCGGATCGGACCTGATCTTCCCGCACCACGAGTTCAGCGCCGCGCACGCGGAGGCGCTCACCGGCCTGCACCCGTTCGCCCGGCACTACACGCACACCGGCATGATCGGCCTCGACGGCCAGAAGATGTCGAAGTCGCTGGGAAACCTCGTGTTCGTGTCCCGCCTACGGGGCGACAACGTGGACATGATGGCCGTGCGCCTGGGTCTGCTGTCCGGCCACTACCGCGAGGACCGCGCCTGGACCGACACGGTCCTCGACGAGGCGACAGCCCGCCTGGCCCGCTGGCGCGCCGCGGTGTCCCGGGAGTCCGGCCCCCCGGCGGAGCCCACGGTGGCCCGCCTGCGCGACCACCTGGCCGACGACCTGAACACCCCCCAGGCCATCCGCGCGCTGGACGCGTGGGCGGCCGACGAGGGCTCGGACACCGCGGCGCCGGCCCAGATCAGGGACGCGGTGGACGCCCTGCTGGGGGTTGCGCTCCCGGGATGGTCCGGGGTGTAGAACATCTCGCGCTGGCTGGCGTCCGGGTCGCGGCAGCACAGGACCGTGCCGCTCGACGTGTGCCCGCCGGCCCCTTCCCCGAGCGGCTGCGGGTGTGCTCGCTGGTCTCCCGGTTCTACGCCGAGCACGCGGAGGGTGTGGCGCTGGACCGGGCGGGCGGACAAGGAGGTCTCAGCGGCGGCGGACCAGCAGCGCGAGCGGGGTGACGGCGGCCAGCAGGACGGCCGGCAGCAGGAAGCCGGCCGCGGCTGAGCCGTGGTACACGGGCGTGAACGCGACCGGGGCGAGGGCCGCACCGACGAAGCGGAACGCCTGCACCACCGACACCGCGCCCGCCGGGTTGGCGTTGTCGCCGGTCAGCACGAGCGCGTTCAGGCCCACCTGGATGAACTGCGCGAAGAACCCGGCCAGCGCCCACAGCACGGCCACCGCCGGCAGCCACGGGACCACTCCGATGAGCGCGATCGGCACCGCGCCGAGCACCCCGCCGGCCAGGGTGGCCGGCCGCGCGCCGGTGCGCTCGATCAGCCGGCCGACCAGGTGCGCGGTGAGCATGCCCACCACGCCGAACGCGGTCAGCAGCAACCCGCGCGCGCTCGCGCCCAGGCCGAAGCCGTCGTCGGTGCGGAAGGCCACCAGGAACGTCAGCCCGCCCAGGCAGCCCCAGCCGACCAGCGCCACGGCCGCCGCGCGCAGCACCTCCGGCCGCCACGCCGCACGCAGCCGGGCCGGCTCGGCGGGGCGGGACTCCGCCGACGGCGGCAGGCCGATCGCGGCCAGCGCCGCGGCCGCCACGGCCACGCCGACGAACGCGAGCCGCCAGCTCGCCTCGGCCGCGAGGCCGCCGAGCAGCGGCGCCGACGTCTGCCCGGCCGCCTGCAGCGACGCGAACAACCCCAGCGACCGGCCGAGCCGCTCTCGTGGCGTGGTGGCCGCGATCGTCGCGATCAGCAGCGGCGTCGTGAACGCGTTGGCCACGCCCTGGACCCCGCGGCCGGCCAGCAGCAGCGGGAACGTCGTCGACACCGCGCACAGCACCGACCCGGCGATCGACACCAGGTAGGCGCCGATGACGCTGCGCCGCAGCCCCCACCGCGCGCCGAGCGTGCCGGAGAACAGCATCAGCCCCGCGAACGGCACCAGGTACGCGGTGATCGTCGCGGACGCGGTCGTCGCGGACACGTCGAAGTCCGCGCCCAGCTCCGGCAGCATGGCCGAGGTGACGCCGCCGCCGAACGGGCCCAGGAACGCGCCCGCGTGCAGCCCCGCCATCGCGAGCCGGCGGCGGTCGAGGAGCCGATCGACCACTCAGGCGCCGGGACCGGTGGGACCGCGGCCCGGGCCGCCCGGTCGCCGCCGGCGCAGGTAGCGCTCGAACTCGGCGGCGATCGCGTCGCCGCTGGTCTCGTTCAGCGCGGTCTCCGCGTCGCCCCGCTCCTCCAGCGCCCGCACGTAGTTGCGCACGTCCTCGTCCTCGGCGGCCATCTCGCTGACCGTCTGCTGCCACTCCTCGGCCTGGTCCGGCAGCTGGCCGAGCGGCACCTCGATGTCGAGAACCTCCTCGACCCGGTGCAGCAGCGCGAGCGTGGCCTTGGGCGAGGGCGGTTGCGAGACGTAGTGCGGCACCGCCGCCCAGATCGAGATCGCCGGGACCCCGGCCTGCACGCACGCGTCCTGCAGCACGCCGACGATGCCGGTGGGGCCCTCGTAGCGGGACCGTTCGAGCCCGAACTGGGCCGCCGACGTCGCGTCGTAGGCGGTGCCGGTGACCGGCACGGGCCGGGTGTGCGGGGTGTCGGCGAGCAGCGCGCCGAGCGTCACCACCGTGGAGACGCCCAGCCGGTCGATCTGCTCGAGCAGCTCCGCGCAGAACTTGCGCCACCGCATGTTGGGCTCGATGCCGTGCATGAGCACCACGTCGCGGGTGGCGCCGGGCGGGCGGCACACCGACAGCCGGGTGGTGGGCCACTCGACCCGCCGGGTGACCCCGTCGACCATGCGCACGGTCGGCCGGGTGACCTGGAAGTCGTAGTAGTCGTCGGGGTCGATCTCGGCCAGGTCGGTGGCCTCCCACGTGAGCTGGAGATGCTCGATCGCGGCGCTGGCGGCGTCCCCGGCGTCGTTCCAGCCCTCGAACGCCGCCACCAGGACTGGCTCGACGAGTTGGCGCTCCTCGTCGGCTGGGGACGGGGTCGACGGCTGCTGGTCCGGATCGGTCACCGGGCAAGCCTACGACCCGGGGCGGACAGCGGGGGACCGTAGGCTGGTCGCATGCCGGCAGACAACACGTCCGGGCTGCTCGCTGCCCTGATCGGGACGGACAAGATCGCCGGCGTGCTGTGCCCTACGTCACACGTCACGTCCATGTCGTCCATCGTCCGGAAGCCAAGTACCTCGCCATATGAGTGATATCGAGAACCGACCCGCTGCCGTCCTCTGGGATCTCGACGGCACCCTGCTCGACTCCGAGAAGCTGTGGGACATCCCGCTGTACGAGCTGACCGAGAAGCTGGGCGGCCAGCTGTCGACGGCCACCCGGCAGGCGATGGTCGGCACCAACGTCATGGTGACGCTGCGCCTGCTCTACGCCGAGGTGGGCATCCCCGACCCGTCGCCCGAACAGGTCGCGGACGGCGCGGCCTGGATCGACCGCCGGATGGCCGAGGTCTTCCGCCAGGACCTGCCGTGGCGGCCCGGCGCCGCCGCCGCGCTGCGGGAGGTCCACGCCGCCGGCTTCCCGATGGCCCTGGTCACGTCCACCGAGCGGGGCCTCACCGAGATCGCCCTCGACACGATCGGCCGGCACCTGTTCGACGTGACGGTGTGCGGTGACGAGGTCGAGGGCCTGAACAAGCCGCTGCCGGAGCCGTACCTGAAGGCCTGCCGCCTGCTCGACGTCGCCCCGCCGTCCTGCGTCGCGATCGAGGACTCGCCGACCGGCACGAGGTCGGCGGTGGCCGCGGGCTGCCAGGTCCTGGTGGTCCCGTGCGAGGTGCCCGTGGAGCCGGGGGAGCGCCGCACGTTCCGCACGTCTCTCGAGGGACTGACGGTGGCCGACCTCACCGCACTGATGGCCTAGCCGCGTCCACGATCGGGTGCGATGGCAGGATCATCACCTGTGAAGACGTTCGACGAGCTGTTCGCCGAACTCCGCGATCGGGCCGCCGGCCGGCCGGAGGGCTCCGGCACCGTCGCCGCGCTCGACGCGGGGGTGCATGCGCAGGGCAAGAAGGTGCTCGAGGAGGCCGGCGAGGTGTGGATCGCCGCCGAGCACGAGTCCGACGAGCGCCTTGCCGAGGAAGTGTCCCAGCTGCTGTACCGCGTGCAGGTCCTGATGCTGGGCCGCGGCCTCACCCTCGACGACGTGTACCGCCACCTCTGAGCCGTATCCTCGAGCCCACTGGAGTCATGACCATGCTGCGGGTTGCCGTGCCGAACAAGGGCGCGCTGGCCGGACCGGCCGCCGAGATGCTCGCCGAGGCCGGGTACCGCGGGCGACACGAGTCGCGTGACCTGACCGTGCTCGACCCCACCAACGACGTCGAGTTCTTCTTCCTGCGCCCCAAGGACATCGCGATCTACGTCGGCTCGGGCGAGCTCGACCTGGGGATCACCGGGCGTGACCTGGCGCTGGACTCCGGCGCCCCGGTCACCGAGCGGCTCGCGCTGGGCTTCGGCGGGTCGACGTTCCGCTACGCCGCGCCCGCCGGCCGCCAGTGGGCGGTCGACGACCTCGCCGGCAAGCGGCTCGCCACCTCGTACCCGCGGCTGGTGTCCGAGGACCTCGCGGCCCGCGGCGTCACGGCCGAGGTCATCCGGCTCGACGGCGCGGTGGAGATCTCGGTACAGCTCGGCGTCGCGGACGCGGTGGCCGACGTCGTCGGCTCGGGCCGGACGCTGCGCCAGCACAACCTCGTGGCCTTCGGCGCGCCGATCTGCGAGTCGGAGGCGGTGCTGCTGCACGGCACGAACGCGAACGGCTCGCCGGCGAAGGACCAGCTCGCCGCGCGGCTGCAGGGTGTCGTGTTCGCGCAGCAGTACATGATGCTGGACTACGACTGCCCGAAGACGCTCCTCGACGAGGCCATCACGGTCACGCCGGGCCTGGAGTCGCCGACGGTCGCGCCGCTCGCCGACCCGGAGTGGGTGGCCGTGCGGGCGATGGTGCCGCGCAACGAGGCCAACCTCGTGATGGACCGGCTGTCGGCGCTGGGAGCCAAGGCCGTGCTGGCGTCCGACATCCGCTCCTGCCGGCTCTAGTGTCCCGGCGCGGACACTAGTTACCCCTGCGGCCGGACCAGCAGGGCCTGGGCGCCGCGGCCGACCGGACCGGTGAGGTCGTGCAGGACGGTGAACGCCGTGCCGACGCCGTTCGGCCCGATGGCCGTGGTGGCGTCGAGGGCGATCCACTCGCCGGCCGGCTCGCGGTAGAGGTGCACGGTCAGCTCGGAGTTGATGAAGAGCCAGTCGCGCGGGTCCATGCGGCTGGAGACCCCGTTGCCCGAGTCGGCGACGACGAGCAGGCGCTGCAGCCCGGTAGGCCGCTCACCGGCGACGAGGTCGACGCCCTGGCGGGCCCAGACCTTGGCGGGTCCCGGCTTGCCGAGGTGGCCCTCGAGCGCGCGCCACTCCATCACGTCGAGGTAGCCGGCACCCCAGCCCTCCGGCCGGTGCATGGGCTCGCCGTCCTCGGGCGGGGCCAGCGGGTCGTCCACGCCGACCGCCACCGTGCTGGTGTCCGAGATGATGTGCCGCCACGCCCTGGCGCGGACCACTGTGCGGTCGCCGGCCTTGAGCTCACCCCCGAGCAGCTCGACCGCCCGGCCCGGCCGCTCGACGCTCGCCGTGACCTCCAG
>NZ_DASWSJ010000133.1:0-24561 GCF_036402745.1 Actinophytocola sp. | reverse complement strand
GACGACCGATGGCTCGCGACCTGGTCGCAGGCCGACGCGGTGATCGTGCACCCGCTCGACCCGCTGGCCGCCGCCGAGACCGTCGCCGACGTGCTGCGCAACAAGCAGCTCCCCGTCTATCAAGGGTGATCGAATCGTGAGTGAGCTTGCGAGCGAACCATCGACACAGGGCGACCGCGAGCGGCGACACCGAGCCTGCGAGGGGGCGTCGTGAGCACGCCCGTCGCGACCTGGCCGGCCCTGCTCAACCAGCTGGTCGCCGGCAACGACCTCGCCGCCGCCGACACCTCGTGGGCGATGAACGAGATCATGTCCGGCACCGCCACGCCGTCCCAGATCGGCGCGTTCGCCGTCGCGCTCCGCGCCAAGGGCGAGACCGCGGCCGAGGTGGCCGGCATGGCCGAGGCCATGTTGTCGCACGCGGTCCGCGTGACCATCGACACACCGGGTGCCGACGTCGTCGGCACGGGCGGCGACCAGGCCGGCACGGTCAACATCTCCACCATGAGCGCGTTGGTCACGGCCGCGGCCGGCGTCCCGGTCGTGAAGCACGGCAACCGGGCGGCGTCGTCCAGGTGCGGCTCGGCCGACGTGCTGGAACACCTCGGCGTTGCCATCGAGCTGTCCCCCGAGGCGGTCGCCGAGTGCGTGCACCAGCTGGGCATCGGGTTCTGCTTCGCGCCGGCGTTCCACCCCGCGTTCCGCCACGCGGGCCCCACCCGCCGCGAGATCGGCATTCCCACGGCGTTCAACATCATGGGCCCGCTGACCAACCCCGCCCAGCCCACGGCCGCGCTGGTCGGCTGCGCCCACGAGCGCCTGGCCCCGATCGTGGCCGAGGTCCTGGCAAGCCGAGGTTTCAGTGTGCTCGTCGCCCGCGGCGACGACGGCCTGGACGAGATCACCACCACGACGACCACCACGGCCTGGGTGGTCTCGAACGGCACGGTGCGCGTGGACAAGATCGACCCGCGAGCCCTCGGCCTGGCCCCGAGCGGCGCCCATGACCTCGCGGGCGGCGACGCGGCCAAGAACGCCGAGGTGCTGCACACCCTGCTGAGCGGCGCCGCGGGCCCGGTGCGCGACACGGTCCTGGTGAACGCGGCGGGCGCGATCGCGGCCTTCCGCGGCCTGACGACCGACCTGACGGCGGACCTGCGCGCAGGCATGGAGACGGCCGCGGCAGCCATCGACTCGGGCCGGGCGGCGGACCTGCTGAAGAACTGGGTCACCCTGTCGAACAGCCTGCGGGCGCAAACCCTGGCCGCGGCCAACTAGGGGACGGCCCTCAGGTCTGGCTCGTCACGGCCTGACGGGCTGCCCGATAGCGGACACCAGCCGGCCCAGCCTCTTCAGGAACGAGGCAGCTTCGAGAGGACCTAGTCGGTGGTGTTCGGCCGGGTGTGGTACTCGAACACCAGCCCACCCACGGCGAGCAGGACCAGCACCATCGCGATCACGAGCAGCCACACCTGCCAGAACGCGAGCGAGATCGCGGCGAGCCCGGCCGACGCGGCGATCCCCACGGGCCAGTAGGACCCGGCGCTGAAGAACCCGATCTCCCCCGCCCCGTCGGAGATCTCGGCGTCCGGGTTGTCCTCCGGGCGCCGCTCCACGCGGCGGGCGACGAAGTGGAAGTACGAGCCGATGATCAGCGACAGCCCGCCGGTGAGGATGAGGGCGACGAGGCCGACCGGCTCCTTGGCCCAGAACCCGTAGACGATCGCGGCCAGGAAGAAGAACACGGTCGTCACGTCGAAGAGCCTGGCTTCGACCTTCATGCTGTCCTCACTCTCGAAAGACCGGTCGCGTTCACTTCGTCGACGTGCGGGTGGTCCGGTCGGTGTTGAACGGCGAGGTGGTGGTGGCCGTCGGGCTGCACAGGTCGCCGCAGCTCGGGTCCTCCTTGCCCATCAGGGCCAGGGACTCGGCGGCGGTGTACGGCCTGCCCGTGTCGGCGTTCATGGACCGGCGCAGCACCATGAACCGGTCGAACCGCTTCGCGTTCAGCGCCCGGACCTCGAAGTTCATCCCGGAGTGGTAGGTGCCGCACAGCTCGGCACAGCGGCCGACGAAGGAGCCCTCGCGGTCGATCGAGTTCTGGAACGTGTTGTCCTGGTGGTTCTTCTCCGGGTACGGGAAGACGTCCCGCTTGAAGTTGAACTCCGGCACGTAGAACGAGTGGATGACGTCGCGGGCGCGCAGCGTGTAGTGGATCTGGCTCTTCGTGGGCAACACGAGCAGCGGGATCTCCCTGGAGTTGCCGATGGTGGTGACCAGCGGGCCCTCGGGCGTGCGCGGCGCGACCGTGGCGCCGGAGGTGTCCTTGTACGTCTCGTACTCGAACTGCCAGTTCCATTGGAACGCCAGCACGTTCACGTTGACGTCCACGTCCTCCGGGGCCTCCTCGGCCAGGACGTAGTTCTGCGTCGTGATCGTGAAGTAGAAGAGCACCACCACGATGATCGACGGGATGCCCGTGTAGATGAACTCGAGGAAGTGGTTGTACTGGAACTGCTTGGGCAGCTTGTCCCCGCGCTTGCGGTGCGCGATGACCGGCCACAGGATCAGCGCCCAGACGAGCACACCGACGACGAGCGAGGCGACCACGGACCAGGTCCAGAAGTCACGCATCCGCGCGGCCTGCGGGGTGACGGCCTCGGGCCAGCCGAAGCGCAGTACCTCGCTGGTCGAACAGCCCGACACGGTGAGGGAGACCAGCCCGGCGAGCCCGGCCAGACCGGCCAGCCTGATAGCCGGTGTGCGCCTCGTTTCACTCACTGCGCGCCCCTCCTAAGACAATGGTGATCTAGCCCGGGAGCCTAGCCGAGGGACCCAGGCCACACCGCGTAGGGGCGCCCGTGTCCGCAGCCGCCATACTTGGGCTCGACGAGCACTCGACGCGAGAGGTTGTGCCGGAGACGTGTGCGGTCTGCTTGGCCTGGTCTGCCCTACCGAATCCGATGCCAGCGCGAGCCGGGACGCGGTCGCGTCGGCGCTGCGCTGCGTGCGCCACCGCGGTCCCGACGAGAGCGGCACATGGGCCGGCGACGAGGTGGTGTTCGGCTTCAACCGGCTGTCCATCATCGACGTCGACCACTCCCACCAGCCCCTGCACTGGAGCCCGGAAGGCGTGCAGGAGCGCTACACGCTGCTGTTCAACGGGGAGATCTACAACTACCTCGAGCTGCGCCAGGAGCTGATCGAGCAGCACGGCGCCACCATGCGCACGCACGGCGACGGCGAGGTCATCGTCGCGCTGTACCACTACCTCGGCCAGGCCGCGGTCTCGAAGCTGCGCGGCATGTTCGCGTTCCTCATCTGGGACTGGCGGCGCCGGGTCGTGTTCGGCGCGCGCGACCCGTTCGGCATCAAGCCGCTGTTCTACTCGGCGGGCCCGGGCGGGGTGGCGTTCTCGAGCGAGAAGAAGGCGCTCCTCGAGCTGGCGCCCCGGTTGCGGGTGCCCTCGACGCTGGACCGCAAGGCACTGCAGCACTACCTGACGCTGCAGTACGTGCCGGAGCCGGAGTCGATGCACCAGGAGATCCGGCGGATCGAGTCGGGCACGTCGTTCACCATCTCCCCCGGCGGACGCATGGTCACCGACCGGTACTTCTTCCACACGTTCCGGCCGACGCCGCTGCGCAAGGAGTCCCCGGAGCGGCTCTACAACGAGATCGCCAACGTCATGCGCGACTCGGTGGCCAAGCACATGCGTGCGGACGTCACGGTCGGCTCGTTCCTGTCCGGCGGCATCGACTCCACGGCCATCGCCGCACTCGCCCGGGAGCACAACCCGAACCTCGTGACGTTCACCACGGGGTTCGAGCGCGAGGGCTACTCCGAGGTCGACGTCGCGGCCGAGTCCGCGGCCGCGATCGGGGTCAAGCACGTCGTCCGCACGGTCGGGCCGGACGAGATGATGGAGGCGCTGCCGCTCATCGTCTGGTACCTCGACGATCCGGTCGCGGACCCGGCGCTCGTGCCGCTGTGGTTCATCGCGCGCGAGGCACGCCGGCACGTGAAGGTCGTGCTGTCCGGCGAGGGCGCCGACGAGCTGTTCGGCGGCTACACGATCTACCGGGAACCCTTGTCCCTCGCGGCGTTCGAGAAGGTGCCGGGCGCGCTGCGCCGGGCGATGGGCTCGCTGTCGACCAAGATCCCGGAGGGCACCCGCGGCAAGGACCTGCTGCGCCGCGGCGCGCTGGACCTCGAGCAGCGCTACTACGGCAACGCCCGCATCTTCCGCGACGACCAGCTGCGGTCGGTGCTGCGGACCTTCGACGGCCGGGTCAGCCACATGGACGTCACGGCCGGCCCGTACCGCGAGTCGCAGGGCTGGGACCCGGTGACCCGCATGCAGCACGTGGACCTGTTCACCTGGCTGCGCGGGGACATCCTGGTCAAGGCCGACAAGGTGACGATGGCCAACTCGCTGGAGCTGCGGGTGCCGTTCCTGGACACCGAGGTCTTCAAGGTGGCGGCGAAGATCCCGCTGGACCAGAAGATCACCAAGGAGACCACCAAGTTCGCGCTGCGCCAGGCGCTGCGCCAGATCGTCCCGCCGCACGTGCTGAACCGCCGCAAGCTCGGCTTCCCGGTCCCGATCCGCCTGTGGCTGCGCGACGAGATGTACGACTGGGCCCGCCAGATCGTCCTCAAGTCCCAGACCGACGAGGAGATCGACAAGAACGCGGTGCTGCGGCTGCTGGAGGAGCACCGGGCGGGGACGCTGGACCACAGCCGGCGGATCTGGGCGCTGCTCGTGTACATGCTCTGGCACGGCATCTTCATCGAGCGCCGCATCCAGCCCCGCATCCCCGAGCCGCACTACCCGGTCAAGCTCTAGGCCCGCCGGAAGCGCCAGGTCTTGCTGTCGAAGGCCACGCAGATGCTCGGCGACAGCACGACCACCCGCAGGGTCCCGTCGCGCTCGTCGTAGTCGATGCCCTCGGCCTCGAACGCGCCGGAGCAGCCGCTCTCCAGCGGCAGCTGACCCAGCGCGGTCACGGTGCCGGTCACGTCCGCGCCGCCGACCGGGCCGGCGAGGTCGACCTGCAGCAGCGGCTTCGTCACGCCGAACAGCGACCCCTCGGGGTCGTCGGAGGAGCACAGCAGCTGGGTGGCGGTGACGAAGTCGCAGCCCTGGATGTCCCGCACCGGCCGGTCGAGCCGCACGGCCGACGCGTACGGCAGGTTCGCCGCGGGATCGGGGTGCGCGATCCCGGGCATCGGGTGCACGAGCAGGCGATCCATCGTGCCCCACTCGCCCGCCAGCAGCCACCGGCCGTCCGGCGAGACCGCGGCGAAGGAGTTGTTCGACGCCTCCCACGGCTCGAGCGCGTGCGTGTACTCCGCCCATGTGCCGTCCGGCGCCTCGACGCGGAACAGCTTCGCCCCGCGGTCGTCGCGCTGGTAGGGCTCCACGTAGTAGCCGTGCCCCGCACCCGGGTCACCCACATGGTTCCACCCGCGCGAGGACAGGGACGGCGGGACCGTGCCGACGCCGGTGTACCGGACGGCCGTCCCGCCGGGGCGCTCGACCACGGCCAGGCCCTGGCTCTCGTCCAGTGGCCTGGCCACGTCCGAGCCCACGGGCTGCCACGGTCCGGTCGAGGCCGAGGCCACGCCGGCGAGGACCAGCAGGAGGGCGGCGGCGACCGCGAGTGCGCGCATGCGCCTACAGTTACCAGCCGGTCACCGGAAGCGGTACCTACGGGAGGATGGGAGCGATCTCCTCGGCGGCTTCCGGACCGTAGGCGGCGCCGATGCGGGTGAGCGCCTGCGCCTTGTCGAAGGACCACTCCTGCGGGCCGACGGTCTCGAGCACCAGCACCGCGATGTAGGAGCCGAGCTGCGCGGCACGCTCCAGGCCGAGGCCCTTCTCGAGACCGGCGAGCAGTCCCGCGCGGAACGCGTCGCCGACGCCGGTCGGGTCGGCCTTCACGGTCTCCGGCACGGCGTTGACGTTGATCTCCGTGCCGTCGCGGTCGACGATCTCGACGCCCTTCTCGCCCAGCGTGGTGATGCGGGCGCCGACCCGGTCGAGCACCTCGCGCTCGGTCCAGCCGGTCTTGCGGCGCAGGAGCTCCCACTCGTAGTCGTTGCTGAACAGGTACTTCGCGCCGGCGATGAACGAGCGGATCTGGGTGCCGTTCATCCTGGCGAGCTGCTGGGAGGGGTCCGCCGCGAACTCGTAGCCGCGCTGGCGGCACTCGTCGGCGTGCCGCAGCATCGCGTCCGGGTCGTCCGGGCTGATGAGCACCAGGTCCAGACCGCCGACCTTCTGCGCGATCGGGTGCAGCTCGATCAGCCTCGCCTCGGCCATCGCGCCGGCGTAGAACGACGCGATCTGGCACATGTCGTCGTCGGTGGTGCAGACGAACCGGGCGGTGTGCGCGGTCTCCGAGACGTGCACGCCTGCGCAGTCGACGCCGTGCCGCTCGAGCCAGGACTGGTAGTCGCCGAAGTCGTTGCCGACCGCGCCGACCAGCACCGGGGACGAGCCGAGGACAGCCATGCCGAACGCGATGTTGGCCCCGATCCCACCTCTGCGGACGACCAGGTCGTCGACGAGGAAGCTCAGCGAGACCCGGTGCAGCTGCTCGGCGACGAGCTGCTCGGAGAACTTCCCGGGAAAGTGCATGAGGTGATCGGTGGCGATGCTTCCGGAGACGGCGACGGGCACGAGGGCTTCCCCTGTCTGGTGGTCGTCAGTTGGAGTGAACCGAAGTCTCCAAGATTAGTGGGCGCTGATCACCGCGACCCACGAGGGGACACCCTTTGACACTACCGGTCGGTAAGGGTGTGCAGTACCGCCAGCTCGACTTAGGTTCGAGTTCGTGCACATCACCGATCGAGCCACGATGGCCGAGCTCATCGCGGACTGCGCGGCCATCCCGGTCCAGTCCCGCTCCACTGACCAGGACTTCTCCCCAGCCCGAGCGGCGGAGCCGTGGCACGTCGACGACGCCTGCTACGCCCAGGTGAGCGACGTGGACGTCTACATCTGAGCGGCATACGACAACGGGCCGCGACCAGTCGGTCGCGGCCCGTTGCGTAGGCGTGGGGTCAGTGGAACGAGTCGCCGCACGCGCAGGAACCACCGGCGTTGGGGTTGTCGATGGTGAAGCCCTGCTTCTCGATCGTGTCGACGAAGTCGATCGTGGCGCCCTGGACGTACGGCGCGCTCATCCGGTCGACGGCGACCTTGAGGCCACCGAAGTCGCGGAGGAGGTCGCCGTCGAGCGTGCGCTCGTCGAAGAACAGCTGGTAGCGCAGGCCCGCGCAGCCACCCGGCTGGACGGCGATGCGGAGGTGCATGTCGTCCCGACCTTCTTGGTCGAGCAGGGCCTTGGCCTTGATGGCGGCGGCATCCGACAAGGTCACCCCGTGGGTGGCCGTCTCGGTGGTGCTCTCCTGAGCGGTCGTCATGGTTCTCCCTCGACCTCGGACTCCTACTACTACCTGTGGACAACCGGGATCGTCCGCGTTTTCTTCCCCCATGGTCGCACATGTCGCTGGAGGCGAGGTGTTACCGCCACCACTGCGCTACCGCGGCGCTACCGCGTCCACTGGGCGGACACGTGCTTGGCCAAGGCGGTGAGCGTGCCGCCGGGGTCGGCGAGCGACGCCTCGGCGGATCCGACGTGCTCGGCGACGGAGTAGGCGTAGTCGACGCCGGCCGCGGCCGCCCGCCGCCTGCCCACGCTGACCTGGCCGGCGAGCACGACGCACGGGGTGCCGCGCTCGGCCGCCGCGCCGGCGACCCTGGTGACGAGCTTGCCGCGCAGCGACTGGAAGTCGAAGCTGCCCTCGCCGCTGATCACCAGCTGGGCGTCGGCCAGGGCGTTGTCCAGCCCGGTGAGCCGGCGCACGACGCCGGCGCCGGACTCGACGGTGGCGCCGAGCGCGATGAGCGCCGCACCCAGCCCGCCCGCGGCACCCGCACCCTGCTCCTCGCGGATGTCGCGGCCGGCGACCTCGGCGAGCAGGTCGGCCCAGCGGGTGAGCGAGCGCTCCAGGCGGCGCACGGCCAGGTCGTCGGCGCCCTTCTGCGGGCCGAACACACGGGCCGCGCCGAGCTTGCCGAGCAGCGGGTTCTCCACGTCGGAGGCCGCGACCAGCTTGACGTCACCGAGGTCGACGCCGCCCACCAGCCGGGTGGCGTCGACCAGGGACCCGCCGCCGGGCGGCAGCGGCTCGCCGTCCTCGCCGACCGGCACCGCGCCCAGCGCCCGGAACATGCCCGCGCCGCCGTCGGTGCTGGCCGACCCGCCGAGCCCGACGACGATCGTGTGCACCTTGGCCTCCAGCGCGTGCGCGATCAGCTCGCCGACGCCGATCGTGTTGGCCGCGAGCGCGTCCCGCTCGCCCTTCGGGACGAGGGTGAGCCCGCATGCCTGGGCGCATTCGAGGTAGGCCGTGCCGTCGTGTTCGAGCCAGACGGCGTCCACCGAGGCCCCGAGCGGACCGGCCACCGAGCGGTGCCGCAGGTCCCCGCCGAGCGCGGAGTGCAGCACGTCGACGAAGCCCGGCCCGCCGTCGGCCAGCGGACAGAGGGTGAGCTCGTCGTCCGGCGCACCACTGCGCCATCCAGCGGCGATGGCCTCGGCGGCCTCCGGCGCGGTCAACGTCCCACCGAAGCAGTCAGGAGCGATCAGGACCCGCATGGTCAAAGAGTAGTTGGGCCTCCCTTACTCTTTGCTCTGTGAGGTTCCTTCGCCGCAAAGCTGCCGAGTCCACCGACGCCGAGATCGACGCCGGTGAGGACGTCGCGGGCGAGGACGCCAGGACCAAGGCGCACACCCCCGCAAAGGGCCGGCCCACGCCCAAGCGGCGCGACGCCGAGCAGAAGCGGCGCGGGCCGGTGGCGCCGCCGCCGCGCACCACGCGCGAGGCCATGCGCCGGGCACGCGGCAACAAGGAGGAGCGCAAGGAGCTCTCCGCCAAGCGCCGGGAGATCCGCGGCAAGCAGCGCGAACGCATGATGGCCGGCGACGAGAAGTACCTGATGCCGCGTGACCGCGGGCCGGTCAAGGCCTACGTCCGCGACCTCGTCGACGCGCGGCGCAACCTGCTGGGCCTGTTCATGCCGCTCGCGATCCTGATCTTCGTCGCGCTGCTGGTGCCGGACCCGCGGGTGCAGAGCCTCACCACGCTGCTGTGCCTGCTGATGCTGGTGGCGATGATCATCGAGGGCGTGCTGTCCGGGCGCCGGATCACCAAGCTGGTGCGCGAGCGGTTCCCGAAGGAGCCGGCGCGCGGCCTCTCGATCGGCTGGTACGGGTTCATCCGGGCCTCGCAGATCCGCAAGCTGCGGGTGCCGAAGCCACGGGTGCGCGCGGGCGACAAGGTCTAGTTGTCCACAACCGCTCGAGTTGTCCACAGGCCGGACCTCTCCGGCCAACCTGGAGCAACTCCACGGATAGGTTTGTCGCATGGAGTTTCGTCGACTCGGCCGCAGCGGCCTGTCCGTCAGTGAGATCTCGTACGGCAACTGGATCACCCATGGCTCCCAGGTGGAGGAGGAGCAGGCGCACGCGTGCGTGCGCGCCGCCCTCGACGCGGGGATCACCACGTTCGACACGGCCGACGCGTATGCCAACACGCGCGCAGAGTCGGTGTTAGGACGGGCGCTCGAAGGGCAGCGCCGGGAGAGCCTCGAGATCTTCACCAAGGTCTTCTGGCCCACCGGGCCCGGCGGTCCCAACGACCGGGGCCTCGGCCGCAAGCACATCATCGAGTCCGCCAACGCGTCGCTGAAGCGGCTCCAGACCGACTACGTCGACCTCTACCAGGCGCACCGTTTCGACGAGTCGGTGCCGCTGGAGGAGACGTTCCTCGCGTTCGCCGACCTCGTCCGGGCCGGCAAGGTGCTCTACATCGGTGTCTCGGAGTGGAAGGCCGACCAGATCCGCCGTGGGGCCGAGCTGGCGCGCGAGCTGAAGGTGCCGCTCATCTCCAACCAGCCGCAGTACTCGATGCTGTGGCGCGTCATCGAGGCCGAGGTCGTGCCGGCCAGTGAGCGCGAGGGCATCAGCCAGATCGTGTGGTCGCCCGTCGCACAGGGCGTGCTCACCGGCAAGTACCTGCCCGGCCAGCCCGTGCCGCCCGGCTCCCGGGCCACCGACGAGTCGGGGAAGACCTTCATCAAGCGCCTCCTGCGCGACGAGGTACTCGAGAAGGTTCAGCAGCTCAGGCCCATCGCGGACGACCTGGGCCTGTCGATGGCCCAGTTGGCGGTCACGTGGGTCCTCCAGAACCAGAACGTCGCGTCGGCCATCATCGGCGCCACCCGCCCGGAACAGGTCACCGACAACGTGAAGGCCACCGGCGTCCGCCTGGACGCGGATGTACTGGCCCGAATCGACAAGGCCCTGGACGGCGTCGTCGAGACCGACCCGACCTTAGGAGGCTGACGCCGGCTACTCCGGCGGGTGCAGGCTCATCGGCCCGTAGACCACCTCGTCGCCGTGCAGGAGCGTCACCTCGTCCACGCCCTGAGCCCGCAGCTCCGGCCAGGCCGAGCCGAGCCATTCCTCGGCCTCGGCCTGGTCGGCGAACCGGGGACTGCCCGTACAGCTCCAGCGATAGTCCACAGTGGCACAAGATAACGTGCCAGTCGTGGTCACCCTGGTGCTAGGCGGCGCGCGATCCGGCAAGTCCGCACACGCCGAAGGGCTGCTCGCCGACACGGCCGCCACCTACGTGGCCACCGCCCGGGCAGACCCGGCCGACGCCGAGTGGATGGCAAGAATCGCCGCCCACAAGCAACGCCGCCCGCCGGCCTGGCGGACGGTGGAGCTCACCGACCCGGGCGAGCTGGCCCCGTTCCTCGAGCGAGCAGTAGGCCCGGTAATCGTCGACGACCTGGCCACCTGGCTGACCGCGGTTCTCGACGACGCCAACGCCTGGGAGGGCGGCTCCCTCGAGCCCGTACAACAGGCCTGCACCGAACTGGCCGACGCGGTCGCGTCAATCCACGCGACCGCCGCCCTTACCGGCGCGGGCAGCGGCGGGGTCGACCCGGCTGATCCAGCCAGCAGAGCCACCGCGGCTGGAGCCGTCGGCGCGGCTGGCACAGCCGGTCCGGTCGGCACGAGCAAGGCCGAGCTCGTGCTCGTGTCGGCGGAGGTCGGGCTCGGCGTCGTGCCTGCCAGTCGTTCTGGCAGGCTCTTCCGCGACCAGCTGGGTGCGCTCAACGCGGCACTCGCCGACCGGTGCACCCACGTGGTGCTGCTGGTCGCCGGCATCCCGCTGCGACTGCGCTGACCGACCGACGCGACCGCGTCGACGACGACCGCACCGCCCGACGAGACCGACGAGACCGACGACCGCGCCGAGAACACGCCGACCTGAAACGCGCCAACGTGACAGCGCCGACCTGAAGGGAAGCCGGATGACCGAGCCGGTCGAGTTCGAGACCGTCAGCCCGCCCGACGAGCCGGCCCGCCAGGCCGCGATCGCCCGGCACCAGCAGCTCACCAAGCCCCCAGGCTCACTCGGCCGCCTCGAGGAGCTCGGCGCCTGGCTCGCCGCCTGCCAGGGCCAGTCCCCACCAAACCCCTTGCAGCGCCCCAGGATCGTCGTCTTCGCCGGGGACCACGGGGTCGCCGCGCGTGGCGTGTCCGCCTACCCGAGCGAGGTCACCGCGCAGATGGTGGCCAACTTCGTCGCCGGCGGTGCGGCCATCAACGTGCTCGCGGCGGGCGTCGGCGCGGGGGTGCGGGTGGTCGACATGTCCGTCGACTCCGACACCGACGAGAAGGTCGCCGAGCACAAGGTGCGCCGCGCGTCCGGCTCGATCGACCGTGAGGACGCGCTCACCGACGAGGAGGTCGGCGCCGCGCTCGCGGCCGGCAAGTCCATTGTGGACGAGGAGGTCGACGCCGGCGCCGACCTGCTGGTGGCCGGCGACATGGGCATCGGCAACACCACCGCCGCCGCCGTCCTCATCGCCGCGCTCACCGGCACCGAGCCGGTGGCCGTGGTCGGCCGCGGCACCGGCATCGACGACACCACGTGGATGCGCAAGACCGCCGCCATCCGCGACGCGCTGCGCCGGGCCAAGCCGGTCACCGCCGACCCGGTGGCCCTGCTTCGTACGGTCGCGGGCGCCGACATCGCCGCCATGGCCGGCTTCCTCGCCCAGGCCGCGGTCCGCCGCACCCCGGTGGTGCTCGACGGCGTCGTCTCCGGCGCGGCCGCGCTGGTCGCCGAGGAACTGGCACCCGGCGCCCGCGCCTGGTGGGTCGCCGGCCACCGCTCCACCGAGCCGGCACACTCGCTCGTCCTCGAGCAGCTCGACCTCGAACCCCTGCTGGACATGCGGATGCGCCTCGGCGAGGGCAGCGGCGCCACCGCCGCCATCCCCCTGCTGTCGATGTCCGTGCGCATCCTCGCGGACATGGCCACCTTCGCCGAAGCCGGCATCAGCGGCCCGGGCGCCAGCACCAAGACCGGCGTCGACCCCGACGCGACCTGATGGCCACCGGGCTCCGGCTCGCGCTGTCCTGGCTCACCGTCCTGCCCGCCGGCCACGTCCACGTGGACCGCGCGACCGGCGGCCGGGCCATCGCGCTCGCGCCGGTGGTCGGGCTGCTGCTCGGGCTGCCGGCCGCGGCGCTGGTGTCCCTCCTGACCATGGCGGGCATGCCGGGCCTGCTCGCCGGGCTCGGCACGGTCGGGCTGCTCGCGCTCGTCACCCGCGGCATGCACCTCGACGGCCTCGCCGACGCCGCGGACGGGCTCGGCTGCTACGGCCCGCCGGAGCGTGCGCTCGCGGTGATGCGCGACGGCGGCGTCGGACCGTTCGGCGTGGTGACGCTGGTCGTCACGCTCGGCGCGCAGGCGTCGGCGTTCGGCGCGCTCGCCGGCGACCGGTGGTGGGCCGTCGTGCTCGCGGTCGTCGCCGGGCGGGTGGCGTTCGCGGCGTGCTGCCTGCGCGGCATCCCGGCGGCGCGGCCGGACGGGCTGGGAGCGCTGGTCGCGGGCACGCAACACGTGTCGGTGCCGGCCGGGTGGGTCGCCGGACTGCTGGTGGCCAGCGTCTTCGTCGACCGGGACCACAGCTGGCTCGGGCCGGTCGCGGTCCTCGTCGCTGCCGTCGCGGTGGCCGGGTTCCTCGCCCACGTGCGGCGGCGGCTGGGCGGCATCACCGGCGACGTCCTGGGCGCGACATGCGAGATGGCCACCACGATCGTGGCGGCCATCTGCACGTTTGCCTGACGCCGGTCAGGTCAGCGGCACCATCCAGCCGTGCGGGTCGGGCGCCATACCGCGCTGGATCGCGGTCAGCGCGGACCGCAGGCGCGTCGTCACCTCGCCGGTGGCGCCGCCGCTGATCGTGTACTCGCCCTCGGTGTCCTTCACCGCGCCGACCGGGGTGATCACGGCCGCCGTGCCACAGGCGAAGACCTCGGTCAGCTCGCCCGACTCGGCCTTCTTCTCCCACTCCTCGGTGGAGATCCGCCGCTCCTCGACGCCGTACCCGAGCGACGCGGCCAGCGACAGCAGCGAGTCACGGGTGATGCCGGCCAGCAGCGAGCCGGATAGCTCTGGGGTCACCACCCGGGCGTCGGCACCGGAACCGAAGACGAAGAACAGGTTCATCCCGCCCATCTCCTCGACCCAGCGGCGCTCGACGGCGTCGAGCCACACGACCTGGTCGCAGCCCTGCTCCGCGGCCTGCGCCTGCGCCACCAGCGACGCCGCGTAGTTGCCCGCGAACTTGGCCGCGCCGGTGCCGCCGGGCGCGGCGCGCACGTACTCGTGCGACAGCCACACGCGCACCGGCTTGACGCCACTCGCGAAGTACGACCCGGCGGGGGACGCGATCAGCACGTACAGGTACTCCGACGCGGGTCGCACGCCGAGGCCGGCCTCCGTGGAGATCATGAACGGGCGCAGGTAGAGCGACTCCTCGTCCTCCTCCGGCACCCAGCGGCCGTC
This sequence comes from Actinophytocola sp., assembly GCF_036402745.1. Classification (GTDB taxonomy): domain Bacteria; phylum Actinomycetota; class Actinomycetes; order Mycobacteriales; family Pseudonocardiaceae; genus Actinophytocola. Next base: position 10,608 of record NZ_DASWSJ010000133.1, on the reverse strand, counting down.
GATGTCGACGATCTCGCGCAGCGACCCGAGGAACAGCTCGTCGGGCAGCTCCGGCATCGCGATGCGCCGCGCCGAGCGGCGGAACCGCTCCGCGTTCGCCTCGGGCCGGAAGCTCGCGATCGTGCCGCTCGGCTGCCGGTAGGCCTTCAGCCCCTCGAAGATTGCCTGCCCGTAGTGCAGCACCATGGCCGCCGGGTCGAGCGTGATCGAGTGGTACGGCCCGACCTTCGCGTCGTGCCAGCCCTGCGTCCGGTCGTAGCGAACCGTCACCATGTGATCGGTGAAGTGCTGCCCGAACCCAGGATTGGCCAATACCTCCGCGATCCGCTCCGGGGTCGCCGGTGACGGGTGCGGGTTCCTGGTGAATATGGACGTCATGGGTGCACGGTAGCGGCCGGTCAGCCGGCTGAGAACTCGGCGATCGGACATTCCGTCGTCCGACCATCTCACCGGCCGGCACCCCGGTGACGGACAGCGACAAACCTGAACGCCGCGTCACCCAGCAGCAGTACGGCCGCGGCCGCGAGCGCCGTTTCGGGCGGCACGAACAGGCTGCCGACCGCGGTGGCCGCCCCGGCCACCGCGACGAGCCGCACCTCGGGAATGCCGGCCACGCGCAGCCCACGCAGGATCCCCAGCAACGTGAACGCGCACGCGACCGCGACGCCGGCGACCAGCAGCGGCTCGAGCGCACTCGCGTCGGCGGCGGCGAGCACGTCCCGCAGGGGCGCGGGCGAGAGCGCCAGCCGCGCCGCCCCGAGCTGGTACAACGCGGCCGCCGCCACCGCGAAGCACGCGACCCCGACGAGGACGAGCACCGCGCCAACCCGTCGCCGGCCGCCGCCGGGGTCGGTGCCGAAGAAGCACACCGACAGCAGGCCGGCCGCCAGGAGCACGCCGAGCGGGCTGCCCCCGTCCGGCGTGGCCACCGCCGGCGTGACCGGCGCGATCGCGAAGCAGGCCGCCACCACGACCGCCAGGCACGCCACCACCACGGCCGCCGCCACGCGGAACACGACCCGGGGCACCCCGGCGATCACCGCCGCGCACACCACGACCACCAGGCCGAGCGCGCCGAGCGCGGGCCGCGCCGGGGTGGCGTAGACGCCGAACGTGCCGGCCACCGCGACCGCCGCGGCCAGCCTGCCCAGCGTCGAGAGCGCGAACCCGATACGGCGCAACGGAACCGGCGCCGTATCGAGTGGACGTTCCGATGTGGACAAAACGGCCAGGGCGCCGAGGACTACGGCCGGCGCGAGCGAGACGAGCAGCCACGGCCCGGCCAGCGACGCGGCCGGCGCGAGCCCCACGAACAGCCCCGCCCCGAAGCTCGAAGCCACCCCACGGGCGGCGAGGTCCACCCTCCGTACCGTCTCGGACACGCCTGAACGGTGTCAGACCATGTCCGGCCCACCTGACGGTGGGCACGGTTGCCGCAAGTAGTTAGCATGCGTCAGCAACCGACCGACAGGAGCAGATCGTTGAGCGCGCCCAAGCTCTCCCTCACCACCACCGCGGCAGCTGAGGCCACCGTCGACGCGGTGATCATCGGCACCGTGCAGGACGGCGAGAACGTCGCGCTGGCGCCGGGCGGCGAGCAGGTCGACGCCGCGTTCGACGGCACGCTCGCCGATGTCCTGGCCACCCTGGGCGCCTCCGGCAAGCAGGACGAGATCGTGAAGATCCCCACCATGGGCCGGCTGCCGGCCGGCGTGGTGGTGGCCGCGGGGCTCGGCAAGGCGGGCGAGGTCGGCGCCAACGAGGTGCGCCGCGCCGCCGGTGCCGCGGCCCGCGCGCTCACGGGCACGAAGCGCGCGGTCAGCACGTTGTCCACTGTGGACCTCCAGGCCGCGGCCGAGGGCGCCGTGCTGGGCGCGTACTCCTTCACCGAGTACCGCTCCGAGCCCGGCGACGGGCCGCTCGAGCGGCTCGACCTGGTGAGCCCCGCCGAGGGCACCGCGAAGGAGCACCGCGCCACGCTCAAAGCGGCCACCGCGATCGCCGAGGCGGTCACCACGGCCCGCGACTTCGTCAACACCCCGCCGAACGACCTGTTCCCCGCGTCGTTCGCCGAGCGGGCCGCCGCCCTGGGCAGGGCGGCCGGGCTCGAGGTCGAGGTGCTGGACGAGAAGGCGTTGCGCAAGGGCGGCTTCGGCGGCGTGCTCGGCGTCGGCATGGGCTCGAGCCGGCCGCCGCGGGTGGTGCGGCTGCGCTACCGCGGGCCCAAGGCACGCAAGAAGGTCGCGCTCGTCGGCAAGGGCATCACGTTCGACACCGGCGGCATCTCGATCAAGCCGGCGGCGAACATGGAGGAGATGACGTCGGACATGTCCGGCGCGGCGGCGGTCGTCGCGTCGGTCGTGCTCGCGGCCAAGCTCAAGTACCCGCTGGAGGTCACCGCGACCGTGCCGATGGCGGAGAACATGCCGTCGGGCGCGGCGTACCGGCCGGGCGACGTGCTCACGATGTACGGCGGCAAGACCGTCGAGGTGGTCAACACCGACGCCGAGGGCCGGCTGATCCTGGCGGACGCGATCGTGCGGGCGTGCGAGGACGAGCCGGACTACCTGGTGGAGACGGCGACGCTCACCGGCGCGCAGGTCGTGGCGCTGGGCCGGCGGACCGCGGGGATCATGGGCTCGGACGACTTCCGCGACCGCGTGGCCACGATCGCGGCGGCGACCGGCGAGGGCGGCTGGCCGATGCCGCTGCCCGAGGAGCTGCGGCGCGACCTGGACTCGAAGCTGGCCGACCTGGCGAACGTGACCGGGCACCGGTGGGGCGGGATGCTGGCCGCGGGACTGTTCCTGCGCGAGTTCGTGCCGGACGGGTTGCCGTGGGCGCACATCGACGTGGCGGGGCCGGCGTTCAACAACGGCGGGCCGTACGGGTACACCGCCAAGGGCGGCACGGGCGTACCGGTGCGGACGATCGCCGCGGTGCTGGCGGACATCGCCGAGAACGGCTGACGGCCGGCCCACCCGACGTGGACCGCTGTTTCAGATCGGCTTTACCAGAGGACACCGACACTTTCGGCTCGCGGACGGCCGGGCCTGTGGACAACCGGGAAGCCCCCGTTTTCAACGCTACGGGACGGCACCGACGGTTTCGGGTCGCGGTCGGGCATGCCTGTGGACAACTCCGGCGCCCCCGTTTTCGACACTATGCGCGAGCACCGACGGTTTCGGGAGTCAGCGCTTCGGGTCAGCGCTTCGCGGGTCAGCATTCAGGGGTCAGCGCAGGGTCCACGTGGGCCAGCGTTCCATGTCCTGGCCGGACAGTCGGCCGTCGGCCGGCAGGGCGCCGTACGTCACGCCCGTCACCACCGCGTCCGCGTCTATCTCGTACACGAAGCAGGCGTACACCGGGTGGTCGCTCGTTCCCGGGCCGATGAACGGCGGGCACTCCGGCATCGAGTCGTAGCCCGCGGCCGGGCGGCTCAGGGCGCCGCGGTCGTCGCGTAAATACACCTCGTTCGCCGGGCCCAGTGCGCCTCGCACCACCACGAACCTGCTTCCCGCGGCGGGGCGGCGGGTCCCCAGGTACCCCGACGGCGTGAGAACGAGATCGAAGCCCGCGTGCATCGTCGTGCCGGCCAGGTCCACCTCGACCGGCGGCGCGCCCAGCTTGCCGACCACCCGGGCCGGGGCCGGCTTGGCGCTGGTGACCGCGGGCACCGAGATCGGGAACCGGATGGGCGCCTGGGCACCGGCCTCCGACCCGAACGTCCCGAACACGACGGCACTCACCGACGTCCGCTCGGGCACCGGCAGCGTCACGCACGCGGTGAACGGATCACCCGGCGGCACCGACTCCACCGGCAGCGCCCCACCGGGCGCGCACGGCACCACCCCGTCGCCGACCGTGCGCAGCAGCAGCCCCCGGTCGTCGAGCGCGGCGACGTACCGGGAGAAGTCGCCCTCCCACACCGGCCCGTTGACGTTGACGCCCGACATCGACACGGTGAGCCAGCGGTACCCAGTGGGCGCCTCGCCGAGCATCCCGGACCGGGCCGCCTGCACGCCGTCGACCCGCAGCTCGAGCGTCGTGCCGGAGGTGTGCTTCCAGCGGACCGGCGCGTTGAGCCGGCCCGCGGTGAACGCCGGCTGCCCCGCGGTCACCATCTCCCGACCCGCGACGACCGGCGGCATCGGCTCACCCGAGCCGCCCCCGGAGCCGGACGGGTCGGACTCGTCGACCAACGCACCCGCGGCCGGCGCCGGGCTCCCCGCCATCTGCAGGCCCGGCCCCCAGCCGAGCATCAGCACCGCACCGATCGCGGCCACGATCACCAGCCCGGCCGCGCCCACGAGCACCCGGCGCAACACGGGCCGCCCGGACGACGACGCCGGCGACGGCACGGGAGCAACAGGCATGGGCCACTCGTCGACCAGCCGCAACGCCCCCCGGGCCACCGCGGTCCGCGGCTCCGGGTCGACCCGCACCGGCCGCCCGGTCTCGGCCGCCTGCCGAGCGAGCGCCGCGACGTTGGCCGACCCGCCGACGATCAGCACCCGGTCCGCCCGCGCCGCGGCGATGACCTTGCGCACATCCGTGTCCGGCGCCAGCTCCGAATGCGACAGCACCTCGAGCCCGGCCGCCTTGCGGCGCACCCCGGCCGCCGTGCCCGCGTCGCCGTCGAGGACCGCGACCAGCACCGTCTGCCCCGGCTCGACGTCCGCGCCCGCCGCCGCGGCGAGCGGCTCGGGCGCCGTGCGGACCGAGGGCGCGAGCCCCGCCGCGGCCCGGGTGAGCACGTCGACCCGTGCCGCGGACCAGCCGACGGGATGCGTGAGCACCAGCTCGTCGATCGGGCCGGCGGGCTTCAGGGCACGTACCAGCAACGCCCGGACCAGCGCCGGCACCGGCAGCACGACCCCGCCGACCAGCACCTCGCGCTGGCCCACCCGGGCCTTCAGGTCCGACACCAGCCGGTCCGGGAGCTCGGCCCCCACCCGTACCGCGTCCCGGCCGACCAGGACCTGGTCCTCGGCGCTCAGCAGGGCCGCGGACGGCTCCCCCACGAGCGCGCGCGGCGCCTGACCCGGCACTCGCAGCACGACCACAGTGTCGGTAGCGCCGAAGTCGACGACCGCGGTGACCCCGCTCACGAAACGCCCCTTCTGAAGTTGTTGCCGGCGCTAACCGCGCTCACGCTTCTGCCGCGCCTGATACTCCCTCATGCGCTTCGGGTAGCCAACCCGCTCCACTTCGTACAGCGGCATCTTGCGCTTCCGCGCGAAGTCCGCGGCCGCCTCCGGGCTCGCGATCCGCCGCCGCGTCCACTCGCCGTCGTGCGCCACCAGCAGGATGGTGGTCTCGGTGACATGGGTGCGCGGCTCGACGAACGCCTCGACACCCACCCGGCTCGAGGCCCACTCGTCGAGATGCGTGGTGTCCTGCCTGCTGGACCCGCGCACCTGCCCCTGACCGCCCTTGCGTTTCTTGCGCAACGAGTCGAAAACACCCACGGCGGCAACCTCCGTAGAAGAACGTCCCTAAGTCATTGTGCCAATACGGCCACCTCGCAAGCCTGCCGCAGGTAGTGACAAGATGATGTGTGGTGGCTGTGTAACCGCACGCCCGCTGACGCACGTCGAGGAGAACCCGTGACTGATACCTCCGCTGACCTCGTGATCCTGGGTGGCGGATCGGGCGGCTACGCCTGCGCGTTCCGGGCGGCCGGCCTGGGCCTGTCGGTGATCCTGGTGGAGAAGGACAAGCTCGGTGGCACCTGCCTGCACCGCGGCTGCATCCCCACCAAGGCGCTGCTGCACGCGGCGGAGGTCGCGGACCTCGCGCGCGAGGGCGACCAGTTCGGCGTGAAGTCCTCGCTCGAGGGCGTCGACATCGCGGGGGTCAACTCCTACAAGGACGGTGTGGTCGGCGGCCTCTACAAGGGCCTGCAGGGGCTCGCCAAGGCCAACAAGGTCACCGTGGTCGAGGGCACGGGCACGTTCGTCGCGCCCAACGCGGTCGAGGTGGGCGGCGAGCGCTACACCGGCCGCAACGTCGTGCTGGCCACCGGCTCGTTCGCGCGCACCCTCCCCGGCCTCGACATCGGCGGCCGGATCATCACCAGCGACCAGGCCGTGCACCTGGACTACATCCCGCAGAGCGTCGTGGTGCTCGGCGGCGGCGTCATCGGCGTCGAGTTCGCCAGCGTCTGGTCCTCCTTCGGCGCCGACGTCACCATCGTCGAGGCGCTGCCCCGGCTCGTCCCGCTCGAGGACGAGTGGGCCTCCAAGCAGCTCGAGCGCGCGTTCCGCAAGCGCGGCATCAAGTACAAGACCGGCGTGCGGTTCACCGGCGCCGAGCAGACCGAGTCCGCCGTCACCGTCTCGCTCGAGTCCGGCGAGACCATCGAGGCCGAGACCCTGCTCGTCTCCGTCGGCCGCGGCCCCAACAGCGCGGGCCACGGCTACGAGGAGGCCGGCATCACCATGGAGCGCGGCTTCGTCCGCACCGACGACCGACTGCGCACCAACCTCGACAACGTGTTCGCGGTCGGCGACCTGGTCCCGGGTCTGCAGCTCGCGCACCGCGGGTTCCAGCACGGCATCTTCGTCGCCGAGGAGATCGCGGGCCTCGACCCGCGGCCCATCGACGAGGCCGGCATCCCGCGGGTCACCTACTGCAAGCCGGAGGTCGCGTCGGTCGGGCTCACCGAGGCGCAGGCCAAGGAGAAGTTCGGCGGCGCGGAGACCTACACCTACGCGCTGAGCGGCAACGGCAAGAGCCAGATCCTCAAGACCTCGGGCGGCGTCAAGCTCGTGAAGGCGCCCGACGGCCCCGTGGTGGGTGTCACGATGGTCGGCGACCGGGTCGGCGAGCTTGTCGGCGAGGCACAGTTGATCTACAACTGGGAGGCGTACCCCGAGGATGTCGCCCCGCTCATCCACGCCCACCCCACCCAGACCGAGGCGCTCGGCGAAGCCTTCCTCGCCCTGGCCGGCAAGCCACTGCACGTGCACGGCTGAAGCCGTTTAGTACCAAGGAGTCAGCGAAACCATGGCCTTCTCCGTCCAGATGCCGGCGCTCGGCGAGAGTGTCACCGAGGGCACCGTCACCCGGTGGCTGAAGCAGGAGGGTGACACCGTCGAGGTCGACGAGCCGTTGCTCGAGGTGTCGACCGACAAGGTCGACACCGAGATCCCGTCCCCGGCCGCCGGCGTGCTCCAGAAGATCGTCGCCCAGGAGGACGAGACGATCGAGGTCGGCGCCGAGCTCGCGGTCATCGGCGACGGCACCGGCGGCTCCGGGGCCGGCGACTCCGGCGGCTCCGGTGCCCAGGCGGAGAGCGAGCCCGAGCCGCAGGCAGAGGCGGCACCCGAGCCCGAGGCCGAGCCGGAGCCCGCGCGGGCAGCCGCCCCGGCCCGGGCCGAGGAGTCCACTTCGGACTCGTCCGGTGGCTCCGATGAGGGCACCCCGGTGACCATGCCGGCGCTCGGCGAGAGCGTCACCGAGGGCACGGTCACCCGCTGGCTCAAGCAGGTCGGCGACCCGGTCGAGGTCGACGAGCCGCTGCTGGAGGTGTCCACCGACAAGGTCGACACCGAGATCCCGTCCCCCGTGGCCGGCACCGTGCTGGAGATCACGGCGGGCGAGGACGAGACCGTCGAGGTCGGCGGCCAGCTCGCGGTCGTCGGGTCGGGCGCCGCGGCCCCGGCCAAGCAGGAGCAGCCGAAGCAGGAGGCGCCCAAGCGGGAAGCCCCGAAGCAGGAGGCCGCGCCGGCCCCCGCGCCCGAGCCGAAGCAGGAGGAGAAGGCGCCGGAGCCGCCCAAGCAGGAGGCCCCGAAGCCCGCCCCCGCGCCCGCCGCGGCCAGGTCGGCGCCGGTGACCGACCGGACCAACGGCGAGTCCCCGTACGTCACGCCGCTCGTGCGCAAGCTCGCCACCGAGCACGAGGTCGACCTGTCCAGCCTCAAGGGCAGCGGCGTCGGCGGCCGGATCCGCAAGCAGGACGTGCTGGCCGCCGCCGAGGCCGCCAAGCAGCCGGCCCCCGCACCCGCACCCGCCGCGGCCAGGCCGGCGCCCGCCGCCCCGTCGCCGCAGGCCGACCTGCGGGGCAAGACCGAGAAGATGAGCCGGCTGCGCCAGACGGTGTCCCGGCGCATGGTCGAGTCGCTGCAGACCTCCGCACAGCTCACCCAGGTCGTCGAGGTCGACGTCACCCGCATCGCCAAGCTCCGCTCGCGGGCCAAGTCGGCGTTCGAGCAGCGCGAGGGTGTCAAGCTCACGTTCCTGCCGTTCTTCGCCAAGGCCGCGGTGGAGGCGCTCAAGGCGCACCCCAAGCTCAACGCGTCGATCAACGACGAGACCAAGGAGGTGACCTACCACGGTGCCGAGCACCTGGGCATCGCGGTGGACACCGAGCGCGGGCTGCTGTCCCCGGCCATCCACAACGCCGGTGACCTGAGCGTCGCGGGCATCGCGCACAAGATCGCCGATCTCGCGGAGCGCACCCGGGCCAACAAGGTCACCCCGGACGAGCTGTTCGGCGCCACGTTCACGCTCACCAACCTGGGCAGCCAGGGCGCGCTGTTCGACACGCCGATCATCCCGCAGCCACAGGTGGGCATCCTCGGCGTGGGCCTGGTGGTGAAGCGGCCGGTCGTCGTCACCGACGCCGACGGCAACGACACCATCGCGATCCGCTCGATGGCCTACCTCGCGCTCACCTACGACCACCGCCTGGTGGACGGGGCGGACGCGGGCCGGTTCCTCACCACGATCAAGAACCGGCTGCAGGAAGGGAACTTCGAGGGCGACCTGGGCCTGTAGCAGATGCGCATCGCGATCGCGGGCTCGTCGGGACTCATCGGCAGGGCCCTCCTGGAGGAGCTGCGGTCGGCCGGCCACGAGGTCGTCCGGCTGGTCCGGCGGCGCCCGGGCGCGGTCGACGAGCGCGGCTGGGACCCCCCGGCCGGGCGCATCGACGACGGCGCGCTCGACGGCGTCGACGCCGTGGTCAACCTGTGCGGCGCGGGCATCGCCAGCCGCCGGTGGAGCCACGCACGCAAGCAGATGCTGCTCAACAGCCGCGTCGAGCCCACCGAGGTCCTGGCCGCCGCGGTCGCCGAGCGCGGCATCCCCGTGCTGGTCAACGCGTCGGCCGCCGGCTACTACGGCGACACCGGCGACCGCGAGACGGACGAGTCGGCGCCGAGCGGCCGGGGCTTCCTGGCCGCGCTGTGCCGCGACTGGGAGGCCGCGACCCGGCGGGCCACGGAGGCGGGCGCCCGCGTCGTGCGGCTGCGGACCGGGCACGTGCTGTCCCGGCGCGGTGGGCTACTCGGCCTGCTGCGGCCGCTGTTCAGCGTGCTGCTGGGCGCGCGGCTCGGCAGCGGCAAGCAGTACATGCCGTGGCTGCACGTGGCCGACCACGTGGCGGCGATCCGCTTCGTGCTCGAGAACGAGGCAATCGACGGCGCGGTCAACTCGTGCTCGCCCAACCCGGTGACCAACACCGAGTTCACCAGCGCCCTCGGCCGGGCGCTCGGCCGGCCGGCGCCGTGGTTCGTCCCGCGGATCGCACTGCGGGTCGCGGTCGGCGACGGCGCCGAGGAGATCCTGTTCAGCCAGCGCATGGTGCCCGCGGTGTTGACGGCACACGGATTCACGTTCCGCTACCCGGACCTCGACGAGGCATTCGCCGCCCTCCAGCGGTGATCGAGACCGGATCCCGGCCGACGGCGTAGGGTCGCGTCCGTGGCCCACGTTTCCTGCCGCGCGTCCAGCGCTCCCGTAGCCGTCCGCGAGCTCGGCTCGATCGACTACCAGGACGCCTGGCAGCTCCAGCGCGAGCTCGCGTCGGCCCGGGCCGACGAGACCGGTCCGGACACGTTGCTGCTGCTGGAACACCCGTCGGTGTACACGGCCGGCAAGCGCACCGAGCCTTCCGAGCGCCCCGACAACGGCACCCCGGTGATCGACGTCGACCGCGGCGGCAAGATCACCTGGCACGGTCCCGGGCAGCTCGTGGGCTACCCGATCGTGAAGCTCGCCGACCCGGTCGACGTCGTCCAGTACGTCCGCCGGGTGGAGCAGGCCCTGATCGCCGTGTGCGACGAGCTCGGCCTCGCCACCGGCCGGGTCGAGGGACGCAGTGGGGTCTGGCTGGCCGCCGACCACCGCCCGGAACGCAAGATCGCCGCCCTGGGCATCCGCGTCCAACGCGGCGTGACGATGCACGGCTTCGAGATCAACTGCGACGCCGACCTGGGGGCGTTCGACCACATCGTCCCGTGCGGAATCCGGGACGCCGGGGTCACCTCGCTGTCGCTGGAGCTGGGCCGCCAGGTCACGGTCGCCGAGGTGCTACCGCTGGCGGAGCGCCACGTGCTGGCGGCGCTGGACGGTTCGCTCCCGGTGGCGGACCGCTGGCTGCCGAGGTGGACCCCGCAGACCCCAGGCGTGAACTTCGAGCTGGCCCAGCACCGCTAGTCCGCCTCCCCGGGATTAGAGGTGTGCGTTGCGTCCCGGCGAATGGTGCGGGTATCGAGGTGGGTGGTGGCTGGGTGCCGTCACGGTCCCCTGAGGTTCCGGTGGTCGGCGCAGGACTTCACACGGTGATCTACGAGACAGGCCTTAGGCGGACTAGGGGTG
>NZ_DASWSJ010000132.1:0-23978 GCF_036402745.1 Actinophytocola sp. | reverse complement strand
CGTCGTGAAGGACACCGGCACGATCCGGTTCGAGGACCACGGCATGGAGATCGGCAAGCGGGTGCTCGAGCGCTACAGCTGGACCGCGGACGACGTCGAGTCGGTGCGCGGCGAGACGAGCTGGACGATGACGTTCGCTCGCGGCGACTGGGCGGTCCGGACCGTCACCTACCAGGTGCTCACCTGTACGAGGACGGAGTTCGCGCTGCATGCCCGGCTGGACGCGTTCGCGGGTGAGCGGCGCGTGACGTCGCGGAACTGGGACCTCACCTTTCCGCGTGACCTCGTATGAGGGGCGGTTTCGACGCGCGCGGGCCGGGCAATCCAGGTGCCATGGCAGAGTTGCCCGAGTTCCGCTCGTTGTGGATCGACACCACGCCCGCGCCGGACAGGTCGAGCGGGTCGTTACCGACCGAGGCGGACGTCGTCGTCATCGGCGCCGGGATCGCCGGGCTGACCACCGCGTACCTGCTGGCCGAGGCGGGCCGGCCGGTGCTGGTGCTGGAGGCGTCGACGGTCGGCGGCGGGGTGTCCGGGCACACCACCGCGAAGCTCACGGCCCAGCACGGTTTGATCTACCGGCGGCTGAGCGAGCAGAAGTCCCTCGCCGACGCGGCCGCCTACGGTGCGCACCAGCTGGCGGCCCTCAACTGGGTGGCCGCGACCGCGCGGTCGCTGGGCATCGACTGCGAGCTCGAGCGCTCGGCCGGCTACGTCTACACGACCGACCCCGCCCGCCGCGACACGCTGCGCGCGGAGGCCGACGCCGCGCGGGCCGCGGGCCTGCCGGCGTCCTACACGGACTCGGTTGACCTGCCGCTGCCGGTCGCGGGCGCGGTGCGGTTCGCCGACCAGGCCCGGTTCCACCCCCGGCGGTGGCTCCTCGGGCTGGCGGAGCGGTTCGAGGCGCTGGGTGGCCGGATCATCGAGGGCGTGCGGGCCACGGGCGTGCGCTCCGGCCGGCCGGCGGTCGTGCGGACGACGGCCGGGGTGCTGCGGGCGAACCAGGTGGTCGTGGCGACGCACTATCCCTTCCTGGACCGTGGCCTGTTCTTCGCCCGCCTGGATCCGGTGCGGGACCTCGTCGTCGCCGGCCCGCTCCCCACTGGCCTGGCGCTGTCGGGCATGTACCTCGACGCCGACACGCACCACTCGGTACGTCTGGCGAGCGCCAGCGGCGAGCCGATGCTCGTCGTCGGCGGCGAGCACTACCGGGTCGGGGACAGTGTCGACGTGCGGGCCCGGTACGTCCGGCTGGCCGAGTGGGCCCGCGAGCACCTCGGGCTCACGGACCTGCGGTACCGCTGGTCCGCGCATGACATGTCCACTGTGGACGGTGTGCCGTACGTCGGCCGGTACCACCCGGGGAGCCGGAACCTCTGGGTCGCCACGGGCTTCGGCCAGTGGGGGATGACCGGCGGCACCGCGGCGGGCCTGCTGCTGCGCGATCTCGTGTTGGAGCGCCCGAACGAGCTCGCGGACCTGTACGACCCGAACCGCCTGTCGCTGCACGCGGTCCCGTCGCTGGCCAGTGACAACCTGACGGTGGCCAAGCACCTGGCCGGTGACCACCTGCGCGCGCTGGTGTCGACGGACCTGGCGGAGTTGTCCCCGGACGAGGGTGTGGTGACCCGCGCCGGCGCGACGATGGTGGCGGCCTACCGGTCCACGGCGGGCGAGCTGATGTGCGTGTCCGCGCGGTGCACGCACCTCGGGTGCCTGGTGGCGTTCAACAATGCCGAGCGCAGCTGGGACTGCCCGTGCCACGGTTCGAGGTTCGCGGTGGACGGCTCGGTGCTGCAGGGCCCGGCGGTCCGCCCGCTGCGCAGGCTGTCGGCGGAGGAATCCGCGGGCACGTCGGTGGGTTGACCTGAACGTGACGAACGAGATCGCGGTCGACGTATGGTCGGATGTGGTGTGCCCCTGGTGCTACCTGGGCAAGCGCCGCTTCGAGAAGGCCCTGGCGGAGTTCCCCCACCGCGCGGCGGTCCGGGTCCGGTGGCGAAGCTTCGAGCTGGACCCGACCACGCCAGCCCGCAGTGACGTGCTGGTCCCCGACCAGCTGAGGCAGAAGATGGGCCTGTCGGACGAGCAGGTCGAGGAGGCCCTGGGCCGCGTGACGGCGCTCGCCGCCGCCGACGGGCTGTCCTATCGACTGGCGGACGCCCGCCCGGTGAACACGTTCACCCTGCACCGCCTGATGCACCTGGCGGACACCGTCGAGGCCGGCGACCCCCTCCGCGAGAGCCTGATGCACGCGTACACGTCGGAGGCCGCGGACCTGTCCGACCGCGAGGTCCTGCTGACCCTGTCGAGGGCCGCGGGCGTCCCCGAGGAGTCCGCGGCGGCCTTGCTGTCGGGCACGGACTTCACCGAGGAGGTCCGCGAGGACGAGGCGTTGGCGCGGAGACTGGGCGTGCGCGGAGTGCCCGCGTTCGTGCTGGAGGGGAGATACCTGGTGTCGGGCGCCCAGCCGGTGGAGGTTTTCGCGGAGGCCCTGACCCGCGTGTGGGACGAGGCGGCATGACGAACGCGTGAGCCCAGGAGCGAGCGGACGAAGCGCCCTAGACGGGCGAGACCCGCTGGCTGAGGAGGCAGAACTCGTTCCCCTCAGGATCGGCGAGCACGTGCCACGACTCCGCGCCGGTCTGCCCGACGTCGACCGTCGTGGCCCCCAGGCCCAGCAGACGTTGGAGCTCGGCGGACTGGGAACGGTCGGTCGCGGAGACGTCGAGGTGGAGCCGCAGCTTGTCCCGCTTCGGCTCCGGAACCGGGGTGAACACCAGCGTCGGCTGCGGCCCGCCGAACCCGACGCCGGGCGGCCCGATCTCGATGTCGTCGTCCTCGCGGCCGGTCTCCACATAGCCCAGCACCGACGACCAGAAGGCGGCCAGCCGCTCCGCGTCCGCACAGTCGATGACCAACTCGGTGATCCGGCAGCTCATGCGCCCAACCCTAAGCGCCGCACCATCACCACGCGTGGCCACGCGTCCAAGCCCCTTGGCCGCCTCACGTGCGCGGAACATCTCGCCGGCGGCGCGCTCGACCTCGCGCGGCCCGGGCAGGTCGGCGGCGACCGCCGCACGGATCACGACGACGTTGTAGCGGTCAGCCCACGGTGATCGCGTTCAGTTTCTCCATCAGGTACTCGTGCGCGATCACCTCGGGGTGCTCGCGCACGCCGATCGGCGGCGGCAGCGAGGCGATCTTCGCGAGCGGATCGGTCTCGTAGAACCAGATCAGCGAGATCAGCTCCTCCTCCGGCGCGCTCGGCGGCGGCGCGAGCACGCGGTGCCGGGTGGAGCGCCAGCGGTCGCCGGTCCAGCGGGCCATCAGGTCGCCGATGTTCACCGTCAGCGCGCCCGGCTCGAACGGCGCGTCCACCCACCGGCCGTCCGATGTGTACACCTGCAGGCCACCGAGGCCGGTCTCCCGGTCCAGCACGGTGACCGTGCCGAAGTCGGTGTGCGGGCCGATCCGGAACTGTCCGTCCTCGGCCGGCCCGACGTTGGCCAGCGGCGGGTACCAGTTGATGTTGAACGTGTACGTGGGGTTGCCGGTGTGCGCGGTGAAATGCCCCGGCGCGAGCCCGAGCGCGGTCGCGAAGATGATCAGCAGCTCGTCCGACAGCGCGCGCATCCGGTCCATATAGGACTCCGCGGCCTGCTTCAGCGACGGGACCTGCGCGGGCCACACGTTGGGCCGGAACCACTCGCGGTCGATCGCCGGCACCCCGATGGGCTGGTCCGCGCCGAGCGAGTAGGACTCCTTGAGGTCCGGCGGCGTCTCCGTGCCCTCGGCGTAGGCGTTGGCCTCCGCGCCGGGCGGCAGCCACCCGCGCCCGCCGACGGTGACCCGGTAGCCCTCCTTCGTCTCCTCCGGCAGCGCGAAGAAGCGCCGGGCCAGCTCGCGGACCTCCGACCGCACGTCCACGGGCACCCCGTGCCCGGTGACCAGCAGGAACCCCGACTCGCGGAGAGCGTCGTCGACCCGCGCGGCCACCTCCACCCGATCCGCGTCGTCACCCACGAACCACGGCGCGAGGTCGACGAGCGGCACCGATGACGTCATGCCTCCACTGTCGGTGCTGCCCGGGCCGCGGGCAAGCCATCCGGCGTTAAGACCGTGGGTCAGGATGCCGGTAGGTCAACCGGGTCAGCAACCCGCATTGAACTCCACCTGTAGTGCTACGAACGTAGTGATATGGTCGGGCCGTGCGACGCAACCCGGTTCGGCGGACGGCCCTGGTCGACGCGGCCATCGACGTGCTCGCCGACGTCGGCGCCCGCGGCCTCACCTTCCGCGCGGTCGACAGGAGGGCCGAGGTCCCGGCCGGCACCGCGTCCAACTACTTCGCCAACCGCGACGACCTGTTCGCCCAGCTCGGCGGGCGCATCTTCGAGCGGCTGGGCGCGGCCACCGTCCCCGCCGGCGCCGACCCGACCCCGCGGCTGCGCCACCTCGTCGACCACGTCGCCGGCTACCGCGAGGGCTACCTGGCGATGCTCGAGCTCCGGCTCGAGGCCACCCGCCGGCCGGAGCTGCGCGCGAAGCTGACGGACACCATCCGCGCGGACGTCGCGGCCAACGTCGCCGCGCACGAGCGGGCCGGGCTGCCGGGCGACGCCACCACGGTGATCCTGCTGTACCTCGCCATGAACTGGCTCGTCGTCGAGCGGCTGACTCTGCCGGACCTGTTCCCCGACGCCGGCGCCCTCGTCGACGCGGCGGTCGAGCGGATCCTGCGGTGAGCCGGCTCGACGGCCTGCTCGCCGCCGGGCTCGCGGCCGGCCTGGTCGGGGGCACCTTCCTGGCGCAGGCGGTGCAGACCGGGCACGTCCGCACCCTCGACGCGCTCGGCATCGCGCTGATCGTGCTGGCGGCCGCGGCGACGCTGGGACTTCGCCGTGCCGCGCCGGTGTGGGCGCTCGCGGGCGCGCTGGCCGCGGTCGGCGCGTACCTCCTCGCCGGGTACCCGTACGGGCCGGTGCAGCTGTGCATGGTCATCGCGATGTTCGAGGTCGCCCGGCTGCGCCCGCTGCGGATCTCCCTGCCGCTGTGCGGGATCGCCGCCGTCGTCGCGTCGGTCACGCTGCTGGTCCGGGTGGCGCCGGACGCCTCCTCGCCAGCGCTGCACCCCTCCTCGCCCGCGCTGCTGGCCCTCGCGTGGACGGGCTGGATCGTGCTGCCGTGGTCGCTCGGCACGCTGCTGTTCACCCGCCGGGTCGCACGCGAGCGGGAGCGGCGGGATCTGGTGGCGCGGGCCGCCATCGAGGAGCGGATGCGGATCGCCGGCGAGGTGCACGACGTCGCCGGGCACGGGTTCGCGGTCGTCGCCATGCAGGCCGGTGTCGCGCTGCTGGTGTTCGACGAGCAGCCCGACCAGGCGCGCGCGTCGCTCGAGGCGATCAAGGCGGCCAGCACCGAGTCGCTCGCCGGCCTGCGCGGCATGCTGGACGCGGTGACGCAGGACCGGACCGGCCTCGCCGGTGTGCCGGAGCTCGTCGAGCGGGTGCGCGCCGGCGGGCTGCCGGTGGACCTGGAGTTGGCGGCGGTGGGGTCGCGTGGGGACGTCGACCTGGTGGCCTTCCGGGTGGTGCAGGAGTCGCTCACCAACGTGCTGCGCCACGCCGGCCCCACCCGCGCCGAGGTGCGGGTCACCCGCGACGACGCCGACATCGTGGTGCGGGTCGCCGACCGGGGACGCGGCACGGCGGGACCGGTGGGCCGGGGCCTGGCCGGGATGCGCCGACGGGTCGAGGCGGTCGGCGGCTCGCTGGCCACCGGCCCGCGCGAGGGCGGCGGGTTCGAGGTGCTCGCCCGGCTGCCAGGGGGTTCGCGATGATCCGCGTGGCACTGGCCGACGACCACGAGCTGGTCCGGATGGGCCTGCGCGTGCTGGTCTCGCGCGAGCCGGACCTCGAGCTGGTCGGTGAGGCGACGAGCGGCGCGGAGGCGCTGGCGCTGGTCGCGGCGCAGCGGCCGGACGTGCTGCTGCTGGACATCAAGATGCCGGGCATGGACGGCCTGGAGACGTTGCGCCGCCTGCCGTTGGACGCGGTCCGGGTCATCGTCGTCACCACGTTCGAGATCGACGAGTACGTGTTCGAGGCGCTGCGGGCCGGGGCGAGCGGGTTCGTCCTCAAGGACGCCGCGCCGGGCGAGCTGGTGCGCGCGATCCGGGTGGTGGCCGCGGGGGAGGCGTTGCTGTCGCCGTCGGTCACCAGGCGGGTCGTGTCGATGTTCGCCCGCACCGTCGCCCCGGCCGCGGCGCCGGTGCCGGGGCTCGACGAGCTCACCGAGCGGGAGCGGGAGATGGTCGGGTGGGTCACCACCGGCGCCACCAACGACGAGATCGCGGCGGAGCTGGTGCTGAGCCCGGCCACCGTGCGCACGCACGTCAGCCGGGCCATGGTGAAGCTGGGTGCGCGGTCCCGCGCGCAGCTCGTGGTGCTGGGCGTGCGCGCGGGCCTGACGCCTCCTTAGTGGACTGTCGCATGTGGGCGGACGGACGCGGCGACGCCGGCCGCCACCGCGACGACCAGCCCCACCCCCTGCAGTGCGGTGCCGAGGAACGGCCCGAAGTTCGCGGGGTCGGCCAGCCGGTCGAAGCTCGACCCCTCGATGAGCCCGCCGACGAGGACGAACAGTGGGGCGGCCGCGAGGACGATCGGCGCCCACTGCCAGCGCCACACGAGCACGGCGACCGCGGCCACGCCCAGGATGATCGGCCCGGGCGGCACCACCGGGTATCCGGGCACCCCGCTGACGATCTGCACGATGATCCCCACGACGGCGACGAGAAGTGCCGTGGCCTCGACCTTGCTGCTGTTCATGGCTCCAGCCTCCGCGCGCGACGGCGCGGTGTCGTCGGCCGAGCGCGGGCTTCGGACCTACGCAAAGCTGCGTAGCCGCCGCTCCGAAAGTTTCGGAACCAGCGGCCCGGGAGTAGCGCAGCCCGCAGGGTTGCCTGCTGAGCCGGCCGTACCGCGGCAGGATCTCCACGAGGCCGTCGACCGGGTCCGCGCGGTCGGCCAGGGTCGGCCCGCCGTCGGGCAGCAGCAGCCAGCCACGCGCGACGTCGACCGCGATCGGCGTCAGCACCCGGCCGGGTACGACGCCGTCCAGCAGCTCGTACAGGGCGGCCTCGAACGCCGTCTCCGGCCCGGGAGCCTTGAGCCACACCGGGCCGCGGGTGGTCGGCGCGGTGAGCACGGTGCCCCACGCCCGCAGCCGCGACCGGCGCACCTCGCCGGTGCGCGCGGTCCCGGCCGCCGCGAGCCGGTCGTCCATCCAGGACACCGCCTCGGCCAGCCAGGCCGCGCCCGACCACACCGCGAGCCCGAAGGTCACCGCTGACCCCGCAGGCCGAACACCGTCAGCGCGCCGGCGAGGAGCACGAGCCCCGCGCAGATCGCCGCGCTCGCGTGCATGCTGGCGGTGATCGCGTCGAACGCGCTGCCCACCAGCCGCTCACCGTCCACAGGGGACAGAGACTCGGCGACGGCCAGCGCGCCGGTGACGCTCTCCCGCGCGGTGTCGGCGGCCGCCGCGGGCACCCCGGCCGGCACCGCGACCCCGCCGGAGTACAGCGCGGTGCCGATCATGCCGATCACCGCCACGCCCATCGCGAGCCCCAGCTCGCCGGCGGTCGACGCCAGCGCACCGGCCGACCCGGCCCGCTCCGGCGGCGCGGACTGCATCGCGAGCACCGTGCACAGCCCGGCCATCGGCCCGAGCCCGAGGTTGGCCACGACCAGCCCGGCGACCAGCGTCGTCAGCCCGCCGCCGGACACCTGGGTGAGGGTGAGGAAACCGACGGCCGACACCACGAGCCCGCCGGCGATCACCACCGGCACGGGCATCAGCCGGGCGAGCATCGGCCCGAACTGCATCGAGACCACCATGGCCACTGTGGACGGCAGCAGCCACAGCCCGGCGGCCGCGGGCGAGAGGCCGACGACCGACTGCAGGTACATCGACACGAACAGCTGGTTGGCCGCGATCAGCCCGGCGAACACGGTCATCGTGAGCGCCGTGGAGAACGTGCGGTTGCCGAACAGCCGCAGGTCCAGCAGCGGTGACGCGAGCCGCCGCTGCCGCCTGACGAACGCCACCGCGCAGCCGGTGCCCACCAGCACCGCCAACGCCGCGAACACGTCGAAACCGTTGCGGGACAAAGACTTCAACCCGTAGACGAACGGCAGGACCGCGGCCAGCGACAGTCCGACGCTGGGCAGGTCGAGCCGGCCGGCGGCCGGGTCCCGCTGCTCGGGCAGCGCCCGCGGGCCGAGCACGAGCAGCAGCAGCATCACCGGCACGCCCATGAGGAACACCGAGCCCCACCAGAAGTGCTCCAGCAACACGCCGCCGACCACCGGGCCGAGCGCGGCGCCGCCCATGAAGCAGCACATCCAGACGGTGATCGCCCGCGCGTGCTGGCGCGGGTCGGTGAACATGACGCCGATGAGCGCCATCGTCGAGGGCACCATGGTGGACCCGGCGACGCCGAGCAGCGCCCTGGAGGCGATGAGCAGCGCGGGGCTGGTGGAGTAGGCGGCGAGGATCGAGGCGACCGTGAAGCACGCCGCGCCGATCATCAGCAGCCGGCGCCGGCCGATCCGGTCGCCCAGCGTGCCCATCGTGACCAGCAGGCCGGCCACCAGGAACCCGTAGATGTCGGTGATCCACAGCTGCTGCACGCCGCTGGCGCCGAGGTCCGCCGCGACGTGCGGCAGGGCCAGGTACAGGACGCTGAGGTCCAGCGCCACGAGGATCGTGGGCAGGGCGAGCACGGCGAGGCCGATGTGTTCGCCCCGCCCCGCCCGGGTCTGGACGGTGGTGGTCATCTCGCTCAGCCGATCGTGATGACGCCGTCGGGGATGCCGGGCATCTCGACCCCCAGCCACATCGACCGCCAGTTCGGGACCTCGTGGAACCGGCGGAGCTCGGCCATGCCGCCGAGCCAGCCGACCCAGCCGGCGTAGGGCGGCTCGCCGTCGAAGCCGCTGTGCACGAACGTGAGCCGGGTCTTGCCCGCGGAGCCCTCGAGCTCCCAGGTGGTGACCATGTCCGGCCACTCCATGGTGACCTTGTGCGCCGGGTCGAGCTCGACGATCCTGGCGGGCTGGTCGACGTTGTCGAACCCGCCCATGGCCCAGCGCCCGCCGACGTGCCGCTCGACGTCGATCCGCGCGCCGGCCCACCGCTGGAAGATCGCCGGGTCCATCAGCGACTCGTAGACCTCCTCGGGCGAGGCGGGGAGGTCGATGTGCGCGTGCAGCTCGCGGGAGGTGAAGTCGCACTTCGGCGTCTGCTCGCGGCCCTCGAGGTAGGCGATGAGGTTGGCGACGGCCAGCGACCAGAACGTGACGAGCACGGCGAGGCCCCCTTCCTGGACGGCCACCGCGTGGTCCGGCACGTGGCTCTGCGTCACCTCGATGAGCGTGGCATCCGTGCTTTCCGGCGCCACCGTGATCTCCGTGGTGGTGGCCTGGCCTTCGATCGTCCACTCCAGACGCAGGGTCCGGTCGTCGACGTGCAGCAGGCGCTGGTTCGGCTCGGCGCCGTCGGGGGTGTGGCGGCCCCAGAACGCGTAGCGGTGCGGCAGGTCGACCTCGGCGTGCTCGGCGAGCCACGTGCGCAGCGCCTCCGCGTCGGTCAACGCACGGCGGACAGCGGTGAGCGGCGCGTCGACCCGCGCGCGCAGGCGGAGTGGGGTGGTCATGGCGTCTCCTTCGGGTAGGTCGGGTAGCAGGCGAGCGCGAGCCGGAAGGCGTCGCCCTCGTCGCCCCCGTAGCGGGCGAACAGGTCCTGGAGGGTGTCGCGGAGGTCGTCGAGGAACTCCTGGCGACGCTGCGGGGCGACCCGGATCTCGCCGGACACCCCGATCGAGGGCAGGTCGTCGGCGAGGCCGGAGCCCGCCGTCCGGTCGAGCGCGGCCACGTCGCCCTGCACCTCCTCCATCAGGTCGAGCAGGTGGCCGAGGCTGAGCTGGTCCCGCGTCCGGCGGGTCCCGATGCGCCCGACGAGGCGTGGGGACAGCCAGTAGGCGTGGGCGGTGGCCTGGTAGAGGCCTTCGTGGATGCCGCGCACCCGGCGCTCGGCGACCTGGCGCACGAGACCGGCGTCGACCAGGCGTTTCACGTGGTAGTAGACCCGTTGCGGGGTCTGGTCGAGCTCGGCGGCGACCTCGGTGCACGATCGCGGCTCGGCGAGCTTGCGCAGGACCTCGACGCGCGCCGGCTTGAGCAGTGCCTCGGCCTGCTCGATGTCGTCCAGGTAGAGAACGTCTCTCATGAGAGAACATCTTTGTACGTAAAAATACATTTTGTCAATAGAGTGTGGCGCAGCCGTTGAGACGGAAGGATGCGCCGCGCTGCATACCGTCCTCAGTGGACGGTATGTCGATCGGGTGGCGGGTGGCCCGATCGGGTTGTGCCTTGTCGGTGTCGCCGGTCGCCGATTCGGCCTGGGCCGAGAGCGCCGGTGGGGCAGTCCCGCGCGCGGGACTGCCCCACCGACCCTCGACTCAGGGCTCCGAGACGATCAGAACCCCGCGGTGATGCGCGAGAACTCCCAGTCCGGCTGGGCGATCCCGCTGCAGTTGGACACCACGCCGCCGCCCGGGCAGCCACGGTCGCGGTTCACCGACCAGAACGCGAGCCTCGCGAGACCGCGCGCCTTGGCCCAGTCCCGGATCTGCGTCCAGGTCGCCGTGCTGGTCATCTCCTGCTGGTCGGACAGGCCGTTCATGCCGGAGATGCCCATGTGCTGGTACGCCGTCGCGTCCGACCAGCCGAACGCGGCCTTCAGCTTGTTCTTCAGGCCCTCCGACGCGTTGACCGTGTCGGTGTAGATGTTCGCGCTGCCGAAGTCGAACGGCATGATCGTGAACACGTCGATGTTCGCGCCCAGCGCCTTGGCCTGGTCGATCAGCCGGTTGCCGTAGTAGTTCGGGCCGGTGGTCGTCGTGCCGAACGTGACGATCGTCTGAATGCCGGGGTTGTTCTGCTTGACGATCTTCAGCGCGTTCAGGATGCGGTCCTGGACGGTCGTGTTCTCGAACTCGTCGGTGTTCTCGATGTCGATGTCGATCGCCTTCAGGCCGTAGGCGTTGATCACCTGCTGGTACGCCCCGGCAAGGGCCTCCGGCGTCGAGCAGTTCGGGCCGAGCTTGTTGCCGCTCCACCCGCCGAACGACGGCACCACGTCACCGCCCGCGGACCGGATCGCCGCGATCGTCTGCGCGTCCACGCCGCCCTGCAGCGGGCGGTTCGAGTCCCACGACGGCGTGCAGCCGCCGCCGGAGAGCACGAACGCGAGGGTGAACCAGCGGACCCCGGTCGCGGACATCACCGTCTGCGGGGCCGGTGGATTTCCCCAGCCCAGGTACAGGTACGGCGCGCCCCGGCCGCCGGCCGGGGGCTGGGTGCAGCCGGTCGTCGTGCCGGTGACCGCCGCGCTGCGGGCCGACTCGCCCACGGAGTTGTAGGCGGCCACCGTGTAGCTGTGCGTGGTGCAGGCGGCGAGGCTCCCGATCGTGGTGCTCGTGCCCGTCACGGTCGCGCGAACGGTCGAGCCCTCGTACACCCGGTAGCCGGTCACGGTGCCGCCGGATGCGTTCCACGCCAACGAGATCGCCGAGTTCGTCGTCCCGGTCACGCGGGGTGAGCCCGGGGTCGTCGGCGCGCCTGGGGTGCCGCCCCCGCTGCCGTCGCAGGGGTCGCCGTTGAAGCGGCAGTTGAGGATGCCCGCGAAGTTGCCGGGGCTGCCGTTGAAGCCGAACGTCGTGCTGGCGCCGGCGGCCAGGGTCGGGGCCCAGGTCGGGTTGAGGAACGTGTGGTGCTGGCCCGAACTGGTGCGCTGCGCGTCCCAGGAGCTGGTGATCGAGTAGCCGGCCGGCAGGTCGAACTCGATGGTCCAGCCGTTGAGCGTGCTGCTCGACGCGTTGTTGACGGTGACCTTGCCCTCGAACCCGGTGCCCCAGTCGGACACCTTCGTGAAGGTCGCGGTCAGCCCGGGCGCGGCGGTCGCCGGCACCACACTCAGGCCAAGGATCATCGTGGCGATCGCCACCAGTAGCACCGGTAGGCGTCTTCGCATCGTGGACATCGGTCTCCTCGCGCAGCCTTAGCAGGGTCCCCGTGAAAATCCCACCTCCGTAGGAGAAGTGTGGTCTAGACCAGCATGGCTCCACAAGGTCTGGACCAATCAAGCTCGGTGCGCGATGAGCTCGACGGTCACGAGGACGGCGATCGCCTCGATGGTGAGCAGCGCGATCAGCACCACGATCTGGATGACACCGGCCTGCAGCGGGTCGCCGCCGCCGAGCAGCACGCCCACGAACGCGCCCGGCAACGTCACCAGCCCGACCGTCCGCGTCTGGTCCAGCACCGGCACCAGCGCCTGGTTGGCGGTGGGCCGGATGATCAGCAGCGCCGCGTCGCGGGGGAGCAGGCCCAGCGCGAGTGCCGCCTCGTACTCGCCGTGCCGCGCCCGCAGCTCGTCATACGCCCGGCGCCCGGCGATCGACGTGGCGGTCATCGCGCCGCCGATGTAGATGCCGGCGATCGGGATGATCACCACGGGCTGCGCGAGCACCATCCCGGTGCCCAGCAGGAGCGCGAGCACCGGCACCACCCCGGCGGCGATCGCGACAGCGGAGAGGGGTGCCATCCGCAGCCGCGCATCGAACCCGGCCGACCAGGCGGCGAGCCGCCCCGCACCGAAGTGCCGCCCGGGAGCCTTGCCCGAACCCCGGCCACTGCCCGGCTCGCTGGGCTCCCCTGGACGCGGGCCGCCGCCGGGCTCGCCGACGGTGGCGGGGCGTGGGTCGCCGAGGGGTTCGCCGACGGTGGCGGGGCGCGGGTCGCCGAGGGGTTCGCGGACGGTGGCGGGGCGTCGGCCGCCGCTGGAACCGCCGGGTTCGCCGGCCGGGCCGGGACGCCCGTTGCCGGACCGGCCAGGTCTACCGGCGGCGGTCGCGCCACTGTCGCGTCGCGGGCGGACGACGCTCCACCCGTCCCCGCCGGCGGCGGCTCGGGCGATGCGGCCGGCGGCGGTGAAGGCCGCGATCGTGTACATCAGCAGCACGAAGCCCGTCGTCAGCCAGCCCGACGCCAGCACCGCCGTGATCAGCAGCGACACGGCCGCCAGCTGGACCGCGGCCCGGACCGCCGCGGTGACCACCGGTTGCCACGCGTCGATCCGGCCCAGCCGCACCACCAGCGCGCCGCCGACCGTCAGCAGGATCAGCACCCCGGCGAGCGGCCAGCCGACCGCGATGTTCTGCCCGTCCATCGGGCCAGTCTGCTACGAGATCACTCGTACTCCTGGCCGCACACGCAGCTCATGGTAGATCGCCCGGTTCGGCACCCCGCCCAGCTGATCACGCCGCACCCCGCGCGGCGGCCACCAGCTCGATGGTCACCCGCTGCTGGACACCGTTGACCGACACCGCCAGGGTGATCGTCCCGGGGCGCAACGCGGTCAGCCGGCCCGTCGCCGGGTCGAACCGCGCCACGTCCCGGTGCGAGCCTCCCGAGGCTCCGATGTGGACGGACGGGGACGCGGACCAGCCGGCTGACACCGGGTAGGCCACGGGCACCACCCGGGTGCGCTGGGTCAGCGCCGCGGTGACCACGGTGGACTGTCCGACCGGCAGCGACGCGGGTGCCGACACGGACAGCGTGTCCACGTGCGGGCGCACCTCCGCGGCGAACGAGCGGGCGCCCACGCCCCACAGTGACCAGCCGGTGAACCCGCCGTCGCCCGGCGCGGTGGACGGGGTCTTGCCGGAGTTGCCGTTGACGAAGTACGGCACACCGTCCACATGCGACGCGTGGAACGTGCCGACATGGGCGCCGATGAACGCCGCCTGCTTGCCGGTGCGGTCCCGGAAGTCCGCGAGCCACGCGGTGATCGTCGCCGCCTCCTTGCGGTCGTTCAGCTCGCTCGCCCGCGCCGGCGTCGGGTCGCGCGGCGGCACGTGCTGCAGCAGCACCACGGAGCACACCGACCGGTCGGCGGCCGCCCGGTCGAGCTCCGCGCGCAGCCGGCCCAGCTGGTGCCAGTCGCCGCCGCGGTAGGACAGCGCCGACGTGTCCATCGTGACGAACCGGGTGCCGCGGTGGTCGAACGTCTGCTGCGTGTCGCCGAACACCGCCGCGTAGTTCGCCAGGCTGTTGTCGGCCCGCTCGTGGTTGCCCGGCACGTAGTGGTACGGCAGCTGCCCGCCCAGCTCCTCGTCGAGGATCCGCTTGGCCAGCGCGAAGTCCGCCGGCGACGCCTCGTCCACGAGGTCGCCGTTGATCACCAGGAAGTCCGGCCGCGCCGCGCGGATCTCCCGCAGCGTGCGGCGCGCGTTGGCCACGATCGCGCTGTCCGGGTCGCGCCCGACGAACTGCGCGTCGGACATGACCGCGAACCGCCACGGCGCCCCCGCCACGCCGCCGTCGCGCACGATCACCGGGTCGGCGGCCACCGGCTTCGGCGGCACGTCGAGCGACGGCGGCACGAGCGCGGTGAGCTGGTCGATCACCAGGTCGCCCTGGTAGCTCTTGGCCGGGTCGGTCTCCGCGGCGTAGAACCGGCGCAGCGTCAACGGGTACGTGGTGCCCGCCGGCACCGCGAACTCCAGCTGGCGCCACCCGGTGCCGGTGAGGTAGCCGGCGCGGAACGCGGGCAGCAGCTGCCCGTTGCCGTCCCATGCCTGCAGGCTCGCCCACTCGCCCTTGCCGGTCGAGTCGACCCACAGCCGCAACGCCTTGGGCTGGCCCGGGATCCGCAGCCCGGACGGCGCGAGCGCGCCGCCGGTGCGGGTGCCGGTGCTCTGGGTGAAGTCGTAGGTCAGCCGCAGGCCCGGGCCGTCGTGGCCCTGCGCCGGGGCGATCGCGCCAGTGGCCCGCTCGCCGAAGAACTGCCAGCCCGCCGGGTCGGCGAAGTCGGCCACCACCTGCTCCTCGAGCCCGACCGTCACCGGCAGCACCGAGCGCACGCCGTCGACCTCGATCGTGACCAGCGCCGACCCGCTCGGCCGGTTCGCGGTGACGGTGAACATGCCGTTCGCGCCCGCGGTGACCGTGAGCAGGTCCCGGTCGTAGGACAGGCGCACGTCGGCCGCCTCGACCGGCGCGCGGTAGCCGTCCCGGTCCGCGCCGACCACGCCGAACGTGGCCGTCCCGCCCTGCCCGCCCAACGCGATCTGCTCCTGGGTGGACTCCACAGTGGACACCCGGCCCAGCACGGTCAGGTCGACCGACCCGCGCACACCCCGGTCGGCCGCGGTCACCGTCGTCTCGCCCGGCTGCCGGCCGCGGAAGAGCCCGTCGTCGCCGACCGTGCCGTGCCGCGGCTCGCTCGACCAGCGCGGCTTCCCGGTCGCCGGCCCGTAGGTCTCGTCGTAGCCGGCCGCGGTGAGCCTGCGGGTGAGCCCGCTGAACACCCGCTCCGGGTGCGCCGGCTCGACGGTCGACGAGCCGGACGCGCGGTCGGGGTCCAGCGCCGGCTCCACCCAGAAGCCGCGCAGCTTGCCGCTGCCCTTCGGCGCGAACAGCGCGAGCCCGTTGGGCACCGGCCGCTCCCCGCCGTCCGACGGCCGGTTCTCCACCTGGGTGGTGGCCGAGCCGGGCTCGCGCGCGACGATCGTGGTCGAGCCGCCGCCGTCGAGGTTCACCGCGCTGTAGGCGCCGAGGTCGACCATCATCGCGGCGAGCTCGTCGAGGCCCAGGCCCTCCGCGAACGCCGACTGCCGGCCGTCCGCGGTGAGCAGGAACATCCGCTTGCCGTCCTTCGAGAAGCCGAGCGCGGTGCGCGGCGCGGCCGGGACGTTGTTGCCCTGGCTGGCCTTCTGCGCCACGCCGTCGACGACGAGCAGCTGGCGGCCGTTGAGCGCGGCGTGGATCCGTTGCCCCGCCGCGGTGCGCGCCTGGTAGTCGATCCGCACCGGATCGCCGACCTGTAACGCGGCGAGCGCGCTCGCACCTCCGTCCCGGCCGACCAGCATCATCGTGCCGTCGGGAATCGTGCCGTCGCCGGCCTGCGTGCGCACGGCGGTGACGGTGTTGTCGCGTACTTCGACCTCGGTGACCGCGGACGCGCCCTGGGTGGCGCGGCAGCGGCAATATGAACCCCACACAGAAGTAAACGCCTCGATGCCGCCAGATGTGAGATTCGGCTTGTTGACCCCGGCGAGCGGCAGGTCAGGGCCGGGTGTGTCGACCGTGCCCTGGAAGAACACCTCGCCGATCGAGCCCAGCCCGTCCGGCGTGAAGATCGCCGACGAGCGGCGCCACGTCTGCTCCACGTCCGGCGACTGCACCAGCTCGCCGTCCTGGACGCCGACGCCCAGCGGGGCCGTCGAGTTGTTGATGTCGAAGAAGTCGCCGTTGACCGCGGCCACCGCGTGCGCCCTGTTGGCCTGGGTGGACAGCGGCTCGCCCTTCGCGACCTGGCCGGGGAACAGGTAGTCGACGGTGGTGCCCTTGGTCAGGTCCACGGCCAGGCTGTCGCCCTGCAGCCAGGTCGGCGTGCCGGTGTAGCCGTCGGGGCCGTAGCGGTCGAAGGAGCGCAGGGCGACGCCCGGGGCGACCGGGCGCTCCCGCTCGGTGGTCTCCATGCGGGGCTCCGCGGCGGCCTTCGCCGTGCGGGTCGCGAGGAAGTCGTCGCCCGGGTACTGGGCGTGGTCACTGGTGCTGGCGTTGTCGTCGGCGAGCGCCGTGAACGGGCTCGACACGACCAGGGCGGCGGTCAGCGCAGCGGTGGCGAGCACGCTGGCGAGGGGGCGCGACGGTCTGTGCACGGGAATGAGTAAACCGTCGTCGTCGGATATTCACCAGACCTCAAGGTGTCCGGTAAACAAATTCCAGCTGATCAGCCTGCCGGCGAGCCGGCCGGCGTGCGCCCGGCGCGGGCGAGGGAGACCGCGACGGTCACGAACAGCGCGACCCCGGAGCCGACCCCGGCGACCAGGCCGATCGCGCCTGCGGAGACCTGCAGCCCGCCGAGCACGAACCCGACGAGGCCGAGCGCGGTCATCACGAGGCCCAGGGTGAAGAACTGGCCGAGGTGCCAGAGCTTGCCCAGCCCGACGAAGTGCACCCCGACCACCACCGCGATCCACGCGACCGCCACCGACGGCCGGTGGAGCACCTGGTTGATCACGAACAGCCCGGCGACCAGCGCGACCGCCTCGATGCCGACGATGTTCCAGTACCGCCGGTCGACGAACCCGCGGTGGTCGCCGGCCTCCTCGCCGCGGCTCAGCCGGCCCGCGCGCAGGATCCCGGCCAGCAGCACCGCCGCGACGACCACCCCGCCGACGCGGACGCCGAGCGGCCAGGCCCCCGGCAGCTCGGCACTGTTGACGACCACGAACACCAGCCCGAACACGGTGCCGACCAGCGACCCGATGAGCAACCCCACGGGCCGGGTCCCGCTCCCCGACATGGACGCCTCCCAACGACAGACGCACCTTAGGCGATCCCGGGTCGGTCGCCGCCGGCTGTTCACAGGCTCGCTCGACAACGGCCGGAACTGTCGGTGCGGGTCCGTAGGCTGGATCCGAGGGCCGGAGGCCAAGCCCGGCCACCACACGATGGCCGAGCCGGAGCACCGGGCTACCGCGACCGCACGTGGCGCATCAGCACCGTCTGCCCGTCGAACACGCGGGTCTCCACGAGCTCCAGGGTGAACCGCGGCACCAGCGGGAACAGCTGCTTGCCCCCACCCAGCACCACCGGATGCACCACCACCTGGTACTCGTCGATCAGGTCGAGCTCGGCCAGCGCCGCCGCCACCCCGGCGCCCCCGGTCAGCTGCATGTCCTTGCCGGGCTCGGACTTCAGCGCCTTCACCGCGGTCTCCAAGTCGTCGCTGATCACCCGGGTGTTCCAGTCCGCGTGTGTCAGCGTCTTCGAGAACACGACCTTCGGCGTGGCGCGCCAGATCGGGGCGAAGTAGCGCGCGTGCTCCTCGGTGGTGTTCTCGTCCGCGGTCGGCCAGTAGCTCGACATCAGGTCCCACACGGCCCGGCCGTAGAGGAACGTGTCGACCCGGTCGTTCTCCTCGTGGGAGTACCGGGCCAGCTCCGGGCCGAACACCGGCCAGTCGAACTCGCCGTTCGGCCCGCTGATGTGACCGTCGAGCGACACGTGCACCCAGTAGATGATCTTTCGCATGGCTGGAGCTCCTCGAACCGGGACGCCTCTCCGGTGGGCGCCGCACGCGAACAAGTCGGAGGCGCCCACCGTGTCTCGACATCCGGAGCGAAGAACTTCGGCGCGGAAGGCGATCGGGTCGAGGCGGACCCGAGGTGGAGCAGGTGGGTCAGGAGTGCGGGCACGTGTCCCTGTACTGCGAGATCGCCAGGTCGTCAGGGGCCGGGCACAGGAACTGCTCGTAGCGGGTGTCGTCGTCGACGAAGCGCTTGAGCCACGAGATCAGGTACTTCGCCATCGTCGTGTTCGGGGTCTGCGGGAAGAAGTGGCTCGCGTTGTCGAGCTCCAGGTACGCCTTCTCCGACGAGGCCGGGATCGACTCGTAGAACGGGATCGCGTGCGAGGACACCGGCGCGACCGTGTCGCTCTCGCCGCCGATGACGAACGTCGGCACGCGCACCCCCGGCCACGCCTTGGTCGTGTGCCACGGCGCGATCGGCACCGCGGCCTGCAGCGACGGCTGGTCGTTCGCGGCCTCCAGCGAGCCGCCGCCGCCCATCGAGTGACCGGCCACCGCGAGCCGCGACGGGTCGATCCGGCTACCCACCGGGCTGGTGCTGGTCAGGTACGACAGCGCCGCGCGCAGCTGGTCGCCGCGGCTGCCGGGCTGGTCGTAGATCGTCAGCGTGTCGATGATGATCACCACGAAGCCCTGCGAGGCGAGCCGCGGGCCGATCCAGGAGATGCTCGACTGGGTGGCGGTGTAGCCCGGCGAGATGGCGACCGCGCCGAACGTGCCCTCGGCGGTGCTGGTCGGGTAGTAGATGGTGCCGCCGCCGAAACCGCTGACAGCGGCCCGGGACACGGTCGTCTCGGACACCGCGAACGCGCCGCGCGACGCCTCGATGCCGGCCTCGGTCGGGTCGGGGCCTCGCTCGAACGGGTTCCCGGCCCCGTGGGCGGCGGTCGGCACCCCCGCGCCGAGCGTGACGGCGAGGGCGAGCGCTGGCAGGATTCTGACGCCTCTTCGCATGATGAGCGTTCTCCAATCGGCAGAGCGGCAGGGCGGACGCGATCGGTAACCGACTGTGGCAAGCCGGGTGCGGTGTGCGCATCGGTGGAATCACCGGTCCGGTCGCCGAAGCCGGCGCGCGCGGGCGGTCGCGGCCGTACGCTCCGGTCGTGGGCCCAACCGCCGAGGAGATCGTCCGGACCGCCGCGCACTGGATCGGCCGGGGCGTCCGGCTGGACACCCGGACGTTCGCGGCCGAGCTGGGGATCTCGCGCAGCACGCTGTTCCGCCGGATCGGCAACCGTGAGGACCTGATGGGCGACGCCCTCTGGTACATGGCCGACCGCACGATGGCGGCCGCGGCGCGGGCCTGGGAGGCCGAGCACGGGTCGGCGGTGCGCGACGGGCACGGCGAGCTGCGCTGCCTCGCGGTGATGCGCCGGTACCGCTCAGACATCGCCGGCAACCTGGGGTTCCGCAGGCTGCTCGCCGAGGAGCCGACGGTGGCCATCCGGGTGCTCACCGACCCGCGCGGCCGGGTGCAGCCGCGGGTCATGCGCGCGCACGTGGACCTGCTGCAGACCGACATCGACGCGGGTGGGTTCGTGCCGGCGGTGAGCCTGGAGAGCCTGTGCTACGCCATAGTCCGGCTCGGCGAGGCGTTCCTGTACTCCGACGTGCTGGCCTCGCGCGCGCCGGACCTGGAGGCGGCGTCGACGTTGCTCGCCGCCCTCGTGGAAGGACGCGTGCCCGCCCGGGAGCAGCTCTTGTGAAACACATCGCGGTCGTGTTTCATCGACAGGGCACTCACTGAGGAGGCCCGATGTCGGTTCCCACCGCGGAGCGTTGGCCGCCGGGCCTGCCGGAATCCCTTACCTACCCGGAAGTTCCGGTCGGCTCGATCCTCGCCGGCTCGGCCCGGCGGTACGGCGACCGGGTGGCGTTCGCGCGCGGCGAGGAGTCGCTGACCTACGCAGAGCTCGGCCGCCGGGCCGCCCAGTTCGCGCACGGCCTGCTCGCCGGCGGCGTGTCCGCGGGGGACCGGGTGGCGCTGCGGATGCCGAACTGCCTGGAGTATCCCGTCGCCTACTACGGGATCGCGCTCGCCGGCGCCACGTTCGTGCCGGTCAACCCGCTGCTGCCGGAGCCGGCCGCGGCCGCGCAGATCGCCGGCGCGGGCGCCGTCCTGACCGTGACCGCCGCCGAGGTGCCGGGCATCTGCTCGGGCCGGCCGACGTCGCCACCGGACGTCGACGTCGACCTGGGTTCGCTGGCGCATCTCGCCTACACCGGCGGGACGACAGGGGAGTCGAAGGGCGTGCGGCTGCCGCACCGCAACGTGGTGACCAACTCGCTGCAGTACGCCTGCTGGGGCACGGGCTCGCTGCCCGCGCTCGACGAGTACGGCGGGCTGGTGCTCGACCAGGTCGGCAGCGAGGCGGAGTGGCCGACCCGGCTCGGCACCGCGGTCGCGATCAACCTGACGCCGTGGTTCCACGCGATGGGCACGATCGCCGGCCTGAACGCGCTGGTGCTCGCCGGGTACACGGCCGTGCTGCACGACCGGCTCGACCCGGTCCGCTACCTCGCCGACGCCCAGCGCCTGCGGGTCACCGGCATCGGCGGCGCGCCCGCGTTGTTCGCCGCGCTGCTGAACTGCCCGGACATCGGGACCACGGACCTGTCCTCGGTGCAGGCCATCTCCTCGGGTGCCGCGCCGATGCCGGTGGAGATGATCAACCGGCTGCGCGCGCTGACGCCGGACGCCGTGGTGAGCGAGGGCTACGGGCTGACCGAGGTCACGATGGGCGCGACGGTCGGGCCGACACACCGGTCGGGCCTGCGCAAGGCCGGGACGGTCGGCCTGCCGGTCTTCGACACGTCGGTGCGGATCGACGGGGCGTCGGCGCCGGGGGAGCGGGGCGAGGTGTGCATCCGCGGCCCGCAGGTGATGCTCGGCTACCACAACCGTCCCGATGCGACCGCCGAGGTGCTCGTCGACGGCTGGCTGCACACCGGTGACATCGGCGTCCTCGACTCCGACGGCTATCTGTCCATCGTGGACCGGATGAAGGACATGCTGCTGTACAAGGGGTACAACGTGTACCCGCGTGAGCTGGAGGAGCTGCTGGCCGCGCAGTCCGGGGTGCTCGCGGCGGCGGTGGTCGGCAAGCCGGACACGTCCGTCGGGGAGCTGCCGGTGGCGTTCGTGGTGCCGTCTGGGCCCGCGGTGTCCGCGGCGGACCTGATGTCGGCGGTGAACGAGCAGGTGGTCGCGTACAAGCGGCTTCGGGACGTCTACCTCGTCGACTCGATCCCGATCTCGGCGGCGGGCAAGGTGCTCAAGCGCGAGCTGCGGGGCCGGTTGTCGTGACGGCCGCGCCGGTGCTGCACGGCCGGGAGGGGGAGCTGCGCCGGCTGCGCGAGGTGCTGTCCCGGGCGCGGTCGGGCTCCGGTGCGGGTGTGGTGGTACTCGGCGAGGCGGGGATGGGCAAGACCGCGCTGCTGTCCGCGCTGCCTCTCGAGGGCTTCGTCGTGCTCGACGCGCGGGGGATCCGCGCCGAGCGCGCGCTGCCCTGTGGCGCGTTGCACCGGCTGCTGTCGCCGGTCCTCCCGGGTGCGCTGGCGTCGTCGTTGCGGGCGGCCATGGGCGGGTCGGCGCTGTCGCCGCGGTGCGAGGTGCACGAGCTGCTGGTGCGACTGTCGGCGTCGCGGCCGGTCCTGTGCCGGGTGGACGACGCGCAGTGGCTGGACCCGGAGTCGGTGGCGGCACTGGGTTTCGCGGCGCGGCGGCTGGCCGGGCACGCGGTGGCGGTGGTGCTGGCGTCGCGGCCCGGGCTTGCCGAGGGACTGTCCGGGATCGAGCGGCTGAGCCTGGCGCCGCTGCCCGACGACGCGTGCGAGCGGCTGCTGCGGGACCGGATCGCCGCCGACGTGCCCGTGGGGCTGCGGGCCGTGCTCACCGACCTGGCCGGGGGCAACCCGCTGGACCTGGTCGCGCTGGCCGGCTCGCTGACGCCGGAGCAGCTGGCCGGCCGGGCGCCGCTGCCCGATGAGCTGCCGGAGGGCCCGCGTCGCGCGGACTTCGCCGCCCGGTTGGCCGACCTGTCGCCCGCCGCCCTGGTGCTGCTGCTGTGCGCGGTGTCGGAGTCCACTGTGGACCTGCCGATGCTGCGGCGGCTCGGTGACGTCGACGAGCTCGCGGACCTGCTGCGGGTGGACGGCACGGCCCTGCGGCTGCCGAGCAAGGCGGTGCGGTCGACGTTGTACGCGCTGGCCGCCGAGCCGGCGCGGCGGGAGGCGCACGCGCTGCTCGCCGGGGTCCTGGCCGGTCCGCAGGCGGTGTGGCACCGGGCGATGGCCACGCCCGGGGCGAGCACGCCGCTGGCCGACGAGCTGTTCGCCGCTTCCGTCGATGCCGCCCCCCTGGCCGCCGCGACGATCCTCGAGCGCTCCGCCGCGCTCACCATCCACAGTGGACTCCGGGCGTCCCGCCTGCTCGCCGCCGCCCGCCAGGCGTGGCAGGCGGGGCGCCCGGGCTGGGCACGCGTGCTGCTGTCCCGCGCGGCGGGTGCCGACGAGGGCGAGCTCGCGTTGCTGCACGGGGAGATGGAGCTGCGCGACGGCGAGCCGGCCGTGGCGACCCACGACCTCGCGACCGCCGCCACCCGGCTGGCGGACCCCGGGCGCGCGCTCCTCCTGGCCGGCGAGGCGCGCAGGCTCAGCGGCGACCTGCCGGGGTACCAGGCGATGGCCCGCGCCCTGCCGGCCGATGCCTCCCCGCTCGTGCGGGCGCACTTCACCGGCCTCGCGGCCACGTTCGAGGGCCGCTACGCCGACGCGTCCGGGTCGCTGCGCCGGGTCGTCGCTCTGGGCGAGGCGTCGGACGGGGTGGCCGAGGCGGTGTGGGCGGCGGAGGCGGCGTTCGCGCTCGGGTGGGGCGAGAAGGCCTACGAGTGCGCGTCGGCGGCGGTGAGCCGGGCGCGGCGCTCGGGGCGCGAGTCGGCGCTGCCGTGGGCGCTGGTGCAGCTGTCCCTGGCGGCGATCGTGCTCGACCGGCACCGGTGCGCGCAGGCGGCGTCGGCCGAGGGCCTCGCCGCCGCGGCGGCCGCGGCGGCGCGCAACACGTGGATCGAGCACCTGACCCTGCTGGCCCTGTCCGCGGCCCTGCGCGGCGACCGGGACACCGCGCTGTCCACACTGGACACCGCGGCGCCCGGCATCGAGCGCCGGGGTCTCGGCCGGCCGTGCGCGATCGCGGCCTGGGCACACGCCAGCCTCGACCTCGCCGCCGACCGCCCGGCCGACGCGCTGGGTCGCCTGGAGGCGATGGCGGCCGGCGTCAGCGGCGCCCAGCCGGCGATCCAGGTCCTCGCCACGCCGCAGCTGGTCGAGGCCGCGGTGCTGGTCGGGCAGCCGGACCGGGCCAGGCGCGCGCTGCGGGTCTTCGACGCCTGGGTCCACGCCGGCGGCAGCGACGCGTGGCTGGCCCTGTCCCACCGGTGCCACGGCATGCTGGCCGACGCCGAGGACCACTTCGAGACGGCGATCGCCCTGCACCGCAAGGCCGGCGCGGCGATGGAGCTGGCGAGGACCCAGCTGACGTACGCGCATCGCCTCCGCCGCAGCCGCCGGACCCGCGCCGCGCGCGCCCTGTTCCGCGACGCGCTGCGCGTCTTCGAGTCGGCGGGCGCGACGCACTGGTCCGACCGGGCCCGCGCGGGCCTGCGCGCGGCGGGCGAGACCGGGTGTGCCGCCGCGGACGCGTCGCTGGCCGGCCTGACCCCGCAGCAGGCGGAGATCTCCCG
>NZ_DASWSJ010000131.1:0-2610 GCF_036402745.1 Actinophytocola sp. | reverse complement strand
CGTCTCGAACCCCTCCAGCCGCAGCACCTCCTCCACCAGGTCGGCGGGCTGCACGAGGTCGCTGCGCCACGTCGGCGGGATGGCCGTGACCATGGTCGCGCCGTCGTCGCCGGTGGTCACCTCGACCTGGCAGCCGATCTGCCCGAGCCTGCGCGCGGTCACGCCACGGGCGTAGCGCACGCCCGCGACGCGGTCCGGCAGGTCGATCGGCATCGTCACCGGGGCGGGCAACGCGGGCGTGCCCACGTCGGTGCGGCCGGGCTTGATGGCGCCGTCGCCGTAGAGGTGCAGCAGTTTCGCCGCGCGCTCCAAGGCGACCGGCGACAACGCCGGGTCGACCGTGCGCTCGTAGCGCTTCGCGGCCTCGCTGGGCAGCTTGTGCCTGCGCACGGTGCGGGCGATGGTCGCGGGGTCCCAGATCGCCGCTTCCAGCAGGATGTCGGTGGTGTTGTCGCCGACCTCGGTGCTCGCGCCGCCCATGACACCGGCCATCGAGATGACGCCCGTGTCGTCGGCGATCACGATGTCGTCCGGGTCGAGCACGCGGACCTGCTCGTCGAGCGTGGTGAGCTTCTCCCCCGCGTGAGCGCGGCGCACGGTGAGGCCGCCCTGCACCTTCGAGGCGTCGAACGCGTGCAGCGGGTGCCCGAGCTCGATCATCACGTAGTTGGTCACGTCGACCGGCAGCGAGATCGAGCGGATGCCCGCGAGCATCAGCCGCCTGCGCATCCACCACGGCGTCGGCGCCGTCGGGTCCACGCCGCTGACCTGGCGCGCGACGAACCGGGAGCAGCCCGCCCCGTCCTCGACGTGCACCGGCCAGACCTCGCCTTCGGCCTCGGGCACCTCGACGGCGGCCGGGTCGCCGAACGCGACGTCGAACGCGCAGGAGATCTCCCGCGCCAGCCCGCGCACCGAGAACGCGTACCCGCGGTCCGGCGTCGGCGTGATCTCCAGGACGGTGTCGTCCAGCCCGAGCAGCTCCACGGCGTCGTCACCGGGCTGCGCGGTGCCGCTGGGCAGCACCAGGATGCCGGAGTGCTCGTCACCCAGGCCCAGCTCACGAGCGGAGCAGATCATGCCGTCGCTGGTGTGGCCGTAGGTCTTGCGGGCGGAGATGGTGAAGTCGCCGGGCAACACGGCGCCGGGCAGCGCCACGACGACCGTGTCGCCTTCGACGAAGTTCGTGGCACCGCAGACGATGCCGTTGATCTGGCCGGGACCGACCTCGACCTGGCAGTAGCGGATCGGCTTCTTGAACTCCTTGAGCTCCTCGATCTCGACGACGCGACCCGCGACGAGGGGACCGGTGACGGGCCCGAGCGGGCGCACGTCGTCGATCTCCATGCCGATCCGGACGAAGGCGTCGGCCAGCTCCTCCGGGGTGGGCGCCTCGGCGAACTCGAGGTGCTCGGTCAACCAGCTAACCGGAATGCGCACCGGTCAGGCCTCCGTTCCGAAGGGCAGCGTGAAGCGGACATCGCCCTCGACCATGTCGCGCATGTCGGGCAGGCCGTTGCGGAACTGCAGCGTGCGTTCGAGACCCATGCCGAAGGCGAAGCCGGAGTAGACGTCCGGGTCGACGCCGGTCGCGCGCAGGACGTTCGGGTTGACCATGCCGCAGCCGCCCCACTCGACCCAGCCCGCGCCGCCCTTCTTCTCCGGGAACCACACGTCCACCTCGGCGGACGGCTCGGTGAACGGGAAGAAGTGCGGGCGCAGCCGCGTCCTGGAGTTCTCGCCGAACATGGCCCGCGCGAACGCGTCCAAGGTGCCCTTGAGGTGCGCCATGGTCAGGCCCTTGTCGACCGCGAGGCCTTCGACCTGGTGGAACACCGGGGTGTGCGTCGAGTCGAGCTCGTCGGTGCGGAACGTGCGGCCGGGGCACACCACGTACACCGGGAGCTCCCGCTCCAGCAGCGAGCGGGCCTGCACCGGGGAGGTGTGCGTGCGCAGCACCAGCCCCGAGTCCGCGGGCGCCACGTAGAACGTGTCCGACATCGTGCGCGCCGGGTGGTCCTTGCCGAAGTTCAGAGCGTCGAAGTTGAACCACTCGGTGTCCAGCTCAGGGCCTTCGGCGATCTCGTAGCCCATGGCCACGAAGACGTCGCCGACGCGCTCTGCCAGCGTGGTGATCGGGTGGCGTGCGCCGCGCGGGTAGCGGTCCCACGGCAGCGTGACGTCGACGGACTCCTCGCGGAGCACATGCTCGTCGCGCTCTGCCTGCAGGACGACCAGGCGTGCGTCGTAGGCCTTCTTGATGGCGCTCTGGGCCTCGTTGACCCGCTTGCCCGCCTCGGCCTTGGCCTTGGGCGGCAGCGCGCCGATCTCCCGGCGGGCGAGCAGTACCGGCGAGCGGTCGCCGACGTGCGCGGACTTCGACGCGGCGAGCGCGTCCAGGTCGGCGGCCTCGTCGAACGCCTTGAGCGCCTGCTGCACGGCCTCGTCGAGGGCCTCCGGCGCGAGCGCCGCGACCTGCTTCGGGTCGTACGGGTCGTTTGCTCCGGACATGGTTGGTGGACAGCTCCCGTTGGTCCGTCGCGGATAGGCGGAAATGCTCCGCCGCCCGACACGCGGCGTAGCAGGGCGATACTAGGCGATCGGCCCCGA
>NZ_DASWSJ010000130.1:0-16960 GCF_036402745.1 Actinophytocola sp. | reverse complement strand
ATGGCCAAGCTGTGGGTGATTCTGCTGGCCTCGTCGCCCTTCCTCGGCTTCCTGCTGTGGGCAGGGTGGTGGCTGATCTCCGACGCACTCAGGGAGCGCCGGCGGGTGCGAGTTGCGGTGCGGATTGCTGCACGGTACGCGCGTGGACCCGATGAGCGGGGCGGACATGGGCAAGCACCGGCGGCATGAGGAAAACGTCGTGACGGCCGTCCGACAGTACGAACAACTCGTGGTGGCGCTCCGACTGCACCAGCCGGGGAGACGGTCGGGTCGGTGCCTGGGGTGCGGGGAGGCGTGGCCGTGTCGAGCGGTACTGAACAGCGGGGTTAGAGCGTGGCAGACAGACTTAATCAATCGGAGCAACGTCAAATGATTGCACTGCTTAAGCCCGACCAGAAATAAACCAACTTCGCACTAAGAGCGATAGACACGCTTACCCTGCAATAGGGACGACGGTCGGGTACGCCCAGCGGGGCGGCATCGAGACCATGAGCCCGTGGCCGACGGCGGCCGTGGGCGCGCAGCCGTCATCACGCCTGCGCCGAACCGGCACGCCACGGCCACCTGCCGTTCAACCGTGGGTGCCTACCATCTCCCACCCGCAGACCGCGGGAGCCGCCTCATGCCCTCCCGAACGGACAACCCATGACCGACGAGCTCTCCCGCCGCCGCCTCCTCGCGCTCGGCGCCGCCGCCGGTGGTGTCGCCGCGGCCGCGTCGCTGCTGCCGCCGTCCCTGCACGAGGCGATCGCGTCCACCCCGGTCCGCCGCGGCGGGCTGCGGGCCGTCGAGCACGTCATCGTGCTCATGCAGGAGAACCGGTCGTTCGACCACTACTACGGCACGCTGCGCGGCGTCCGCGGCTTCGGCGACGCGGACCCGCTGCGCCAGCCGGACGGGCGGACCGTGTTCCATCAGCCGGACGGCAGCCGCGAGGTGCTGCCGTTCTCGCTGCGCGAGGCGGCCGAGCGGGAGAACCGGCCCGGCACGGACATCCAGTACCTGGGCGCCCTGCCGCACGGCTGGGCCGACGCGAGCGCGGCGTGGGCGCGGGGGTGGAACAACGGCTGGGTGCCGGCCAAGGGCCCGGCCACGATGACCTACTACGAGCGCGCGGACATCCCGCTGCAGTACGAGCTGGCCGAGACGTTCACCGTGCTGGACGCCTACCACTGCTCGATCCACGGCTCCACCAACCCGAACCGCAACTTCCTGGTCTCCGGCACCACCGGGTACGAGCCGGGCACGGCCCGGCGTGCGGTGACCAACGCCGCCTACTCCTACGACCACCCCGGCTACGACTGGACCAGCTACCCCGAGCGGCTGCAGGCGGCGGGCGTGTCCTGGCAGGTCTACCAGGAGTGGGACAACTTCGCCGACAACGCGCTCGAGTACTTCGCCCCGTTCAAGCGGATCGGCCGCAAGATTCTCTCCCATGTGGACGGTCCATTCCGGACGACCGAGGAGTTCTACTACGCGGTGCTGGCGCTGCCGGAGGCGGAGCGCAAGCCGCTGCTGGACCAGTTCGCGGCCGGCCGCGCGGCGCTGTCGCGCGGCGAGCGGATGCTGTTCGACCGCGGCATGTACCGCAGCGAGCCGGACACGCTGGTGGACCGGCTGCGCGCGGACATCGCCGAGCGCCGGCTGCCGCGGGTGAGCTGGCTGGTGCCCACCGCCGAGCTGTCCGAGCACCCGAGCGCGTCCACCCCGGTCGGCAGCGCGAACCTGGTCTACCAGGTGCTGGACGCGCTCGCGTCGGACAGGGAGACCTGGTCGAAGACCGTGCTGCTGGTCGACTTCGACGAGAACGACGGCTACTTCGACCACGTGCCCGCGCCGGTGCCGCCGGCCGACGCGACCGAGGACTGGTACGACGGCAAGCCGCTGGGCCTCGGCCCGCGGGTGCCGATGACCGTGGTGTCGCCGTGGACGGTCGGCGGGCACGTCAACTCCGAGGTGTCCGACCACACCTCGGTGATCCGGTTCCTCGAGCGCTGGACCGGCGTGGCCGAGCCGAACATCACCGCGTGGCGCCGTTCCGTGTGCGGCGACCTCACCTCGGCGTTCGACTTCGAGCACGCGGGCACGCTGCCGACGCCGGACCGCCCCGCACCGGTCCCGCCGGCGATCGACCGCTGGCACCCGACCCCGCCGGACCGGCAGCGGATGCCGCGCCAGGAGCCCGGCCGCCGCCCGGCCCGCGCCCTGCGCTACCGGCCACGCGTGTCGGCCCGGGTCGCGGCCGGCGCGGTGTCGCTGACCTTGAGCGACGAGAACGCCGGCACGACGCCGTTCGCCGTCTACGCCTACGCCGGTGAGCTGCCCCGCCCGCTGCACCTCGTGGTGGCGCCCACCGCCGTCGAGCGCATCGAGGTGCCGAGCGGTGGGTACCAGCTGGCCGTGCAGGGCCCGAACCGGTTCTGGTACGAGCTGTCCGGCTCGCTGACCGGCCCGGCGGCGGCGGTCGACGTGCGGACGCGGCAGGCGCCGCACACGCTGCTGCTGGAGCTGGCCAACCACGGGGAGGTGCCGGTGACCCTGACCGTGCGGGCGCTGCGGTACGGCATCCGCACGCAGACCGTGCGGCTGCGGCCGGGCCAGCAGCGCGCGCTGCCCTGGGACACCGACCAGGGCTGGTACGACGTCGAGCTCACCGCGACCGCGGACCCGGCCTTCCGCCGCCGCCTGACCGGCCGCACGGAGAACGGCCGGCCGGGGGTCACCGCGTGACATCGGAAGGTCCACAATGGACCTTCGGCTGCTGATCTCGTTCCTGGCCATCGCCGGACCGGCGGGTCAGCCCCTGCGCCGCGGTCCGCGGGACACTAGAAGCGATCGGGGCGGCAACCCGACAACGCCGACTCGACGATGCCGTCGACCAGCTCCCGCGCGACAAGGCGGCCCACGGCCGGGGCAAGCGTGACCGCCGCGTGCATCACCGCCAGGTAGAGACCGGGTACATCGGCGACCGGACCGACGATCGGCTCACCGTCGGCCGGCATTGGGCGTACTCCGAGTCGTGTGCTGAGCAGCTCGACGCTCCCGGCACCGCGGAAAGTGGACCGGACGGCGGCAAGGGTCCGTTCGGGCGAGTCCGCGGCGGCGATCAGCCGGTCCGCGGCGACCTGCCGGAGATCGAAGTCCTGAGTGTTGACCACGGTGCGGACCAGACCGGCCGGCGCGCGAAGCCGGAAGAGCGGGCACGGCGACGGCTCGACCGGGACACGCACGCCGAGCGGCGCGCCCAGCGCGGCCGTGGCAACACCGGCCGCCAACACCACAGTCGTACCGGAGAGCGGTCCTACGGCCGTCTCGACCCCGGCAACCCGGCCCGCCGCATCCCGGCGGACCGCGGTGACCGCGGTGTCCAGATGTACCCGGGCGCCATGGTCGCGGGCGCCCGCGACCAGCCGCTCGGTCACGCCCACCGAGTCGACGGCGCCGTCGCCGGGTGCCCAGATGGCCCACTCCGGGGGCTGCCGAAGGTTGGGCTCGAGCGTCAGCACGGTGGCCGCGTCCACAATCTCCTGCCCGGGCCCGGCCTCCGGCGCGCCGCCCTCCGCGCGCCAGCTCAGTGAGCCGGACCAGATCACCGGGAGTCCCGGCAACTCGGCCTCAACTCGGCGGTACTCCTCCGTCGCGGTGGCCCGGATCCCGGCCGCCGGACCGGTACGCACGCCAGCCGCTCCGACCCAAGCGAACGAGTCCGCCGTCACGCCGGCGCCTGGCCGCCCGGCGTCGACCAACGTCACGGTGGCGCCCGCCCGGGCGGCGTGATAAGCCACCGACGCGCCGACGATGCCAGCTCCGACGACGACTACGTGCCTACCCACCGGTGCGCCCAACACGTTGACGACCTTACTGTGCGCAGCGGCTCCGTCCGTGCGGCCTCATGGGTCGACGCCCGCTGACCGACGACTGCCCGCAAACGGGACCCAGACGCGGGACACTAGTCCGCCTCCCCGGGATTAAGAGTGTGCGTTGCGTCCCGGCGAATGGTGTGGGTATCGGGGTGGGTGGTGGCTGGGTGCCGTCACGGTCCCCTGAGGTTCAGGTGGTCGGCGCAGGACTTCACACGAAGATCTACGAGACAGGCCCTAACCGAACCGGCCGTTCACGTAGTCGTTGGTACGCGGGTCCTTCGGGCTGTTGAAGATGTCCTCGGTCGACCCGGCCTCGACGATGTGGCCGGGGGTGCCCTGCTCGGCGAGGAAGAACGCGCAGTGCTGGGACACCCGGGCGGCCTGCTGCATGTTGTGCGTGACGATCACGATGGTGACGTCGCTGCGCAGGTCGTGGATGGTCTCCTCGATGCGCCGGGTGGAGGTCGGGTCCAGGGCCGAGCACGGCTCGTCCATCAGCAGCACGTCCGGCCGCACGGCGAGCGACCGCGCGATGCACAGCCGCTGCTGCTGGCCGCCGGACAGGGCCCCGCCGGGCTGGCGCAGCCGGTCGCGGACCTCGTTCCACAGCCCGGCCCTGGTGAGGCACTCCTGCACCAGGTCGCCCTTGGCGCCGCGGCCGACCTTGGTGCCGGTGAGCTTGAGCCCGGCGGTCACGTTCTCGGCGATCGACATGGCGGGGAACGGGTTCGGCTTCTGGAACACCATGCCGATCCGCTTGCGGGTGTCGGTGATCCGCCGGCCGGCCGCGTAGATGTCGTCCTCGTCGAGGCGCACCTCGCCGGCCAGCGACGCGGACGGCACCAGCTCGTGCATCCGGTTGAGGATGCGCAGGAACGTGGACTTGCCGCAGCCGGACGGGCCGATCAGCGCGGTGACCGAGCCGGCGGCCATCGTGAGCGACACCCGCTCGAGCACCTTGTGGTCGCCGAACCACGCGGACACGTCGTGCGCGGACAGCGTCGACCCACCCGACAGCAGGTGCGCGGGCTCGTCATCGGACCAGTCGTCGCCGTCGTCTGCCTCCAACGGGTTCAGGTCCAGCAACGTCCGCTCGGTCGTCGAATCGGCCACCGACACACCTTTCCTGTGCAATGAACGTCCGATGTGGACGTCGGTCCGATCGGGGTCAGTCGTCGTTCTTGGCGGCCCAGCCGCGACGGGTGATCCGGGTGAGGCCGACGCCGTTGAACAGCAGCACCGCGGCGATGCCGACCAGCACCGCGGCCGCCGCGACACCGGTCTGGGCCAGGCCGCCGGAGCCGCCGGACGCGGCGGGCGCGATCGCCCCGGGGTCCGTCGTGGTGGTGTCGGTCGGCCACGTGGGGTCCGTTGTGGTGGTGTCGGTCGGCGTGCTGGTGTCGGTGGACGTGGTGGTGTCGCTCGGCGTGGTCGACTGGCTGGTCGTGGTGGTCGCCGACGTGGTGGTGGTCGTGGTCGTCGTGGTGGTGGTCGTGGTCGTGCCGCACGGGTTGGGCACGGTGTTGGACTGGCCGACCAGGCTGTACGACTGGTCGATGTCGTAGATCAGCACCTGCCAGGTGGACTGCTGGCCGGCAGCGAGCGGCGTGAAGTCGTGGGTGAAGGACTGCCCGGGCGCGAGACTGGTTTCGCCGTCCTGGTATCCCGAGCCGGCCCCCGTCTGGGGCGAGATCTGGTAGGCGACGTTGAAGGTGCTCGTCCGGGTGTTGACCATCTCGAAGTGGAACGACGCGTCGCCGGCGACGCACGTCCCGGTCAACGCGGCCATGACCGGAAGCCCCTGCGCCTTCGCCTGCGCGCGGGACATGGTCAGCGCGAGCGTCGCGAGCACCATCAGGAACAGCGCCAGGGTTGCCGCTAGGGCCAGCCGTCGCGACGGGCCGTGGGACGGTGGCGCGGCCGGCTCGGTAGAGGCGTGCACTGGCGTTCTCCTCCTGCTGGTTCGTGACATCGGCGCACTGCGGTCGAGCGCACGACGACTGCGTCGCACCCTCCCTGCCGGAGGCGAACGTCGCCGAGCCGGCAGGTGAACGGCAGGTTCTCTGGACACTGAGTGTTGGGCAATGCCGTTCGGCGAACTGGGAAATCGGCTCGGTTTGAGCCTTGTTCAACCAATCGCCGTGTCCTGCTCGCTGTCTCGCTCTTATTACGTCGTAGTCACAGGCGGATGACACGGGCATGGTGGGAGGTGCCCCAAACAGGGGCCGTGTCAGACCAGAAAGTCCTTGACCCACAAGGAGAATGTCCATGCGTTCCACCCTGCGCAAGGGTGCCGTCACCATCGTTGGTGCGTCGGCCATCCTGAGCCTGGCCCTGGGCGGTACCGCCCTGGCCGACCCCAACCTCGACAACGCCGGAGCCCCACTGGCCGGCGGATACCTCCCGGACGCGAACGACGTCGTCGGCGTCGGCTCGGACACGACCCAGTACGTCGTCAACTCCGCCGCCCAGGCCCAGTCCGCCCCGACCCCGGACGTCCGGCTCGCGTCGTTCAACGCGACCAAGCCGGGTACCGAGAAGAACCCCGGCGGGCCGACCACCGGCGACCCGATCGCCATCCGCCCCGGCACCACGATCCCCCGGCCGGACGGCTCGTCGGCCGGCATCAACGCGCTGATCTCGACCCCGCAGCTGGACTTCGCCCGGTCCTCCCGGGCGCGCGGCTCGGCCCCCGCGGAGGCCAACCTGTACTTCATCCCCGCCCTCACCGACGGGCTGAGCTACATCGTGGACGACACGGCCGGCGCCGACATCCGCAACCTGGATGCCACTGAGCTGGCGGCCATCTACCGCTGCACCGACACCCGCGGCTACGCACCGAAGCTGCCGCAGACCGGCTCGGGTACCCGCTCGTTCTTCCTCGGCCAGATCGGCGTGACGGACGCCCAGGTCGGGGCCTGCGTCCAGATCGTGCAGGAGCACGACGCGGCGCCGGTCAACGGCAACCCGCTCGCGCTCGCGCCGTTCTCCACCGCTCGGTTCGCGAACAACCCGCCCGACCCGGCCAACCCGCCGAGCAAGATCGTGAACATCGCCACGACCGCTCCGACCGCCGGAGTGTTCTTCGCCTCGCGGACCGTCTTCAACGTGGTGCGCAAGGCCGACTACGACGCCGCCGGCTCCCGGCTGCCGGCGATCTTCGGTCCGTCCGGCTACCTGTGCACCCGGTTCGCCAGCGGCGCGAACCGCCAGGCGTTCTCCGCGGCGACCAACTGTGGTGCCCTGCTCTGATCGACTAGCCAGTTCGCTTCGCCAGAAGCACGTGG
The DNA here is from genome assembly GCF_036402745.1 of Actinophytocola sp. Taxonomy (GTDB): domain Bacteria; phylum Actinomycetota; class Actinomycetes; order Mycobacteriales; family Pseudonocardiaceae; genus Actinophytocola. The sequence continues at coordinate 9,810 of NZ_DASWSJ010000130.1, read as the reverse complement.
GGCCGGGAGGCGTTGCCTTCCGGCCCCACCTTCGTCTACCCCCGGCACGACAGCACGACGGAGACCAGCCCCGAACCAGGTGCCGGACGCCGGCGACGTGTCCCGCATCAGCGAGCTGATCTCGACCCCGGCGGGCCGCCTTCGCCCGGTCCACCCGGTGCCGTGGCCCGGACGCCGCCGAGACCACCCGAAGCCGCCCATGCGCGGCTCGGGCACCGCGCCCGGCTTCCTCGCCCAGGTCGGCCTGCGGGAAAGCCGCGGCACCCCGACCTGATCGGCGGGAGGACCGCGGCGAACGACCAGTGGCTCCCGTTCGGACCGGGACGGAAGGTCCGAGCGGGAGCCACGAAAGTCGGGCCGAGACGTCGAGCAGCGAAGTCGAGCAGCGAAGCCGAGCCGGGTCGCTACCTTGTCAGGCGCACTGGCCGAGCTTCGCGCCCTGCACCGTGTTCGTGCCGACCACCGGCGCCGGGTCGTTGCCGGTGCAGCTCAGGTTGTGGTCGATGGTGTTGCCGGCGATGACGAGGTAGGCGACGTTGTTGTCCACCACGACACTGCCGTCGACGTCGTTGCCGGCGCAGGAACCCGCGTCGCCGATCAGGACGGCGCCGCCGCTGCCCACGACCTTCGCGTCGCCGTACACCCGGTTCCCGCACAGGTCGCCGCCGCTGAACGCCTCGTTCGCGACCAGCGAGCCCCGCACCGAGGAGCCGGACACGTCGAAGCGGCTGACCGCGGTGCCGCTGAGGTCCCCACCCACGACGAGGCCGGTCGCGGCGAACGTGGTCTCCCCCCGCACCGCCACGTCACCGCCGACGACGGAGTTGGTGAACCGGACCTGACCGTTGCCGGTGTGGTCGAACCCGCCGCGCACGACGCTGTCCACCGCGGTCACCCGACCGCCGCGGTCCGACGTGACGCCTCCGTACACGCCGGTCTTCGACATGTCCAGCGCGGCGCCCGCGCCCACCGTGATCCCGCCCTGCACCCGCGTGCCGTCCAGCACGCAGGCCGTCCCGGCGGCGACCACGACGCTGCCCACGGTCTGCGCACCGATCGTTCCGTCGCACGTGACCTGTCTCGATACCTGCGCCTGAGCCGGTAACGCCACCGCGAGCGAGGCGGTAACCGCCAGACCCGCCGTGACGACCGCGCGCGCCACGATCCGATTCCTGGTCATGTCACCATCTTTCTGTTGCTGTGTCAGGGAAAATCGCACGCGTGAAGTCTCGACGCCCGGCCGCCGGGGTGGGACAACTGCCGCGGAACTGCTGGTTGAGGAGACATGTCCGGCACGTGAGCTACGCTTACCGGCTCCTGGTCGCGTAGGTGTTGGCGCCGGCCAACACGTCCCGGGCGTAGTCCACGGACGCGTTGTAGGCCAGCACGGCCCGCCACCAGCCCTCCCCGGTGGACAGGTCGCCGCCCGAGGCACACAGGTACCTGCCGGCGGCCACCGCGGCGTCGTCGATGTCCTGCGGCTCCGCGACGCCGTCCCCGTCCCCGTCGGCACCGTAGGTGTCCCATGTGGACGGAAGGAACTGCAGCGGCCCCACCGCGCGGTCCCGCACCGGGTCACCGTCGAGCGCGCCGCGGTCGGTGTCGGCGACCGCCGCGACGCCCGGTGTGCCGTCCAGCGGGACGCCGATGATCGCGCGGTCCGGCCGGCCGTCCGCGCGCAGGGTGCGGCCGGCGTAGCGGCCGTGGTCGGACTCCACCCGGGCCACGCCGGCGAGCGTCACCCAGGTGAGCCGGCAGCCCGGCCGCTCGGCGGCCAGCACGACCTCGGCGTTGGCGTACGCGGACAACGCCCGCGCGGGAATGCCCGTCCTGGCCCCGACCTCGCCCGCCCACCCGGCGTACGCGTCCTGGGCCCCGGCCGGCCCGGACGGCCCGGTCGGTGCGGACCCCGTGGCCGCGGGCACCGCCGGGACCGCCGGCACCCCGGCCGGCACGCCGCCGGCGGCGACGAGCGGCGCCGCGTTCGGGGCGCCTCCTGGCGAGGTCCCGACGAGCACGCCGACGACCACCACGGGGCCGAGGAACACGACCGCGGCCACCGTCCACAGGAGAACCGAGCGCCACCGCGGCCGGCGCCGCGGGGCGGTCACGTCAGGTTGGGCAGCAACCGGGCGCCCGTCTCGTACACGAACCACAGCACCGCGAGCATCATCGGCAGCCCCACCAGGTGGGTCTCCCAGCGGCCCCAGCGGACCCGGGCCCAGGCGATCGCGACGGCCACCACGACGAGTGCCTGCATCCACAGCACCAGCGGCAGCAGCGCGGGCCGGTCCGAGGCGAGCGACTGCTCCTCCGGCGGGATCAGCCGGGGCCGGTCGGCCGCGGCCTGCGGGTCGCCGCGCAGCAGCGCGTCGACGAACACGGTGCGGTTCGGCTGCAGCGGGTTGTCCCCCTCGGCCGTGACCAGGGTGAGCCGGCTGCCGCCGGCGGTGACCGGCTGGATGTCGGGCAGCGGGTCACCGGCGCGGCGCACCCCCTCCACGCGGTAGGTGAACGTGCCCTGGAAGGTCACCACGGTCAGGTCCTGGCCGCGCGCCAGCCGCGGCAGCCCGCCGAACGGTCCGCCGAACGTGGTGGCCCGGCCGTAGATCAGCGACACGCCCCGCTGCCCCGGCAGCACGGTGTCGCGCCGGTGGCCGGGGCCGGCCTCCAGGTCGCCGGAGCTGGTGCCCTCGACCACCACCTGGCGCAGGTCGATCGCCGGGATCTCGAGCACGGCGATCGGCGCGCCGGCGGGGATCAGCGTGTCCTCGCCGTCGGCGTAGATCGACGGCACCGAGCGCATGACCGTGCCGTCCGCGCTCTGCTCGCGCCCGGCGTAGGGCGGCACGGCCTCGGCGATCGGGCCACGCAGCTGCGAGTAGAGCACGTCCTGGGTCGAGCTCTGCTCCAGCGGGCTCAGCAGCATCAGGTACCCGACGAAACCGAGGGCGCCCACCGCGAGCAGCGCGAACACCCGCGAGGCCACCTTCGCCCCGAACGGCGCCGGCCGGGGCGGCGCGGCGGCGGTGGTGGACGCGCCGGCACCCGCCGGCTCGTCCGCCTCGTCCGCCGGCCGCTCGGACGCAGGCGCTGTGGCCGGCGTCAGCGTCGTCATCGGCGTCCCACCGCCCGTAGCAACCCGTCGAGCCGGCGGCGCAGCGGGTGGTCGGGCCGCGAGCCGACCTGGACGCCGAACGCGACCAGCGCGGCGAGCAGGCCGAACCCGATCAGCAGCGGCATCGCCCACCGGGCGAGCCAGGAGCTCGCCCCCTCGGTCTTCGCCACCCGCGCCGGGTCGCCGGTCACCTTCGGATTCTTCGCGGCACCCTGCGGCTGCACCGCGCCGGCCGGGAGGCCGCTGCCCGGGTTGGGGGCCTGCGCGACGGGCTGGTCACCGCCGCCGAACCCCGGTGGCATGCCGTTCTGGAGCGGGCCGCCCGGCGGCGGGGGCGGGACCTCGCCGCGCTGTGCGCGTATCGCCGCGGCGGCGGCCTTGGCCTGGTTGACCATCGCCGGCGGCAGCGGGTCGTAGCCGGGCGGCAGGTTGGCGAGCGTCGGTCCGGGGACCTGGCCGGTGGTGGCCATGAACTCGATGAAGTCGGCGTAACGGCCGGCGGTCGCGCGGTTGAGGCCCGCGGTGGGCACCGCCGTGTAGGCCACCATGGTGCCCGGGTACGCGTTGCCGGTGACCCGCGGGTGGTCGATGCGGACGGTGCCGCTCGCGGGGTCCTGCACCGCCGCGTTGAGCGCGTTGAGCATGGTGCCCGGGGTCGGGCCGACGGCCTTGCCGGCCGAGTTGACCAGCCGCGCGGTGGGCACCTCGTACAGGGCGGCGTGCGGCACGGTCGTCACCGCCAGGACCGCCCGCTGGCCGAAGTCGGCGGGCTGGTTCTTGACCTCCCGGTACACCACGTCCTGGGTGACGTCGTCGCCGGGGAACTGCGGCCCCGGGGCCTGCTGGGCCGGCGGCACCGGCGTCGAGTCCGACGTGCAGACCGGCGTGGCCGAACCGCGGCGGTCGAGCAGCGCCAGGGCGTCCGCCTCCGCCGAGTTCGAGACGTTCGCCATCTTGGTGAGATACGGCGTCTTGAAGGTCTCGTCGCAGGTGTCGCCGCCCCCGTAGACGAAGAAGCGCTTGTCGCCGAAGGGACCCTCCAGCCAGCCCGTCTTGCGCGGCTGGGACGGCCGCACCCAGGTGTCCAGCAGCGTGTAGATCTGCGTCGGCGCCAGGTTGCGCCACGCCGGGTTGACGCGCATGCCGTACTGGTCCGCCTGCCCGCCGAGCCACGCCCGCGTCGCCGGGTCGCTCGTGATGTACCGGGTGACATCCATGATGATGTCCGACTCGACCGTGAAGATCATCGAGTTGAGGGTGCCCAGCAGCTGCGGGGCGAGGTTGCCGGCCTGGTCCTTCACGGCGAGGCCGGGGTTGAGCGCCGCGAACTCGGGGTCGGCGAACAGGCTCCGCGGGTTGTCGATCAACGCGGGATGCGCCACGTAGTACCCGTTGGCGGTCGCGTCGTCGGGGACCGGCTGCGTTCCGGTGTAGCGCTGCTTGCCCTGCCGGATGTTCGGGGGAACGACCACCGGGTTGTAGCTCTGGGTGAGCAACTTGGCCAGCAGTCTCGGCGACAGCGTCAGGTTCTGGACCTGTTTGCCGTTCGCGTCGTCGACGACATAGGCCACCGCGAACCCGGTGAGCGCGCTCGGCGCGTGCACCACCGGCCGCGGTGAGCCGGTCACCGGCTGGCTGACGAACACCGCGTCCTGCTGGTAGCTCGTGCCGAGCCTCGTCGTGAGCTGCCGCCGCGCGAAATACTCGCTGCCCTGGGTGTACACGGGCAGGTAGTCCGACTTCCGCGCACCGGTGCAGTAGGCCGCGCCCCAACGCTGCTGCGCCACGTCGACCAGCTCCGAGCCGTACGCCTGGACGGAGGGCCTGGGGTCGCGCACGTCGCAGGACTGCAGATCGGGCGCGAACGAGATCGGGACGACGAACCGGTTGCGCCAGTTGGACTCGGCGAGCCACTGCTGCGGACCGACGAACAGGTTGTGGCCGTCGGTGAACCCGCCATCGCCGGGAGCCGGCCCGTTCGGGCCGGCGGCGCACTCCGCGGGCGCGTTCTGGGCGCATGCCATGTCCATGATCGGCACGACCACGATCGAGCACTGCTGGGTGTCGGTGCACCCCAGGCTCGGCTGCGAGGCCCGCTGCCGGACCTCGAACAGGAACTTGTTGGTCCCGTTCGGCCGGATGGGAATGTACCTGGTGGTGATCACGCTGGTGCCCTCGCTCGCCGTGTCGGGCGGCGGGAAACTCTTCAGCTTCGGCTCGTTGATGGACGGCTGGCCGTCCGGCCGGATCGTGTTGGCCACCCACAGATACGAGACGCCGTCCGTGGAGACGAACGGGAGCTGCTCGGCGCGATAGAGGTTCGCGTACTGCTGGTAGATGTCCGCTCCCGGATAGGCGGGGGCTTCGCCCTGCCGGCTCTGCTTCTCGGCCACCGCGCGTTGCTCGGGCAGCGCGTTGACGTCGAAGCCGGACTGCCACTGGACCCGGTCCTGGTTCACGCAGGTGTTCCTGGCGGGTTTGGCGCCGCGGCACAGCATCACCACCACCGGGTACTCCACCCGGCTGCCGCCGACGTTGATGTTGTTGGCGTTGTACGAGGGCTTGAAGCCGTTCAGGTCGATCGTGACCTGCTGGCGGTCGAACAGGTTGGTCGTCCGGTCGACCCGGACCGTGGCGGGTGCGGAGGTGCCGCGGCCGTAGTTGGTGATCTCCTTGGTCTGCACGACGGCGGAGTTGCTCTGCGCCTGCGCGGCCGGCGCCGGCAGCACCGCGGCGCCGGCGATCGGTGCGGCGGCGAGGAGCACCACCATGCCGAGCCGGGTCAGGCCCGTGATCCGTGACATTCCCATCCCCCCGTTCACGCCTGGTCCGCCGACTCGCGCCGCCGGCGCGCGGCGCGCGCCACGAACGGCGGCACCAGCAGCACGAGCAGCAGTTGCACACCGACCAGCACGCCGAGCGTGGTGGTCATCCCGTCCGAGCGGAACGCCGCGAGCTCCGTCGCGCTGCCCGCCAGGTCGGACCCGCTGCCGCCGTCGCCTCCGGTGCCGATCGGCAGGCCCGTCTCCGGGTCGCGCTGGGTGGCCGAGGGACCACCGCCGCCGGCCGGCGTGTTGCCACCGGCACCGCCTGCACCACTTCCGTTGCCACTGCCTCCGGAACCGCTGCCGCCACCACCGGTGCCGCCGGCGCCGCCGCCCTGGGCCGCGCCGCACGGGCCCTGGCCGAGCCGGTCGCACGCCTGCGGCTGCGGCGCCTCGCGCGCCAGCTTGTTGCTCGACGGGTCGCCGGGGTCGAACGTCGGGTTGCCGCACCGCGCCACGTCGGTGTCCTGGATCGTCGCGTGCGGGATCTTCTTCACCTGGGCGAACCCGGCGCGCACCAGGTTCGCCGGCAGGGGCGAGTAGCCGAGCGCGGGCATCGCGCTCTGGCCCTGGCACAGGAAGTAGTACATGAAGTCGGACATGGTGCGGCCCTTGCCCGCCGTGATCCGGAAGTCGCCCGCGCCGACCACCGGGATGATCGCGTACGAGTACGAGGACAGCGGGTAGGTCCGCGGGTCGCTGAACCGGTACACCCGGTCCAGGACCTGGGTGAGGTAGTTCTGGTCGCGCGGGTTGTTGTTGATCTGCGCCTGGGTCAGCGCGACCGCCACGTTGTAGTGGGTCGGCTCGACGTAGTAGCCGCCGCGGTTGAGCACCTTGACCACCGGGAAGTTCCGCGCGGTGGCGTAGGAGTACTCGACGTAGGTGATGGCGCCGTCCCCCGCCGTGGCCGCGACCGCGCCGGCGACCCGGTCCGACCCGGTCTGCGAGGTCATCAGCGGCGCCCGGCCCTTGTTCACCGGGTAGTACGAGGTGAGCCCCGTGCAGCCGCAGTAGCTCCGCCAGATCGCGCGGTGCTCGGTGTCCATCCAGCGGGCGAACTGGGCGGTGGTGCCGGACCCGTCACCACGCACGATCGGGATGATCGGCTTGTTCGGGAACTTCCGGCCGTTGTTGTCCTTGGTGATCGCCGCGTCGTTCCAGTTGCGGATCGCGCCGGTGAAGATCTTCGCGATCGTCGGGCCGGACAGCCGCAGGCCGCGGTAGAGCTGGCCGCCGACGCGCAGCTGGTACATGAACGAGGTACCGCCCGCCACGATCGGCATGTAGGCGTAGGCGCGGTTGGGTGAGGAGTCCGGCTGGCCGCGATCGGTGCCCTGGAACGGGATCTCCGAGACGCCGAAGTCGTTCTGGCCATCCGCGAACTGTCTCCGGCCCGCGGACGAGCCGACGCCGGAGTAGGACACGGTCATGCCCTTGCTCCTGGCGTTCTGCACCCACTGGTCGAGCGCGTTCTGGCTCCACGTCGAGCCTGACCCGGTGATCGGCTCGTAGGCCGGTGGGGCGGCGGCCGATGCCGGGATCGCCGGTGTGACCGCCGTCGTCGCGACGAGCGCGACGATCAGTGCGCGTCGCCAAGCGGCGATGCGTCCCATTTCCGTCTCCCTCTTCGGTTCTTACCGGCCCCGCCGTTGTGCGGCGGCCAGCCGGGCGAGCAGGAACACGAGCAGCACCAGCACCATCAGCACCGCGGCGGCGCCGAATGCCCTGGTCTGGAACAGCGGCTCGGGCGAGCGAGCGAGCGTGTAGGCGAACAGCGGCAGCGACACCATCGGGCCCTCGAACGGGTTGGCGTTGAGGAACGTGGTGTAGCCGGCGGTGATCAGCACCGGCGACGTCTCGCCGATGCCGCGGGCGATGCCGAGCACCATCGCGGTGGCGAGCGCCGGGCGGGCGGTGGGCAGCACGACCTTGCGCACGGTCTGCCACTGCGACGCGCCGAGCGCGAGGCTCGCCTCGCGCAGCCCGCCGGGCACCACCCGCAGCACGACCTCTGCGGAGCGGGCGATGATCGGCAGCATCATCACGCTGATCGCGAGTGCCGCGGCCATTCCGTTGCGCTGCACGTCGAAGGTGAGCAGCAGCGCGATGTAGACGAACAGGCCGCAGACGATCGAGGGCAGCGCGGTCATCGCCTCGACCACGGTGCGCACCAGGTTCGCGAGCTTGCCGCCGACCTCGGTCATGAACACCGCGCAGCCCACGCCGAGCGGCAGCGTGATCGAGATCGCGATGCCGACCTGGATGAGCGTGCCGACGATCCCGTGCAGCACGCCGCCGACCTCGAGCGGGTCGTGCGGGCCCGCGGTCAGGTCCTGGGTGAAGATGTTGAGGTGCCGCAGGGCCGGCGCGCCGCGGACGAACACGTAGGTGATGACCGTGGCGAGCGCGCCGCCGACGACCAGCGCGCTGGTGCGGATGAGCACGCCGGCGATCCGGTCGGTGACCGCGGGCGCCGGGTGCCGGTAGATCGACACGAGCGCGTAGAGCACGACGAACGCGAGGTACCAGCAGATGACGAAGCCGAGCACGCCGGACAGCGGCAGCAGCCGGCCGTAGAGCAGCGACACCAGGCTCAGCGCGCCGAGCGCGGCGCCGAGCGGCGCGGCCCGGTCGTCGAGGGTGCGGCCGCGCAGGTCGCGCCGGACCTCCTCCGGTGGCGCCTGCGCCGGCTCCTCCCGGAGGTCGGCCCGGAACTCGTCGAGCTCGAACGTGGTGGGCATCAGATCTCCGTATTCGCGCCGCTGCGGCTGCGGGTGACGATCACCGCGGCGATGCTGTTGGTGATCAGCGTGACGACGAACAGCACGAGGCCGGCGGCGAGCAGCGCGGACAGCTGCAGGCCGACGGACTCGCCGTAGCGGGTGGCGATGAGCGACGGCACGGTGATGGCGCCGTTCTCGAGGATGCGCACCTTGATCTCGAACAGCGGCGCGATGATCAGCACCACCGCGATGGTCTCGCCGAGCGCGCGGCCGAGCGCGAGCATCGTGCCGCCGATGATGCCGCCGCGCCCGAACGGCAGCACCACCGAGCGGATCATGCCCCAGCGGGTGGAGCCCAGCGCGTAGGCGGCCTCTCGCTCCCCCTGCGGCGCCTGGTCGAACACCTCCCGCATCACCATGCAGGCGTAGGGCAGGACCATCATCGCCACCACGATCGCGGCGATCAGCGCGGACGCGGTGTAGCGGGACTGGGCGAACACGGCCGCGTTCGGGTCGGTGTCGACCGCGAAGATCGGGATCCAGCCGAGCATGTCGTGCAGCCAGCGGGAGACGTAGACCATCTCCGGCTGCAGCAGGTACGCGCCGACGAGCCCGTAGATCACGCTCGGCACCGACGCCATCAGGTCGATCATCGCGATCAGCCACCGTTTGGCGCGCGGGGCGGCGTACTCGGAGATGTACAGCGCGGTGCCGAGCGCGAGCGGGAACGCGATGACCATCGCGACGCACGCCACGACCCCGGTGCCCACGAGCACCGCGGCGATGCCCAGCACGTTGCTCTCCGGGTTCCACTGCTCGGTGGTGAAGAAGCCCCAACCCCACTGGCGGAACGCCGGAACCGCCTCGATGGTCAGGAAGACGCCGATGCCCCCCATGATCAGCAGCACGATCAGGCCGAAGCCCCGCGCGCTGCCACGGAAGACGCGGTCCCCGAGGGTGCGGCCGACCCGCAGCCGTCGGGGCCGGTCGATCGCCTCGGTCAACGGTCCGCCTTTCGGGCAGGGGAGTTTCGGGCGGGGGAATGCGGTCCGGGTGACAGCGAAGTCGCACCCGGTGGCCACCCGCGGGCAACGCGGTGAACAAGGCACGAACGCGGTGTCACGGTCGGCACCCGCGGCGT